>NZ_JBKGFP010000071.1:0-121444 GCF_046557535.1 Pseudomonas sp. S1(2024)
GTGGGAGCAACTGTCTTTAGAAATTTATTTTCAAGCGTGCCATTCGGGCAGGGCTTCGCTCGATACCGCGTAGCGGTGTCGTTGGCGAAGCCCGCATTTGTAGAAAATCGATCCTCGTTCGTGATCAGGTTGCGGGTACCTGAGGCTTGAGCTCTTTCCACTCCGTTCCGTCACGCAGCATTGCGTTCAGGCGCACCAGCAACACGCGCATGCACGCCACTGCGGCAACTTTTGCGCACTTGCCTCGGGCTATCAGGTCTTCATAGCGGGTTCTAACTTCTGGGACATGCTGGATCATTGACCAGATCGACATGTAGGCCGCCTTGCGGACTCTGTAACGCCCGCCTTCGATCTTCCTCGGGCCACTCTTCTTGCCGCTGTCTTTGTTGTACGGCGCTAACCCAGCCAAGGCTGCAATTTCGCGCCCCGTCACGCGTCCCAGCTCAGGTAGGTAGGCCATGAAGGTGCCACAACTGATGACGCCAATCCCTTTCACAGACCTTAGCCGCATGGCTGTCGTGCGATCCAGCACGTTCGAGGCGCGCTCAATCGCCTTGTCCAAAGCCTTAATCTGATCATTCAGGTAAGCGACATGCTCGGTATAAACGGTAATGGCCGTAACTGAAGTGGTTTGTTTCATCCGACGCTTGTCATCATCCCGATGCTGGACAAGATTGCCACGGAGTTTGATGAGCTCTCCCAGTTCATCCCGATCTTGATTAGGCTCTATCTGCGGCAAGTCCTCGAAATCCCTGGCAAACCGCGCCAGCATCTGGGCGTCGATCTTGTCAGTCTTGGCAATTTTGCCCATGGCACTCGCATAGTCCCGACAGCGCTTGGGGTTGACCCTGATGACGTTCAAACCCTCCAGTCGCAAGGCTTTGAATACGGCTCGTTCATAGCCACCAGTGGCTTCCAGCAAGACCCGTTCGACCTCAAGCTCGTTCAGGCATGCGATCAGTTGCGCAAAGCCCTCTGGGTCATTCCTGACCTGGAACTGGGGAATACTTTCAGGAAGAAAGCCCACATCCAGAGTCGCTTTCGAAACGTCGAGACCAACGAAGTAGGAAATCATCGCCAAGCCCTCTTACACTCAAGAAGTGAGAGCACTCTGACTTAGCCCTAGCTTGTGACTACGAGTTCGCCACTCATTCAACTGTTCGGGCTTAGGTCAGAGTGAGAGGTGGATGGCGACTAGGCTCCCACTCGTGCTTTAGAGCACATCTGGCTTTCAGTCTGCCATCCACTGCTCTCACCCTTTCGAGTTTAAGAGACCTTGAAGACACAAGCTGGCTTGCCGGCGAAAGGCCCGCAAAGCGGGCCCCGGTTCTGTGGCAAACTGTTCCCGCCAAGGAGAACCCCATGCCCAGACCCCGCTGCGAGCGCTGCCAGCGCCCGCTCGACCATTGCCTCTGCTCATTGATCCCCGCGCTCGACAGCCGTACCCGCGTCATCCTGCTGCAGCACCCCAGTGAAACCGCCCATGCCCTGAATACCGCCCGCCTGGCCGCTCTTGGCCTGAACAACGCCGAGTTGCGGGTAGGCGAGGTGTTCGAGGACTTGAACGAATTGCTGGCGACTCCCGGTTACCGGCCGGCCCTGCTGTTCCCGGGCGACGACGCCCAGGAGTTGGTGGCCTATGGCGAGACGGACGACCAACCCTTGTTGTTGATCGTGCCCGACGGCACCTGGCGCAAGGCACGCAAGCTGCTGTACCTGAACCCATTGCTGGAGGCGTTGCCGCGAGTCACCCTGGGGGCTGTCGCGCCTTCACGCTACCGCTTGCGCAAGGCGCCGGAGGCGGGGGCGTTATCGACTATCGAGGCGGTGGTGGGAGCGCTGAACGCGTTGGAGCAGCCTGCCTGTTTCGATGCGCTGCTGGCACCGTTCGAGGCGTTGATCGAGGGGCAGATCAGGGCCATGGGTTTGGAGACGTTCCAGCGTAACCATGGTGAGGGGTGAGGAGTGAGGTGGCAGTGAAGGCCCTATCGCCGGCAAGCCAGTTCCCACAGGTGCAGCGGCAGGGCTGAAGTTTGTGTTTCTACAGCTGGAACACAAAGGGTGAAGCTTGTGTTGTACCTGTGGGAGCTGGCTTGCCGGCGATGGGCCGCAAAGCGGCCCCGGCTATCTCGAACCCGATCAACGCATATCAGGCAAACGTGCCTCGGTGCGTACTTCGGTGGTAGCCAGCGCTTCCGGTGGCAGCGAAATACGTTGCTTGGTCAACAGCTCGCCCATGGTCGCCAGCACGCGGTAGCGCGAGAACTCCTCGGTATAACGCACCTCGGTGTAGCGGCGGTCGGCGTTGTACAGCTCGTTTTCACTGTCGAGCACGTCGAGCAGGGTACGTTGGCCCAGGCCGAACTGGTCCTGGTAGGCGGCACGCACGCGCTTGGTGGTCTCGGCGTATTCACGCGCAGTCGGCAGCTGCTTGCTGGCGTTGTTCATGGCGTTCCACGCCAGG
Source organism: Pseudomonas sp. S1(2024) (assembly GCF_046557535.1). Lineage (NCBI taxonomy): Bacteria > Pseudomonadati > Pseudomonadota > Gammaproteobacteria > Pseudomonadales > Pseudomonadaceae > Pseudomonas > Pseudomonas sp. S1(2024). The sequence goes on from NZ_JBKGFP010000071.1 coordinate 2,465, forward strand.
CTCAGGTTTTCGGTCAGCTCACGCAGGGCGTTGTTGCGGATGTCCAGGGCCTGGTTGATCTTGTGCGCGTCGGACTGCAGGCGAGCCTTGTCGCTGCCGCCGCGGAACAGGTTGTAGTTCATCTCCACGCCGGCTTGCCAGTCGTTGTTGTTGTGGCCTTTCTCGCCACCGGTGTTGTTGTTGGCACCGGTAGCCAGAATGGCGTCGAAGCGTGGGTAGAAGGTCGACTTGGCCACTTCGTATTGCTGCTCGGCAGCATTGACGTCAGCCTGCGCAGACTTGATGTACGGGTTGTTCTGACGCATGCCGTCGCGGGCTTCATCGAGGGTGCCAGGCACCTCGCCCTTGATGGACTGCGGGCTTTCCAGCTCGTCCGGCATGCGGCCGACGACGCTGAAGAAGTTGGCCTCGGCATCGGCCAGGTCGACTTCGGCGGTGTCCAGATTGTTTTCCGCCAGGGCGCGACGTGCGCGGGACTGGTCAAGGTCGGCGGTGCTGCCGACGCCGCGCTCGTTGCGCAGGCCGATCTGGTCGTTGACGCGCAGGTGGGCTTGCAGGTTGTTCTTGGCCAGAGTCACCAGTTCACGGCGCTTGAGCACTTCCAGGTACACCTCGACTGCACGCAGGGCGACATCCTGGGCAACGGCCTGGGTGTAGTAGGCGCGGGAGGTGGAGACCGCTTCGGTGCGGCCCACTTCATTCGAGGTGTTGAAGCCGTCGAAAATCATCTGCCGCAGGCGCAGCTCGGACTGGGTGTAGTTGAGGGTTTCCTTGTTGTGGTTGCCCTCGGCACGAGTCGTGGTGTTGTCAGATCGCTGGCGGCCATAGCCGGCAACCAGATCCACGGAAGGGTAGTACCCACCACGCGCAAACTTCACATCTTCATCGGCAGACAGCTTGCTGTTGCGGTTGGAGCTGACCTGCGGGTGGTAGTCCACGGCGCTCTGGACAGCCTCTGTGATCGACATCGCCTGTACGTTGGCACTCGCCAGGGCCAACAATAATGCACTGGTGATGGGGTTCAAAACGCGCATGGTACATCTCCCTGATCTTGGAATTGATCCTGCTAATCGCCAAAAAAATGACGATAAAGTTATTTCATATAGTGTTGCAGGTTTTTAATAACACAGCTAAGTACATTCAACGCGATAGACAAGAAGATTTATTCATAAAAAATTGCCATAACCTAAATAAATTATCTAACAGGCTCGCAGATGAACACTGGAAATGGCGGCGAGAAACTCCATTAAGGCCAATGAATACAGGGCTTTAACCGAGTTCCAGAATCATTTCGGCTAAGGGAAGCACGAATTAGGCGAAAGTGATATTTGGCGACAAAATATTGTCACTTTGGCTTGTGCAGGGTTTTCTGGCTGAGGATATACAGGCTTACCAGGACGGCACTGGACAACATGAAGATACGTGCCCAGAACAGGGGGACCAGATAGCACGACAGACCGATGCTGGCCCACATCAGGCCGATGGCGTAGACCTTGCCCTTGAGGGGGATGCCTTCACCACTGAGGTAGTCACGGATCCATGGCCCGAGCTTGGGGTGATGGACCAGCCAGTGGTGAAAGCGCGGCGAGCTGCGGGCAAAGCAGGCGGCCGCCAATAGCAGGAACGGGGTGGTGGGCAATACCGGCAGGAATATCCCCAACACCCCCAACGCGACGCTGAGCCAGCCGGTGGCCAGCAGCAGGTAGCGCACAGGCGACTTAGTGGTGACGTGGCTTGAGCAGTGCCGGCTTTTCGTCAGGGGCATGCAGCAGCAGGAACAGCGCCGTCAGTGCTTCGGGGATCTGTACGATCATGTCGTCCTGCAGGTTGGCGTTGCTGGCGATGTCGGCGAACTCCGGCTGCTCGTCGAACAGGCCCGAGCCGACCATGATTGGCAGCAGCATCTCGCTGACTTCTTCCTCGGCGTTCTCGAACCAGGCCTCTTCACGCAGGAATACGCCTTCCATGAAGCCGATGCACCAGCCGCGCAGGTCGGAATCGTCTGGCTCTTCGGTCAGGTCGAGGTCGCACGGCAGCTCGAATTCGTCGTCGCTGGCCAGCTGGCGGGCGATGTGCGCTTTCAGCGCCACCAGGGTGGCCTCGATCTCGGTGCGTTGAGCGTCGCTGGCGTAGTGCGGCTCTTCGGCGAACAGGGCGTCGATCCATTCGCGCTCGGGCACTTCCTCGGCATTGATCGACAGGGCGGTGAGGTAGCCGTGGGCGGCGACATAGTCCAGCGCTTCTTCGTGCAGCTCGTCGGCGTCGAGGAAGGCTTGCAGGCGGGTCAGTTGCTCGGCGAAGGACATTACAGGGCTACCTTGGGGAATAAACGATAACGAATTCTAGCACCTTGCGACGGCAGCGGGGTAAAGGGAACGTCTATCGCCGTGGTGCCCTGCGCGGGGCGGTGCTGCGGTATACTCCGCGATTTTTCATCCAGGGGCAGGGTTTGCCGGCCGCCTGGCAAAAACCGCTTACGCATTTGGCGTGTGCGGGGCGGGTTTTTCGTCCAGCCTGTATCCGGGATGGTACGGCGATTTGTGGAGTTGCACATGCTCGAACAGGCTCAGCGCGTTCTCAAGGACATCTTTGGCTACGACAGTTTCCGCGGGCGCCAGGCAGCGATCATCGACTGCGTGGCCAATGGCGGCGATGCCCTGGTGCTGATGCCCACCGGCGGCGGCAAGTCGTTGTGTTTCCAGGTGCCGGGGCTGCTGCGCCCGGGCCTGACGGTGGTGGTCTCGCCACTGATCGCGCTGATGGACGACCAGGTCGCCACGCTCGACGAACTGGGTGTGCCGGCCGCCGCGCTGAACTCCACGCTGACCCCGGAGCAGCAGCGTGACCTGGCCGGGCGCCTGCGCCGTGGCGAAGTGAAGATGCTGTACCTGGCGCCGGAACGCCTGGTGCAGCCGCGCATGCTCGACTTCCTGCGTGATCTGGATATCTCGCTGTTCGCCATCGACGAGGCCCACTGCGTGTCGCAATGGGGCCACGATTTCCGCCCCGAATACCTGCAACTGGGCCAGTTGGCCGAGCTGTTCCCGCATGTGCCGCGCATCGCGCTGACCGCCACCGCCGACATGCGCACCCGTGAAGAGATCGTCCAGCGCCTGCACCTGCAAGGCGCCGAACGCTTCCTGTCCAGTTTCGACCGGCCCAACATCTTCTACCGCATCGTGCCCAAGGAGGCGCCGCGCAAGCAGCTGATGGCCTTCCTCGGCGAGCGCCGCGGCAACGCCGGTATCGTTTATTGCCTGTCACGCAAGAAGGTCGACGAAACCGCTGCCTTCCTCTGTGACCAGGGCTTCCCGGCGCTGCCGTATCATGCCGGCCTGGCAGCCGAGACGCGCGCGGCCAACCAGCACCGTTTCCTCAACGAGGAAGGGCTGATCATGGTCGCCACCATTGCCTTCGGCATGGGCATCGACAAGCCGAACGTGCGTTTTGTTGCCCACCTTGACCTGCCCAAGTCGCTCGAGGCGTACTACCAGGAGACCGGCCGTGCCGGCCGTGACGGGCTGCCGTCCGATGCCTGGATGGCCTACGGGCTGCAGGACATGGTCATGCTCAAGCAGATGCTGCAGAACTCCGAAGGGGACGAGCGCCACAAGCGCATCGAGCAGCACAAGCTCGATGCCATGCTGGCCCTGTGCGAAGAAACCCGCTGCCGCCGCCAGTCACTGCTGGCCTATTTCGACGAAACCCTCGAGCAACCGTGCGGGCACTGTGACAACTGTGTCGACCAGGTGCAGACCTGGGATGCCACCGAGCCTGCCCGCCAAGCGCTGTCGGCGGTGTTCCGCACCGGCCAGCGCTACGGCGTCGGGCACCTGGTCGACGTGCTGCTGGGCAAGGACACCGAAAAGGTGCGCAATTTCGGCCACGAAAAACTCTCGGTTTTTGGCGTCGGCAAGGGGCTGGCCGAGGTCGAGTGGCGTTCGCTGTTCCGTCAGCTGGTGGCGCGCGGCCTGGTCGACATCGACCTGGAAGGCTACGGTGGCCTGCGCCTGTCCGACAGCTGCCGGCCGCTGCTGCGGGGCGAGGTGACCTTGCAGCTGCGCCGTGACCTCAAGCCGCAGACCACCGCCAGGACGTCGTCGTCCAGTGGCGGCAGCCCGGCCAGCCAGCTGGTGCGTGCCGAAGAGCGCGACCTGTGGGAAGCACTGCGTACCCTGCGGCGCAAGCTGGCCGAGGAGCACAGCGTGCCGCCCTATGTCATCTTCCCCGACTCGACGCTGCTGGAGATGCTGCGTAGCCAGCCGGTCAGCCTCAGCGACATGGCCCAGGTCAGCGGCGTGGGCGCGCGCAAGCTGGAGCGTTATGGCCAGGCCTTCCTCGAGGTGCTGAACAATAGCGGTGGCACTGACGAAGCACCGAAAGTAGTGCTCGACCTGCGCCACGAACTGGTCAGCCTGGCACGCGCCGGCATGACCCCGGCGCAGATCGCCGGCCAGCTCAACTGCAGCGAGAAGAACGTCTACAGCCTGCTGGCCGAGGCGCTGGGCCGCCAGGAACTGAGCCTGGAACAGGCCCTGGACCTGCCGGAAGACCTGTTGATGGAAGTGCAGGATGCCTTCCTCGATGGCGAGGGCGAGCTGCCACCGGTGTCTGCGATTGCGCCGCTGTTCGGGGGACGGGTGCCGGAGGGCGTGCTGTACTGCGTGCGGGCTGCGCTGGCGGCCGAGTTCGAGTTGTAAGTGGTGACAGGATCGAAGGCAGAACTGCCGTCTGCTGACCTTTGTCATGTTTTTTGACGATTATCGAACATTCCAGGGTGCCCGAGCCTTGCCTCGTGGGGCGGGCCATGGTTAGCTGCCTAATAATTAGATCTATTCAATGAGTTGCTTATGCCCCTGACCGACAACCAACACCGCTTCGGCATGCAGCTGGCCCAGATGTCCCGGGGTTGGCGTGCCGAGCTGGACCGCCGCCTGGCCGGGCTCAACCTTTCACAGGCGCGCTGGCTGGTGTTGCTGCACCTGGCCCGTTTCGAAGAGGCCCCGACCCAGCGTGAGCTGGCCCAGAGCGTGGGCGTCGAAGGCCCGACCCTGGCACGCCTGCTCGATAGCCTGGAAGCGCAGGGGCTGGTACGCCGGCAGGCGGTGCTGGAGGACCGACGGGCGAAGAAAATTGTGCTGTGCCCGCCGGCCAAGCCGCTGATCGACCAGATCGAGACCATTGCCAATCAACTGCGGGTAGAGCTGTTCACCGGGGTGGATGAGGCGGAGCTGCAGGTGTGCATGCGGGTGCATGCCAAGATCCTGGCCAACCTGGAGAAATCCTGAGGGGGGTTGGGGCCGCTTTGCGGCCTGTGGGAGCGGGTTTACCCGCGAAGAATGCAACGCGGTGTATGGCACCGGCTTCGCCGGTGTTCGCGGCTAAAGCCGCTCCCACAATGTGTCCGGCACCTAGAAGGTATGCCCAAGGTTCAGGTACACCGCCTGCTCATGCGCACTGTTGGCACCATAAGTGAAGTTCAAGGGCCCCAGCGGCGTCTCCAGCCCCAGGAAGATGCTCGCCGCATTGATGTACCCACTGTCGAACTCGTTGTCGTTGTTCCACGCCCGCCCTCGCTCCAGCGACCCGCCGATGTACAGCGGGAAGTCCAGCGGTACGTAGGCCCGTGGTGTCAGGCGGCGGTAGTAGACCATGCGCATCAGGCTCACGTTCTGCCCCGACACCGAGTCCTGGCGGAAGCCTGACAGCTCCCGCGCGCCACCCAGCACGAAGCTCGACGTCACCACCTCGGTATCATCCAGCGTGCGCCCGTAGCGCCCGCCCAGCACGAAGGTGTTCGGCCCGCTGCTGATGGCCTTGTCCAGGTTGAACATCCACTGACGGTAATCCTGGTCGGAATCCAGAGACTGGTCGTACTTGCGCAAGGTCAGGCCGATGTCCTCGCCGCTGTGCGGGAAGTACACGTTGTCCAGGGTGTCGAACGAGTACTTCAGCTCGTAGAAACCTTCGTTGAAACTGACCTTGGGCAGGTCCTGGTCGCCGATGCGCACCTCGGCCTCTCCCCAGGCCTTGCCCACGCCCAGGCGCACTTCACCGTTGGTACCGATCTGCCGCCCCACGTTAAGGCCAAAACCGTAACGCTCCAGGCGGTACTCGGCCACCGGGTCGTTGTCCAGGGTGGCTTCGATGTTCTGCGAGCTGAAGTCCAGGTACGGTGCGATGAAGTAGCGCGAGCCCACGTCCAGCGGCTGGTAGAACTCGCTGTACAACTCCTGCTGGTCGCCGATCTGGCCACGGGTCAGCCATTCGGCGCCGAGGCTGTTGATGCCGTTTACCCGGTAGCTGGCGCCCAGATTGAAGGCGCTGTCGCCGCGCAGGTCGTCCGACAGGTTCAGGCCCAGGCGCAGGTAGTCGGTGCCACCGCGTCGGCCCCGGGCGTTGATCACCAAGGTGTTGTCGTCGCCCTTGTGCACCACGCGGTACTGCACCCGGTCGAAGTAGTCCAGGCCGTACAGCGTGCCCATGTCGGTCTGCAGGCGGCCTAGCTCCAGCGGCGCACCGATCGGCTGGCGGATGTACGAGCGGATGACCTCGTCGCTGACCTTGGAGTCGTTCTCGATCCTGATCGCGGTTATCGTTGGCGTGCGCTGGCGTGGCGAGCGGGCCACGGCCAGGCTGCTGTCACCTTCGGGCTGGCGCAGGGCGACAAGGCGCGGGTCGAGCAGGCGGGTGGCGCGGTAGCCGGCCTCGATCATTTCCCTGGCGCGGCCAAAGTCGGTGACGCCAAAGGCGGTCAGCGGTGGCTGGATGAGAATGTCGTCACGGTGCAGGCTGGCCAGTTGTTCTTCCGAGTTGCGCCGGGTCATCAGGGTGATCGACTGGTTGAGCACGTCGACCACCGTGGCCAGCTGCTTGCGGTCACGCAGCGGCGTGCCGATGTCGACCACGATGGCCAGGTCCACACCCATTTCGCGGGCGACGTCCACCGGGATGTTGTCGACCATGCCGCCGTCCACCAGCAGCCGGCCGTCCAGCTCGACCGGGGCGAACACCGCCGGGATCGACATGCTGGCGCGGATCACCTGGGGCAGGTGGCCACGGCGGAACACCACCTTTTCGCCACTGGCAATGTCGGTGGCCACGGCGCGGAAGGGGATTGGCAGCTTGTCGAAGTCACGGGTGTCGGCGGTGTGCGCCAGCTTGCTTTCCAACAGCAGCGCCAGGTTCTGGCCCTGGATCACCCCCAGCGGCAGGCCCAGGCTGCCGTCGTCGCGAAAGCTAAGCTTCTGTTTGACCAGAAAGTCGCGGTCATCCTGCTTGCGCCGGAACGGTACGTCCTTGCGCGGCGGGGCATCGGACAGCGCCTGTTGCCAGTCGAGGGTGGTGGCAAGCTTTTCCAGCTCTTCGACGCTGTAGCCAGAGGCATACAGGCCGCCTATCACCGCCCCCATGCTGGTGCCTGCGATAGCGTCGATGCGTACCCCCTGTTCCTCCAGGGCCTTGAGCACACCGATATGGGCCAGGCCGCGGGCCGCGCCCCCTGACAGCACCAGGCCAACCTTGGGCCTGGCCGGTTCGGCGGCGAATGCTGTGAAGGAGGAGAGGGTGAGCAGGAAACAGAACAGCAAACGGCGCATCGTGAGTCTCAAACCGTGGGCTAAAGACCGCTAGTATAAGCGGCCCCTCATCTGGAGATGCCTCACCATGGCTGACAGCAAACCGGAAATTGTCATCACGTATTGCACCCAGTGCCAATGGCTGCTGAGGGCCGCCTGGCTGGCCCAGGAACTGCTCAGCACCTTTGCCGACGACCTCGGTCGAGTGGCCCTGGAGCCTGGCACCGGCGGTATCTTCCGCATTACCTGCAATGGCGTGCAGATCTGGGAGCGCAAAGCCGACGGTGGCTTCCCCGAAGCCAAGGTGCTGAAGCAGCGGGTGCGCGACCAGATCGACCCGCAGCGTGACCTGGGTCACAACGACCGCTGAATCAGGCGCTTTCGGCCAGTGGCCGCTGCCTGGGCGGTTGTTCGGCGGCCAGGCGGCTGGAAAGCACGATGGCGAAGATGATCAGTGCACCGCCCAGCAGCATGCGCAGGGTGGGGGTTTCGGCGAACACCACCCAGGCCACGGCGATGCCGTAGACCGGTTCCATGCCGAACACCACGGCGGCGGTGCGCGCCTTGATCACCGACAGGCTGGCGACGAACAGGCTGTGCGCCACGCCGGTGCAGAAGATGCCGAGCAGGGCGATCCACAGCCAGTCCATGGTGGCTACGCCGGCCAGGTCCGGCGCCGCGAACGGCAGCAGGCACAGGCCCACCACCAGGTTCTGCCACAGCGCCGCCTGCACTGCAGGCAGGCGGCCGGAGCCGGCGCGGTTGGTGAGTGACAGCAGGGAGAACAGCAGCCCCGACAGCAATGACCAGAGCAGGCCACCGGTGGCTTCACTCGCCAGGTCGAATGCCGGCGTGACCAGTACCAGGCCGATGCTGACCAGCAGTACCAGCAAAGCCTCATTGCGGCGGATGCGTTCGCGGAACAGCAGGCCCTCGAGGATCACGGTAAAGGCCGGGAAGCTGGCGAAGCCGAGGGTGGCGATGGCCACACCGGCAACCTTTACCGCGATGAAGAAGCTGACCCAGTGGCCGGCCAGCAGCACGCCACCGAGCAGCAGGCGGCGGGCGTCCTGGCCGCTCAGGCGTTGCCAGCCCGGGCCGGCCAGGCTGGCGAACAGGGCCAGGGCGAGCACGGCGAAGGCGGCGCGGCCGAAGACGATGATCGCCGGGCTGGCGCTGGCGGCCAGTTTGCCGAAGACGCCGGTGAGGCCGAAGAACAGCGCGCCGATGTGCAGGGCGCCGAGGGCGGTGCGGTGGTTCATGGGTGGTCCTTGCTCAAGATCTCTACTGGCTGTGCCGGCCTCTTCGCGGGCATGCCCGCTCCCACGGGTACTGCACCGCTTTTGAAGCCTGTGCAGCACCCGCGAAAGCGCCGGCACAGGCAAAGTGTATAGGCACAGGCAAAGGCGGTCTGTCGCAAGACTGGCGTCAATTGTCGCCAGACTCTCGCCGCAAAGCCAACGGCGTACACCCGAACGCCCGCAACATCGCCGCCGAAAACGCACTTTGCGAGCTGTACCCCACCTGCGCCGCAATCTCCCCCATCGGTAGCAAGGTCTGCATCACCAGCCGTCGCGCTTTGAGCAAGCGCCGCTGGCGAATGTAGTCCATCGGCGTCATCCCGCATTCCGCAGTAAAGCGCGCATGCAGGCGGGCGCTGGACAACCCGGCGATGCGCGCCAGGTCAGCCACTTGCAGCGGGTAGGCGGCATGCCGCTCGATATGTGCATCGAAGGCGGCATAGGGCAGACGCTGGCTGGCTGTGACGCTGGCGGCCGCCGTGGGGTTGAGGCTGGCCAGCAGCAGCGCTGCCCCTTGTCGGGCAATCAGCGGGTCGTGCATGGGGCTGGTCGCCAGCCAGTCCACCAACTGTTGCTGGCGCTCATCCAGGCCCAGGGCGGCGGGGCGGTCGAGCAGGCGGCGGCTGGCATCTGCATGTTCGCCCAGTTGCTCGCGCAACCAATGGTCCCCTGGTACATCCAGCACCAGGCAATCGCTGCCGCCATCGCTGGCGCAGGTGTGATGGGCGCCCGCCGGTACCACGATCAACCCCTGTCGATCGATCCCTGCGCCATGCCCCTGCACCTCGAAGTCCAGGCGACCGCGCAGGCCGAACACCAGTTGCGGGTGTTCGTGGCTGTGGGCGATCAGGCTGTCGCGGTAATGGCGCAGCGAGAGGATCGGGCCGGCGGTCATGGGGAGAGGCGTCCTCGCAGGGCAGAGGCGCATTGTGCCTCATTCCTCGCGGTCCATCACTCGTAACGGTTTTGCCACCGATCTGTCATCCGCGCCTGCCAGTCTCCAGCAAACTGCGTCGGAGCCTGCCCATGACCCATGCCGAACTGTCACGTCCCTCGCGCAAGCAACGCGTGCGTACCCTGTGGATTTCCGATGTGCACCTGGGCACCCGCGACTGCCAGGCCGAACACCTGTCGCAGTTCCTCAAGGGCTACCAGGCCGACCGTATCTACCTGGTGGGCGATATCATCGATGGCTGGAAGCTGCGCGGTGGTATCTACTGGCCTCAAGCCCACACCAACGTGATTCGCCGCCTGTTGACCATGAGCAAGCGGGGCACCGAGGTGATCTACGTCACCGGCAACCATGACGAATTCCTGCGCCGTTACTCCAGGCTGATCCTCGGCAACATCCAGCTGGTGGACGAGGCCGAGCACCTGACCGCCGATGGCCGCCGCCTGCTGGTGATCCATGGCGACCAGTTCGACGTGATTACCCGTTACCACCGCTGGCTGGCGTTCCTCGGTGACCGTGCCTACGAATTCACCCTGGTGCTCAACCGCTGGCTCAACCACTGGCGTGCCCGCTATGGATACGGCTATTGGTCGCTGTCGGCGTACCTGAAGCACAAGGTCAAAGGCGCGGTGAACTTCATCAGCGACTTCGAGGATGCCATTGCCCACGAGTGCACCCGTCGCGGTTTTCATGGGGTGGTGTGTGGGCATATCCACCATGCCGAGATTCGCCAGGTGGGGGAGGTGGAGTACCTCAATTGCGGGGATTGGGTGGAGTCGTGCACGGCGCTGATCGAGCATTGGGATGGCACGATCGAGTTGTATCGGTTGGCCGAGGCACAGGCGCGGGAAGCGCAGGCAGCGGCGGCGGTGCGCGAACCGGCGTAGGGCTTGAGGGCCGCAAAGCGGCCCCAAAAAATCTACAGGCTGATCTTGCCCAGCAGGATATCCCTGAACATCACGAAATCCCCGATCAGGCTATACAGCGGATGGGTAAAGGTTGCAGGCCGGTTCTTTTCGAAAAAGAAATGCCCGACCCAGGCAAAGCCGTAGCCGAACACGGGCAAGGCCAGCAGCAACAACCATTTGCCACTGCCGATGGTGTAGGCCAGCAGGGCTATCACCAGGCTGGTGCCGACGAAGTGCAGGCGGCGGCAGGTGGGGTTGCTGTGCTCCCCCAGGTAGTAAGGGTAGAACTCGGCAAAACTGCGAAACTGCGCTGTGCGGTTCATGACAGTGCTCCGGGATTAACACTTCTGGACAAGATGCACGGCGTGGAGCCTGATTCGAGTCTAGAGTGACTGGCGAAGCCTATCAGTGACAATAGGCGCCAATTGAATATCCTTGGGGTTCACCGCAGGAGCGGTCAGCATAAGAAGCCTGTCATGAGCGAAAGAACCACGTCAGCCAGCTGGGCATCAGGGATCGTGAAGGCACTCGAACTGGAAGGGCTGGACTGCCGGGCCATGTTCAAGCAGCTGGGGCTGGATTTCGCTGCCCTCGACGACCCCGACGCGCGCTTCCCCCAGGACTCCATGACCCGGCTGTGGCAACTGGCGGTAGAGCTGTCGGGCAACGAGGCCATAGGCCTGAACATGGCGCGGGTGGTGCGCCCGGCATCGTTCCATGTGGTGGGTTATGCGTTGATGTCCAGCCGCACCCTGGCCGAAGGCTTCGAGCGCCTGGTGCGTTACCAGCGCATCATTGCCGAAAGCTCCGACCTCAGCTTCGTCCTCGGCCCCGAGGGCTATTCGCTGATTCTGACCGTACACGGCGACCACTTGCCACCGACCCGGCACAGCGCCGAAGCATCGCTGGCCTGTGCGCTAGCGCTGTGCAGCTGGCTCAGCGGTCGGCCGGTGCAACCGCGCCGGGTGCTGGTGCAAGGGCCGCAGCCAAAGAATATCGAACCCTACAAGGTGGCGTTCCATTCGCCGCTGGTGTTCGGTGCGCCGCACGATGCGTTGGTGTTCGAGCGCGCCGACATGGAGGCACCGCTGCCCACCGCCAATGAAGCCATGGCGATACTGCATGACCGTTTTGCCGGCGAATACCTGGCGCGTTTCTCGGAAAGCCGGGTCACCCACCGGGTGCGCCAGGTATTGTGCCGCATCCTGCCGCAGGGCGAGCCCAAGCGCGAAACCCTGGCCCAGGCCCTGCACCTGTCGCAGCGCACCTTGCAGCGGCGGCTGCATGAGGAGGGCACCAGCTTCCAGACCCTGCTTGACGACACCCGCCGCGAACTGGCCGAACAGTACCTGGCGCAGCCGGGCATGACCCTGCTGGAAACCGCCTACCTGCTGGGTTTTGCCGACCCCAGCAATTTCTACCGTGCGTTTCGCCGCTGGTTCCATGTCACGCCCAGTGAGTACCGCGCCCGCCTGGGCGCCGAGCCCGAGGTGGTCAGTGGCGCCAGAACGCCGGCATGCACAACACTAGCACGGTGATGATTTCCAATCGGCCGAGCAACATGCCGCTGGCGAGAATCCACTTGGCAGCATCCGGCAGCGTGGCGTAGTTGCCCGATGGGCCGATCACTTCACCCAGGCCCGGCCCCACACCCGAAACCGTACCCGCAGCGCCGGTCAGGGCGGTCATCCAGTCCACGCCAAGCAAAGACAGCAGCAGCGCCATGACGCAGATGGTGATGGCGAAGAAGAACGAGAAGGTCAGGATCGAGCGCACGATTTCTTCGTCGAGGCGGTGGCCGTTGTACTTCTGCTTGATCACCGCACGTGGGTGGATCAGCTGATTGAGGCTGGCCTTGAGCAGGATGTAGGCGACCTGGAAGCGGAAGATCTTGATACCACCAGCCGTCGAGCCGGAGCAGCCACCGACGAAGCCCAGGTAGAAGAACAGCATCAGCGAGAAGTTGCCCCACAGGCTGTAGTCACCCAGGGCGAAGCCGGTGGTGGTGACCACCGAGGTCACGTTCAGCGCCACGTGGCGCAGGGCGTCGAGCCAGTGCAGGTTGGTGGTGGCCCAGTACCAGGTGCCGAGCACCAGCCAGGTAACCACCAGCATGCCCAGCAAACCCTGCACCTGCTGGTCGCGGATCAGTGCCTTGCGGTTGCCGCGCAGGGTCGCCACGTGAAGGGTGAAGGGCAGGCTGCCGAGGATCATCACCACCACCGCGACCCAGTGCACGGCCGGGATATCCCACTTGGCCAGCGACTGGTCGGAGGTGGAAAACCCGCCAGTGGAAATCGCCGACATGGCGTGGTTGATCGCATCGAACGGGCTCATGCCGGCCCACCAGAAGCCCAGCGCGCCCACGATCGAGAAGCCGACGTATACCCCCACGATCGACTTGGCGACCATGTGCGAGCGCGGCATTACCTTCTCCGAACGGTCGGATGATTCGGTCTGGAACAGGCGCATGCCACCGATGCGCAGCAGCGGCAGGATCGCTACCGCCATGCCGATGAAGCCGATGCCGCCGAGCCAGTGCAGCATCGACCGCCACATCAGGATGCCCGGTGACATGTTGTCCAGCCCGCTGAGTACGGTGGCGCCGGTGGCGGTGATGCCCGACATGCTCTCGAAGAAAGCGTCGGTGTAGCTGATGTGCTGGGTCAACAGGAAAGGCAGGGCGGCGAACACGCACACCACCAGCCAGCTGCTGACGGTCAGCAGGTACATGTCGCGCGGGCGCAGGTGCACATGCTCGGGGCGACCCTGAAGCACCAGGGCCAGGCCGGCGATGAAGGTGATCAGGCTCGACCAGAGGAACGACGGCATGTCACGGGTGCGTTCGAAGATCACCAGGGTCGCCATGGGCACGGCCATGCTGACGGCGAGGGTAATCAGGAAGATGCCGATGATGAAACCAATGATCCTTAAGGTCGGCAACGCCATGTGATCTGCTCTGACTCGAAACGGAAGGGCGCCATTCTACCTATGGGTCTGGTGATGTAAACGCTAGAATGGCCGCACATTTACCTGCCAGGAGGGTAGCCGATGGAGGCTCTCGACGCATTGCTCAACCGTGTTTCCGTGCCACGCCTGACCGACCCGGCGCCCAATGCCGCCCAGCGCGAGGCGCTGTTCCAGGCCGCCCTGCGCGCCCCGGACCACGGCCAGCTGCGGCCGTGGCGCTTTCTCACCATCGAAGGCCAGGGCCGCGAGAAGCTGGGTGAGCTGTTCGCCGAAGCGCTGCAGCACAAGGGGGATGCCACCCAGGCAGCCCTGGACAAGGCCCGCGCCATGCCCCTGCGGGCGCCGTTGCTGATCGTGGTGATTGCCAAGCTGCAGGACCACTTCAAGGTGCCCAAGTCCGAGCAGCGGCTGGCGGCGGGCTGTGCCGCGCACGGCATCCTGATTGCGGCGCATGCGCAAGGTATCGGTGCGGTATGGCGCACCGGGGACATGGCTTTCGATGCCCATGTGCACAAGGGCCTGGGGCTGGCCGCGAACGAGGAGCTGATCGGTTACCTGTATGTGGGTACGCCGCTGACCGAGCCGCGCACCGCGCCGATTCTGGAAACTGCTGATTTCGTCAGTGCCTGGGGCGAGTAACGCAGCCTTGGGCTGATTGCAGTCTCAAGGCAGCCGGCCTCTTCGCGGGCCTGCCCGCTCCCACAGGTACTACACAGGCCTTGAAGGCAGTGCTGTACCTGTGGGAGCGGGCAAGCCCGCGAAGAGGCCAGGAGCATTTACATCAATCAACTGCCGGTTGCCTCAGTCTCAGGCAGCTCCAGCCGAGCTACAAATCCACCCTGTGGGTGATTGTCCAAAATCAGACTACCACCATGCCGCTCCGCCGCCTTGCGTGCAATCGCCAGTCCCAGCCCATGCCCCGGCGCATCCTGCCCCGGCGCACGGAAGAACGGTTCTCCCAGCTGCGCCAGGTGTTCCGCCGCCGCTCCCGGCCCATGGTCACGCACGCTGATCACGATACGGTCCTGCTCGCGCATGGCGCTGACTTCGATCGGCTGGCCCTGCGGGTTGAAGCGCAGGGCATTGCGCAGCAGGTTGTCCACGGCACGCTCGATCAGCGTTGGCCAACCTTGCAAGGTCAACCCAGGCTGAGCCTCCAGGCGCACATCCTGCTCCGGTGCGCTGAGCTGGGCGTCCTTGCGCACGCTACCGAGCAGGGCGTTGAGGTCCACCGGCTCGGCATGGGCCTGTTCGGCATCGACCCGTGCCAGGGCGAGAATTTCGCTGATCAGGTCTTCCAGGCGGTCGCATTCGCGGGTTAGGCGTGGCCACAGCGCTTCACGTTGCTCAGGCTCGGCGCGCTCGGCCAAGGCCAGGGCAATACGCAGCCTGGCCAGCGGTGAGCGCAATTCATGGGACACATCGCGCAGCAACTGGCGCTGGCTGCCGATGGTGCTTTGCAGGCGCGCGCCCATCTTGTTGAAGTCCTTGGCCAGCACGCCGAATTCGTCACGCCGCGCCGCCAGCTGTGCCAGGCTGTTCTGCTGGTAAGTGGTCTGGCCCAGGTCGTGCACGGCGCTGCGCAGGCGGCTGAGCGGGCGGGTGATGGACAGGGTCACCAGCAGGCTGAACAGGGTCAGCACCACCAGGGCAATGCCCAGCGCACTGAGCGGCCACAGCAGGCTTTCGCGGTGCCAGGCATCCAGCGCCGGGTGGGGGATGCGGTAGATCAGCAGGTACGTCTGGCCGGTGTCGGGGCTGGTGTATTCCTCGGTCAACCGGCGCCACGGCAGGCGCCGCTGGTCATTGTGCTGGCGTGCCTCGAAGGCCGCCGCACGGCGCGGGAAGGTGCCGGGCACCACGGCTTCGCCACTGTCGTCGAGCACCTGCA
Organism: Pseudomonas sp. S1(2024); assembly: GCF_046557535.1. Lineage (NCBI taxonomy): Bacteria > Pseudomonadati > Pseudomonadota > Gammaproteobacteria > Pseudomonadales > Pseudomonadaceae > Pseudomonas > Pseudomonas sp. S1(2024). The sequence continues at coordinate 18,064 of NZ_JBKGFP010000071.1, forward strand.
CGTCGATCTTGTAGCGGTCCTTGCGCCGTTCCAGGAAATGCTGTGCCGAAGCCAGGCCTTCCTGTTCGTAATGCTTGGCCCACTTGCTGGCCAGGGTATTCAGGCCCGGGTGGCGGCTGAGGATCCAGGCGTCCTGGTTGAGCATGTGGCCCAGCAGGATCGACAGGCCCGCAACCAGGGTGATGGCCAGCCAGAAACTGGCCAGGATGCGCCAGAACAGTGAACGCAAGTGCACCTCCTGCAAACAAGAAAAGCCCGGCTCGCACTGAGGCGGGCCGGGCATCGGGCGGACAGCTTACTGGGCCTTGTTGCCTTTTTCAGCTTTCCAGGCCTGGAACTCCTGCCACTCGGCTTTCTGTGCGGCGCGTTCCTTCTGCAGTTCGTCGAACTTCTTCTGCTGCTCAGGCTTGAGCAGGGCGCGGACCGCGCTGTCGGTCTTGTCGCGGTTGGCCTGCAGTTCGTCCTTCATCGCCTTCTGGTCGGCGGCCGGCAGTTTGGACAGGTAGCGCTCGGTAATGTCGCGGCGCTGTTTCATCTGCTCGCCCATCAGCTTGCCGATCTGCTGGCGCTGGTCACGGCTCAGGTCCAGCTGGTGGAAAGGCGCATCACCGCGATGATGTGGGCCGTCGTGGTGCGGGCCGCCTTCAGGCATGGCCATGGCAACGGTCGGCAGGGCGGCGGCGAACATCAGGGCGATAAGGGTCTTGCGCATGGTGTCTCTCCTTTCATGGGCCGGTGGTTACCGGATGAGCACAGTCTAGGGAGATCACCGTCAAGCGCGGTCAGCGGATGGTAAAGGCTCGGTAAAGATGTTCAGAGGCAGTAGTAATAGCCACGGCTGCGCAGGGCGACGATGCGTGGCCGGCCATCGGCGTGGGGGCCGATCTTCTTGCGCAGGTTGCTGACGTGCATGTCCAGGCTGCGGTCGTACAGGGTCAGCTTGCGGCCCAGGCTGATCTGCGCCAGTTCCTGCTTGTCCAGCGGCTCGCCGGGTTGGCGCAGCAGCGCTTCGAGAATGCGGCTTTCGGACAGGGTCAGGGTCATTTCACGGCCATCGATGCTGGCCACGCCACGGGCAGGGCTATAGACCAGGTCGCCCAGCTCCACCTGGCTGGTGGTGGCGGTGGGGTGGCTGCGGCGCAGCACGGCACGCAGGCGAGCGGTGAGTTCACGCGGGTCGCAAGGTTTGGCCAGGTAGTCGTCGGCGCCCAGTTCCAGGCCAAGGATACGGTCCAGCGGCTCGCCGCGGGCCGAGAGCATCAGTACCGGAAGTTCGGCATGCTCGCTGCGTAACTGCTTGAGCAGTTCCAGGCCACTGCCGTCGGGCAGCATCACGTCCAGCACCACGGCCGCCGGGGCATGTGTGGCCAAGGCCTGGCGTGCGCTCTGGCCATCGTGGCAGGCGCGCACGGTAAACCCTTCCTGGGTCAGCCAGCTGCCGAGCAGCTCGCACAGCTCCTGGTCATCATCTATCAGTAACAGCTCGCTCATGACTCACTCAATTCAACCATTGACGGCGACTATTCGGCCCGCCAGTGGCAAAGATACCGCAGACTGATGGCAACAGTATAACTGCCGGTACCGCGTGGCCTTCTTCGCGGGTAAACCCGCTCCCACAGGGACGGCGCAGGCTTCAAGCTTGCACTGCGCCTGTAGGAGCGGGTTTACCCGCGAAGAAGCCCACGCGGTCTCAGATCAAGGCAGCACTTGCTTGAACGGCTTGACCACCACCTTGTCGTACACGCCCGCGGCAATGTAAGGGTCGGCATCGGCCCAGGCTTGCGCCGCGGCGAGGGAGTCGAACTCGGCAACGATCAGGCTACCGCTGAAACCCGCTTCGCCCGGGTCGTTGCTGTCGATGGCCGGGTGCGGGCCGGCCAGTACCACGCGGCCCTCGGCCTTCAGCTGCTGCAGGCGTTCGATGTGCGCCGGGCGGGCAGCCAGGCGCTTTTCCAGGGAGTTTGCGACGTCGCTGGCGATGATGGCGTAGAGCATGTCAATCCTTGGGTTTGGAGGTAGAAGGGTCGTCGTGCAGGTGGCGCGACAGGTACACGCCCTGCGCTACCAGGAACATCACGGTCATGCCCAGGCTGCCGAACACCTTGAAGTCGACCCAGAAGTCCTGGAAGGTGAAGGCGACGAACAGGTTGGCCGCGCCACAGAACAGGAAGAAGCCGATCCAGGCCAGGTTCAGGCGGGTCCAGATGGCATCGGGCAGGCTCAGGGCGTGGCCCATGATGCGCTTGATCAGCACCCGGTCGCCGATGAAGTGGCTGCCGGCGAAGCCCAGGGCGAACAGCCAGTTCACCACCGGTGCCTTCCACTTGAGGAAGGTTTCGCTGTGGAAGGTCAGGGTCAGGCCGCCGAACACCAGGCAGGCCACCAGGGTGAGCCACTGGCCCTTTTCCAGCTTGCGCTGGCGCAGGAACAGCGCGCCGTAGACCACCAGCGAGCTGATGATCAGCATGGCCGTGGCGCTGTAGATGCCGCCGAATTCGAAGCTGTGGCCGGCGACTTCCATGGGGCGCGGGTCGAGCTTGTAGACGATGAAGAACAGCAGCAGCGGGATGAAATCGATGAATTGTTTCACAATGGCAGCCAGAATCGGGATGTGACGGCATAATAACAAACATCGATTCCAGCGAAAGCGCTCCTCCATGAATGTTGATCTGCACTGTCACAGCACGGCCTCCGACGGCGCCCTGTCGCCCTCGATACTGGTCGCCCGGGCCCATGAGCATGGGGTGCAAACGCTGGCACTGACCGACCATGACACCATCGAAGGCCTGCCCGAGGCGCGCCAGGCGTGCCGCGACAAGGGCATGCACTGGGTCAGCGGGGTGGAGCTGTCGTGCACCTGGGGTGGCGCGACCATCCATGTGCTGGGCTATGACTTCCCGCTCGACGCACCGCCCCTGCTGGCGGCGATCGAAGCGCTGCACCGTGGCCGCTGGCTGCGCGCCGAAGAAATCGACAAACGGCTGGCGGCCAAGGGCATGCCCGGTACCCTCGACGGCGCTCGCGCCGTGCAGCACGAACTGGGCGATAGCGGCAACGCCCCGGCGCGCCCGCATTTTGCCGAGTACCTGGTGCGTGCCGGGCACGTCAAGGATCGCGGCGAGGCGTTTCGCAAATGGCTGGGCGCCGGCAAGCTGGGGGACGTCAAGCAGCACTGGCCGACCCTTGATGAAACCGTCGCGACCCTGCGCCAGTCCAACGCTTGGGTGAGCCTGGCGCATCCCATGCACTACGATCTGACCCGCAGCAAGCGCAGAAGGCTGATTGCCGACTATATTCAGGCAGGCGGGCAGGCGCTTGAAGTGGTCAACGGGATGATGCCTGCCGAGCAGGTGGGCACCATGTCCATCCTCACCCGTGAGTTCGGCCTGCTGGCAAGCGCTGGCAGTGACTTCCACGGCCCCGGCACCTGGGGCGAGATTGGTGCCTACCGGCCTTTGCCCGAGGACCTGCCACCTCTGTGGCGCCGATTCAGCCATGAACAGCCTTTGGCGGTATGAACAGGACGACTACGTGAGCCAATTTTTCCAGATTCATCCGGAGAACCCGCAGCAGCGCCTGATCAAGCAGGCCGTCGAGATTATCCGCAAGGGCGGTGTGGTGGTGTACCCGACGGATTCGGCTTATGCACTGGGTTGCCAGATGGGTGACAAGGCGGCCATCGAACGGGTGCGGCGCCTGCGCGGGCTGGACAAGACGCACAACTTCACCCTGATGTGCTGCGACATGTCGCAGCTGGGGTTGTACGCCAAGGTCGATACCGGCACCTTCCGGCTGCTCAAGGCACATGTGCCGGGGCCTTACACGTTCATCCTCAACGGCACGCGCGAAGTGCCGCGCCTGCTGTTGCACGATAAGCGGCGCACCATCGGGCTACGGGTGCCGGCCCATGCCATTACCCTGGCCCTGCTGGCCGAACTGGGCGAGCCGTTGATGAGTGTGAGCCTGATCCTGCCAGGCGACACCGAGCCGATGACCGACCCTTACGAGATCCGCGAGCGCCTGGAGCACCATGTCGACCTTGTGATCGACGGCGGTTTCGGTGACCTCAAGGCATCGACCATCATCGACCTGTCCGGCGATGAACCGGAACTGGTCCGTGAAGGCTGCGGCGACCCCACGCCGTTCCTGGTCAACGCGTGAGCCAGGTGGAAACGCCCGAGGCACCGGCCGAACAGGCCGAAACGCCTCGGCAGCTGCAGCTGGCCCTGGTCTATGGGGAAGCACTGACCGAGCTGCCACTGGACCTGTATATCCCGCCGGACGCCCTGGAAATCATCCTCGAAGCCTTCGAAGGCCCGCTGGACCTGTTGCTGTACCTGATCCGCAAGCAGAACATCGACATCCTCGACATCCCGGTGGCGGAAATCACCCGCCAGTACATGGGCTACGTGGAGCTGATGAAGAGCGTGCGCCTGGAACTGGCCGCCGAATACCTGGTGATGGCTGCCATGCTCGCCGAGATCAAGTCGCGCATGTTGCTGCCGCGCTCGGCCGAGGTCGAGGAGGAGGAGGGTGACCCGCGCGCCGAACTGATTCGCCGGCTGCAGGAGTACGAGCGCTTCAAGGCTGCCGCCGAAGGTATCGATGAATTGCCACGGGTCGGCCGCGAGGTGGTGGTGCCGCGCCTGGAGGCGCCACAGGCCAAGGTGCGCAAGCTGTTGCCCCAGGTCAGCCTGGAAGAGCTGCTGGTGTCGATGGCCGAGGTGATGCGCCGCAACGACCTGTTCGAAAGCCATCAGATCACCCGCGAGACCTTGTCCACCCGCGAGCGCATGAGCCAGGTGCTGGAACGCCTGAAGGGCGGCGGTTTCGTGCCGTTCGTCGAGCTGTTCGCCGCCGAGGAGGGCAAGCTGGGCGTGGTGGTGACGTTCATGGCGATTCTCGAGCTGGTGAAGGAATCGCTGATCGAACTGGTGCAGAATGAACCCTTCGCCGCCATCCACGTGCGGCTTCGCCCGGCGCTTGTTGAAGACCCTGATGAACCTGAATGAACCCCGCGACCTGGCGTCGCTGATCGAAGCCTTCCTGCTGGCTTCGGGCAAGCCGCAATCCCTGGAGCGCCTGTACGAACTGTTCGAGGAAGCCGAGCGACCGGAGCCCAAGGTCTTCAGGCAGGCGCTGGAGCTGCTGGGCAAGTCGTGCAACGGCCGCGCCTTCGAGCTCAAGGAGGTGGCCAGCGGTTACCGCCTGCAGATTCGCGAGGACTTTGCGCCGTGGGTCGGGCGCCTGTGGGAAGAGCGCCCGCAGCGCTACTCGCGCGCGCTGCTGGAAACCCTGGCCTTGATCGCCTACCGCCAGCCCATCACCCGTGGCGAAATCGAAGATGTGCGCGGCGTGGCGGTGAACAGCAACATCATCAAGACCCTGATGGAGCGCGAGTGGATCCGCGTGGTCGGCTACCGCGAAGTGCCCGGGCGGCCGGCGATGTTCGCCACTACCAAGGGGTTTCTCGACCATTTCAACCTCAAGAGCCTGGACGAGCTGCCGGCCCTGGCCGAGCTGCGGGAGATGGAGCCGGAGCCGCTGCTCGACCCGGATGATGCACCAGTGCCGGCGCACCTGCAGGCATTGGCGGATGCCAGCCTTGGGGAAGAGCAAGAGGTTGCCGAGCCGAAGGAGGAGACCAGCTTCCGTAGCCTGCTGGTGGAGCTGGATGCGATGGAAGAGGGGCTGAAGACCGATTTCGATGATTTGCGCGAGGAAGAGCCTGAGGCCTCGGTGGAAGAAGAGGGCAAGTCACTGCCCTGATTCCTTTGTTGCCTGTACCGGCCCTTTCGCGGGCTTGCCCGCTCCCACAGGTACTGCGCAGCCCTCAGGACCTGTGATATCCCTGTGGGAGCGGGCGTGCCCGCGAAAGGGCCGGCCATGCCAATACATAACCATTAGGCAGAAACCCCTCGCAAAGCCCACAAAACCCTCTACCCTCCAGTGCGTTCCCCCGCCGAACCGCGTATGATGCGCGGCCTTTTGGCGCGTTCGTCGCCAGAACCCTTATTTCATTCCTACACCGGGAGGTGCCCAGATGAGTGAGCAAGACCTGCAAGATACCGAGATCACCCCTCCATCCGGCGAAAAGCTGCAGAAAGTGCTGGCGCGCATTGGCGTTGGCTCGCGCCGTGACGTCGAGGCCTGGATCAGCCAGGGCCGCATCAAGGTCAACGGCGTCGAGGCCACCCTCGGCCAGCGCGTCGACCTGCACGACGCCATTGCCGTGGATGGCAAGCTGATCAAGCGCGAAGAGGCCGCCGAGGCCACCCGCCGGGTGATCATGTACAACAAGCCCGATGGCGAAATCTGCACCCGTGACGACCCGGAAGGCCGCCCGACCGTGTTCGACCGCCTGCCACGTCCGAAAGAAGGCCGCTGGATCAACATCGGCCGCCTCGATATCAACACCACCGGCCTGCTGCTGTTCACCACCGACGGTGAACTGGCCAACCGCCTGATGCACCCGTCCTACGAGATGGACCGTGAGTACGCGGTACGTGTGCGTGGTGAGGTCGACGACGAGATGATCGAGCGCCTGAAGGCCGGCGTGATGCTGGAAGATGGCCCGGCCAAGTTCACCGACATCCAGAAGGCACCCGGTGGCGAAGGCTTCAACCACTGGTACCACTGCGTGGTGATGGAAGGCCGTAACCGTGAAGTGCGTCGCCTGTGGGAGTCCCAGGGCATGGTGGTCAGCCGCCTGAAGCGCGTGCGTTTCGGCCCGGTGTTCCTCAACTCCGACCTGCCGATGGGCCGCTGGCGTGAAATGACCCAGGGCGAAATCGACATCCTCGCTGCTGAAGTGGGCCTGCAGCCGGTGGCGCTGCCAGCCATGAAGCTCAAGGCCAAGGACAAGATGGAGCGCCTGCAGCGCAAATCGACCCGCCCGCTGGGCCGTGGCGAGCGCGTGCGCAGCCTGCGCCCGGCCCACGAAGGTGCTGCTGCCGGCGAACGCCCGGCGCGCCAGGCGCGTGAAGAGGCCCCGCGCAAGACCGGCCGTGGCAGCACCGTGGCCGAACGCCCGAGCGAGATGCGCAAGCGTCCGGCCAAGCCTGAAGGTGACAAGCCGGCAGGCCGTGGCCGCGGCAAACCGCGTGGCTGATTGGCCTTTGCGTTGAAATAGAACCAGCCTTCGGGCTGGTTTTTTTATGGCTGTGAGAATTTGCGGCTGCTGCGCAGCCCATCGCGACACAAGGCCGCTCCTACAGGGCCCGCGCAATATTTGAAATTGACGCGGTCCATGTAGGAGCGGCCTTGTGTCGCGATGGGCCGCAAAGCGGCCCCAAGATATTGAACAAAAAGAATTTTCGGACGACTGGCAAGTTCTCGAACCACCTTGTAAAGAAAACTGTACGTATGTGGTCGGTTTCAGCCCGGATTTCAGATTAGGTCGAATCGTGTAAACAAACCTTGCCGCCGGCTCCCCATCAAAACAGCCAGCCAAGCCCCGCCCACCCTTGCCCAAAGCCCCGCCCCACGGTGTTATAGCCGCCATTGCCGTGTGCAAAAGCCTGTCCACAGAGCCAGGCTGACAAAACAACAAATGGAGGCGCCATGTACGCCGATCACTTCGCCTTTCAAGGCCCACACCACAGGATCGCTGCGTTTTTTCCCGAGGAAAGGATGCAACGCGTTGACGCCTGCGCGTTTGCAGGGGTATACAGTGCGCCGCGTTTTACCTGTGACTCCTTTGCGTACCGCGCACTCTTGATCACGCCTGGTTGACCCGCTCCGGCGGCACCTGAGGTCAGGAAACCCAAGGTAACCACCTTGCCCATTCCGCTGCGCCACGAGCGCGGTGGGTCCGATTCCGTCACAGATAAAAACAATGCAGGTGACTTCGTTCATGAGTGGACAAAACATGCATTCAGGCGAGCTCAAGCGGGGCCTGAAGAACCGCCATATCCAGTTGATCGCCCTCGGTGGTGCGATTGGTACCGGCCTGTTCCTCGGCTCGGCAGGCGTGATGAAATCCGCTGGCCCGTCGATGATCCTTGGCTACGCCATCTGCGGCTTCATCGCCTTCATGATCATGCGCCAGCTCGGCGAAATGATCGTCGAAGAGCCGGTGGCCGGCTCGTTCAGCCATTTCGCCCACACCTACTGGGGTGGTTTCGCCGGCTTCCTGTCGGGCTGGAACTGCTGGGTGCTGTACATCCTGGTGGGCATGTCGGAGCTTTCGGCGGTCGGCAAGTATGTCCACTACTGGTGGCCGGAGATCCCCACCTGGGTCACAGCGGCAGCGTTCTTCGTGCTGATCAACGCCATCAACCTGATGAACGTGAAGTTCTTCGGTGAGGCCGAGTTCTGGTTTGCCATCATCAAGGTGGTGGCCATCGTCAGCATGATCGGCCTGGGTGCCTACCTGCTGACCAGCGGCAGCGGCGGCCCGGAAGCCACCGTGGCCAACCTGTGGTCGCACGGCGGCTTCTTCCCGAACGGTGTCAGCGGGCTGGTGATGGCCCTGGCCTTCATCATGTTCTCCTTCGGTGGCCTGGAAATGCTCGGCTTCACCGCTGCCGAGGCCGACAAGCCGAAGACCGTGATCCCCAAGGCAATCAACCAGGTCATCTACCGTATCCTGATCTTCTATGTCGGTGCCCTGGTGGTGCTGCTGTCGCTGACCCCATGGGACAACCTGGTCGCCAGCATCGATGCGTCCGGTGGCAGCTATGGCAGCAGCCCGTTCGTGCAGGTGTTCTCGCTGCTGGGCAGTGACGTGGCCGCGCACCTGCTGAACTTCGTGGTCCTGACTGCAGCGCTGTCGGTGTACAACAGCGGCACCTACTGCAACGCCCGCATGCTGCTGGGCATGGCCGAACAAGGTGACGCTCCGGCGTCGCTGGCCAAGGTCGACAGCCGCGGTGTGCCGGTGCGCTCGATCCTGGCGTCGGCAGGCGTGACGCTGATCGCGGTGCTGCTCAACTACCTGATGCCGCAAAACGCCCTGGAACTGCTGATGTCGCTGGTGGTGGCTACCCTGGTGATCAACTGGGCGATGATCAGTTACTCGCACCTGAAGTTCCGCCAGCACCTGGACCGCACTGGCCAGAAGCCGCTGTTCAAGGCGCTGTGGTACCCCTATGGCAACTACATCTGCCTGGCGTTCGTGGTGCTGATCCTGGGCATCATGGCGATGATCCCGGGTATCCAGGTTTCCGTGTATGCGATCCCGGTGTGGCTGTTTGCCATGTTCGTGGTCTACATGGTCAAGCCGCGTCGCAAGGCGCAGGCCCTTGGGGCTGCTGGTAGCGTGGCCAAGTAAGGCGCTGCGGCGATAGAAAAACCCGAAGCCGGGTGACTGGCTTCGGGTTTTTTGTTGCCTGTGCCGCCCCTTTCGCGGGCGCGCCCGCTCCCACAGGATCACCACAGGTTCCAGTTCAGCGCGGTCCCTGTGGGGGCGGGCGTGCCCGCGAAAGGGCCGGTACAGGCAGCCCAGACATTCAGATCTGCTCCAGCAACCAACTGCGAAACGCCCGCAGCGACGGCAATGCCTCATTGCGCGGGGGGTAGATCAGGTAATAACTGCGCTGGCTGGCAAATGCCACCCCTGGGCTGTAGAGCTCACCCTTGGCCAGTTCTTCCTCCACCAGTATGCGCGGCACCAGGCCGATGCCGATCCCGGCCCGTACCGCCTGGATCAGGTGCGAGGTCAGCTCGAAGCTCGGCCCCAGGCGCATCGCCCGGTGCGCCAGGCCATGGTGCGAGAACCACTCGCCCCAGGCATGCGGGTTGTTGGCCACATTCAGCAGCACCTCTTCACTGATGCGTGCTGGGCTCCAGCCCTGGCTGTCCGCACCAGCCTCAGGCGGCAATATCACCACCAGTTCCTCGGCATGCAGGCGATGGCAGATCAACCCCGGCAGGTCGTGGCTGGCCACGCCGATGGCGGCATCGATCTCGCTGGTGTCGAAGTTGATGGCTTCGATGCGTGAATGTATGTGCACCAACATGCCCGGGTGTGCGCTGTAGAAGGCATGCAACCGCGGCAGCAGCCATTTCGAACCGAAGGTGGGCAGGGTGGCCAGGCGCAAGGTGCCTACCCCCGACTGGTAGGCCAACGCCTGCAAGGTGGCGCTGCGGATGCGCCCCAGTGCCTCGCTGAGCTCGCGCTGGTACAGGCGGCCGACATCGGTCAGCTGCACCTGGCGCCCCTCGCGGCGGAACAGGGTCAGGCCCAGTTGCTGCTCCAGCGCCTGCACCTGGCGGCTGACCGCGCTCTGGGTGAGCGACAGCTCGGCGGCGGCTCGGGTGTAGCTTTCATGCCGGGCGGCAGCCTCGAAAGCGAGTAGCAGCGACATGGACGGGGTGAGATGGCGGTAATTCATTCATGAAAGTCATTAATAGCGGCAGGATTATCCGTTTGCCCCTGAAGCGAAACTACAGGAACATTGGCCTGCACGTCACCTCCGCATGTCATCACCCATGCCGGAACGACAGGAATCCCGTGAATTAGCCAATATCAAGAGGCCATCCTTCGATGATCGCCCAGCTGCCGACCGTTGCCCCGAGCGCCAACTACCCCGAATTCCTCGAAGCCCTGCGCAACAGCGGCTTCCGTGGCCAGATCAGTGCCGACTACGGCACCCGCACGGTGCTGGCCACCGACAACTCGATCTACCAGCGCTTGCCACAGGCGGCGGTGTTCCCGCTGGACGCCGACGATGTGGCGCGGGTCGCCACGCTGATGGCCGAGGAGCGCTTCCAGCAGGTCAAGCTGACCCCGCGCGGTGGTGGTACCGGCACCAACGGGCAGTCGCTGACCGACGGTATCGTCGTCGACCTGTCGCGGCACATGAACAAGATCCTCGAAATCAACGTCGAGGAACGCTGGGTGCGGGTGCAGGCCGGTACTGTCAAGGACCAGCTCAACGCTGCGCTCAAGCCGCACGGGCTGTTCTTCGCCCCCGAGCTGTCCACCTCCAACCGTGCCACTGTCGGCGGCATGATCAACACCGACGCCAGCGGCCAGGGCAGCTGCACCTATGGCAAGACCCGCGACCACGTACTGGAGCTGCACAGCGTGCTGCTCGGTGGCGAGCGCCTGCACAGCCTGCCGATCGACGATGCCGCGCTGGAACAGGCCTGTGCTGCGCCTGGGCGGGTCGGCGAGGTGTACCGCATGGCGCGGGAGATCCAGGAAACCCAGGCCGATCTCATCGAAGCCACTTTCCCCAAGCTCAATCGTTGCCTGACCGGCTATGACCTGGCCCACCTGCGCGACGAGCAGGGCCGCTTCAACCTCAACAGCGTGCTGTGCGGTGCCGAGGGCTCGCTGGGCTATGTGGTCGAAGCCAAGCTCAATGTGCTGCCGATCCCCAAGTACGCCGTGCTGGTCAACGTGCGCTACACCAGCTTCATGGATGCACTGCGTGATGCCAACGCGCTGATGGCGCACAAGCCGCTGTCGATCGAGACCGTCGACTCCAAGGTGCTGATGCTGGCGATGAAGGATATCGTCTGGCACAGCGTCGCCGAATACTTCCCGGCCGACCCCGAGCGCCCGACCTTGGGCATCAACTTGGTGGAGTTCTGCGGCGACGAGCCGGCCGAGGTCAATGCCAAGGTGCAAGCGTTCATCCAGCACCTGCAGAGCGACACCAGCGTCGAGCGCCTGGGCCATACCCTGGCCGAGGGTGCCGAGGCGGTGACCCGCGTCTACACCATGCGTAAACGTTCGGTGGGCCTGCTGGGCAACGTCGAGGGCGAAGTACGCCCGCAACCGTTCGTGGAAGACACCGCGGTACCGCCGGAGCAACTGGCCGACTACATCGCCGACTTCCGTGCACTGCTCGATGGCTACGGCCTGGCCTATGGCATGTTCGGCCACGTCGATGCCGGCGTGCTGCACGTGCGCCCGGCGCTGGACATGAAGGACCCGGCCCAGGCCGCACTGGTCAAGCCGATTTCCGACGCCGTGGCGGCGCTGACCAAAAGCTATGGCGGCTTGCTGTGGGGCGAGCACGGCAAGGGCCTGCGTTCTGAATACGTGCCGGAGTACTTCGGCGAGCTGTACCCGGCGCTGCAGCGCCTTAAAGGCGCCTTCGACCCACACAACCAGCTCAACCCGGGCAAGATCTGCACCCCGTTGGGCAGTGCCGAAGGCCTGACCCCGGTCGATGGCGTGACCCTGCGCGGCGATCTCGACCGCACCATCGACGAGCGCGTGTGGCAGGACTTCCCCAGCGCCGTGCACTGCAACGGCAACGGCGCCTGCTACAACTACGACCCCAACGACGCCATGTGCCCGTCGTGGAAGGCCACCCGCGAGCGCCAGCACTCACCCAAGGGCCGTGCCTCGCTGATGCGCGAATGGCTGCGCCTGCAGGGCGAAGCCGATATCGACGTGCTGGCGGCGGCACGCAACAAGGTGTCTTGGCTCAAGGGCCTGCCGGCACGCCTGCGCAACAACCGTGCGCGCAGCCAGGGCCAGGAAGACTTCTCTCATGAGGTGTACGACGCCATGGCCGGCTGCCTGGCGTGCAAGTCGTGCGCCGGGCAGTGCCCGATCAAGGTCAACGTGCCGGACTTCCGCTCGCGCTTCCTCGAGCTGTACCACGGCCGCTACCAGCGCCCGCTGCGTGACTACCTGATCGGTTCGCTGGAGTTCACCATCCCGTACCTGGCCCACGCGCCCGGGCTGTACAACGCGGTGATGGGCTCGAAGTGGGTGAGCAAGCTGCTGGCCGACAAGGTCGGCATGGTCGACAGCCCGCTGATCAGTCGCTTCAACTTCCAGGCCACCCTGACCCGCTGCCGCGTCGGCGTGGCCAGCGTGCCGGCACTGCGTGAGCTGACCCCGGCCCAGCGCGAGCGCAGCATCGTGCTGGTGCAGGATGCATTTACCCGTTACTTCGAGACACCGCTGCTGTCGGCCTTCATCGACCTGGCGCACCGCCTGGGCCACCGGGTGTTCCTGGCGCCGTACAGTGCAAACGGCAAGCCACTGCACGTTCAGGGCTTCCTCGGTGCGTTTGCCAAGGCGGCTGTCCGTAATGCGACCCAGCTCAAGGCCCTGGCTGACTGCGGCGTGCCGCTGGTGGGCCTGGACCCGGCGATGACCCTGGTGTATCGCCAGGAGTACCAGAAAGTGCCGGGCCTGGATGGCTGCCCGCAGGTGCTGTTGCCGCAGGAGTGGTTGATGGACGTGCTGCCGGAGCAGGCACCGACTGCGCCGGGCAATTTCCGCCTGATGGCGCACTGCACCGAGAAGACCAACGTGCCGGCCAGCACCAAGCAGTGGGAGCAGGTGTTCGCCCGTCTGGGCCTGAAGCTGGTGACCGAGGCGACTGGTTGCTGCGGTATGTCTGGTACCTATGGGCACGAGGCGCGCAATCAGGATACCTCGCGGACCATCTTCGAGCAGTCGTGGGCGACCAAGCTGGACAAGGAAGGCGAGCCGCTGGCGACAGGCTACTCGTGCCGCAGCCAGGTCAAGCGCATGACCGAGCGGCAGATGCGCCACCCGCTGGAAGTGGTGCTGCAGTACGCTCAGCGCTGACCTTCAGGGCCCCGGGGGCTGCCTTGCAGCCCATCGCCGGCAAGCCAGCTCCCACAGGTGTAGCGTCAGCCTTGGTTCATGCGGACCCTGTGGGAGCTGGCTTGCCGGCGATGGGCCAGTGCAGGCAGTACATAAATCAGGTTTGCTGTGCGCGATCCCGCCTTCGCTGCGCCTGCCGATACAGATACAAACTCAACACCAGCCCGCAAGCCGCCGCCGCTGCCGCAAACAGAAACATCGAAGCAAACCCGAACCCCGCCGCCACCGCGCCCACCAGTGGCCCGGTCACCCCCAGCGACAAATCGATGAACAGCGAATAAGCCCCCACCGCCGCCCCGCGGTTGGCCGCCGACACCTGGTTCACCGCCTCCACGCCCAGTGCCGGGAACACCAGCGAGAAGCCGAACCCGCTCAGTGCGGCCCCCGCCAACGCCAGTTCGGCGCTGGGCGCCAGCCACAGCATCAGCAGCCCGAGCGTTTCCACCGACAGGCAGGCGATCGCCACCCGGAACCCGCCAAGCCGGTTGATCAGGTTGCCGAACAGTAGTCGCGCACTGATGAAGCTGGCGCCGAACAGGCTCAGGGTCAGTGCCGCATTGGCCCAGCCACGGCTGGCGTAATACAAGGTGATGAAGGTGGCGATGGTGCCAAAGCCGATCGAGCCCAGGGCAAGCCCCGAGCCGTGCGGGAACACCTTGCCCAGCACCCGCAGGAACGGCAGGCGCACGCCACTGACGATCGGTGCGGCCTGTTTGGGCCAGGCCAGTAGCAACCCGAGCGCACACAGCAGGATGATGCTCACGCCCATGCTCCACAGGCCCAGGCTCTTGACCATCAGCACGCCCAGCGGAGCGCCGATGGCCAGCGCGCCATAGCTGGCGATGCCGTTCCAGGAAATGACCTTGGCCGTGTTTTCAGCACCTACGCGGCCAATGCCCCAGCCAATGGAACCGGAGCCCACCAGGCTTTCCGCACTGCCGAGTACCAGGCGGCCGACCAGCAGGCAGGCCAGGCTTAGCCAGGGCAGGTGGGTGAGGAAGGCGCAGGCCAGCATGAACACCCCGCTGAGCCCGCAGCCGACCAGGCCATACATGACTGCCTTCTTGCTGCCGTGGTTGTCGATGATGCGGCTGGCGGTGGGCCGGCTGAGCAGGGTGGCCAGGTACTGCACGCTGATCACCAGGCCCGCGACCACGGCACTGAAGCCCAGGTCGTTGTGCACATAGCCGGGCAATACGGCCAGCGGGATGCCGATGTTCAGGTAGCCGATGAAGGTGAAGAGGACGATGGAGACGACTTGCAGGGTGACCGCAAGGGGGCGCGGTGAGTGGGGCATGAGGGCCTACGTGGGTTCTGGACGGTGTGAAAACGTGATGACGGGGGTAGCCCGCAGGTCAGCCGTTTTCACACAGTCGGGGATGCGCGGTTATTCCTGGTCAGCGCTGGATTGATCGTCACCATCCTGCTCGACGGCAGCTGCCGGTTCGGCGTGAACGGTAACGGTTGGCTCTTCTGGGTTCAGGCTTGGGAAGGGAAGATTCGGGATTTCATGCATCTCGTCGTTCCTCGCAAGTGTGAGTGAAAAGTCTGCGCCAGGCGCGTTTGAAGCTTTGCAAAGCTGGGGCAGGATACACAAGTCTGGATGACAGTTTGGGTTTTTTTGGCGGTCGCTTGTCGGTTTTGCGGGCGAACAGCGGACATTTTTCCTGCAAAAAACTGGGGCGCGAAGCGGCCCCAATTTCCAAGCAGTTACTTGCGGCCTTCAGCCGTCTCCGCCACCTTGTCGGTGCGTGCGCACATGATGAAGTCATTGCGGTGCAGGCCTTTGATCGAGTGGCTCCACCAGGTCACGGTGACCTTGCCCCACTCGGTCAGCAGGCCCGGGTGGTGGCCTTCGGCCTCGGCGATCTCGCCCACGGCATTGGTGAACGCCAGGGCGTGCTTGAAGTTCTTGAACAGGAACACGCGTTCCAGCTCCATGTGGCCGTCACGTACTTCGATGTTCCAGTCCGGGATTTCGCGAATCAGCTCGGCCAGCTCTTCGTCGGTGACCTTTGGTGCGTCGGCGCGGCAGGCTTCGCAATGGGCTTGGTTCAAGGCATTCATGTGGTGTTTTCCGGTTCGAGTTGTTATCGGCAAGGTCGCTCAGGCAGCGACCTTGGG
Source organism: Pseudomonas sp. S1(2024) (assembly GCF_046557535.1). Lineage (NCBI taxonomy): Bacteria > Pseudomonadati > Pseudomonadota > Gammaproteobacteria > Pseudomonadales > Pseudomonadaceae > Pseudomonas > Pseudomonas sp. S1(2024). Next base: position 33,737 of record NZ_JBKGFP010000071.1, read on the forward strand.
TGGAAACTTCGGTGCGTGCAGGCCCAGCTGCATGGCTTTGTGAACCATGCCCATGATGTCTTCGTGGGCCAGGTCGAACAGACGCTTCATGTTCGGTAGCACGAAATACAACGGCTGCAGGATGTCGATGCGGTACGGTGTGCGCATGGCCTCGATCGGGTCGAAGGCCTGGTGCTCGGGCTCGCCAGACAGACTGTAGACGGTCTCCTTTGGCGACGAGAGGATGCCGCCGCCATAGATCTTGCGGCCCTGCGCGGTTTCCATCAGGCCGAACTCGATGGTCATCCAGTACAGGCGCGCCAGGTAAACGCGTTGTTCCTTGGTCGCGGCCAGGCCGAGCTTGCCGTAGGTATGGGTGAATTCGGCGAACCAGGGGTTGGTCAGCAGCGGGCAGTGGCCGAAGATCTCGTGGAAGATATCGGGCTCTTGCAGGTAGTCCAGCTCTTCCGGGGTGCGGATGAAAGTGGCCACCGGGAAGCGCTTGCTGGCCAGCAGTTCGAAGAAGGTCTGGAAGGGGATCAGCGCCGGGACCCGAGCAACCTGCCAACCGGTGGTGGCGCCCAGCACCTTGTTGATCTCGCCCAGTTGCGGAATACGGTCATGGGGCAGCTTGAGCTGGTCGATGCCGTCCAGGTATTCCTGGCACGCGCGGCCTTCGATCACTTTCAGCTGACGGGTGATCAGGGTGTTCCATACCGCATGCTCTTGCTGCGGGTAATCGATAAAACCATGCGCATCGGGCTCGCGTGCCACGTATTGCGTCTGTTTCATGTGGCTCTCCTGGTGAGGGCTTTTCTTGTTATGTGCAGGACATGCCTAAGGAATATCCCTTCGCTGGCCACTTTGCACGGGGTGGGCCATTGGGCGGGACCGGCATTCGGCGATGTTTTCGTAACGATAATTTTACAAAAAGGCGTAGGTGTCGGAAAATCCGAGGCATCTGGCTGAAGCTTCGGCTGTTTTTGTCAGCTTATCTTTACGACTTTCCGCGCGGTGTTGAAAAACATTGGCGCTTCGAGAGCCCTCATGCGTATCAAAGTGCATTGCCAGAACCGTATTGGCATCCTGCGCGACATCCTCAACCTGCTGGTGGAGTACGGCATCAACGTGCTGCGCGGCGAGGTGGGCGGTGACCATGGCAACGCCATCTACCTGCATTGCCCGAACCTGATCAATCTGCAGTTCCAGGCGCTGCGGCCGAAGTTCGAGGCGATTGCCGGGGTATTCGGTGTCAAGCGCGTGGGGCTGATGCCCAGCGAGCGCCGACACATGGAGCTGAATGCGTTGCTGGGTGCGCTGGACTTTCCGGTACTGTCGATCGACATGGGCGGCAGCATCGTCGCCGCCAACCGTGCCGCTGCGCAGCTGCTGGGGGTGCGGGTGGACGAAGTGCCGGGCATGCCGCTGGCGCGCTATGTGGAGGACTTCGACCTGCCAGAGCTGGTGCGCGCCAACAAGTCGCGCATCAACGGCCTGCGCATCAAGGTCAAGGGCGATGTGTTCCTGGCCGATATCGCGCCGCTGCAGTCCGAGCACGACGACAGCGAGGCGCTGGCCGGCGCGGTGCTGACCCTGCACCGCGCCGACCGAATCGGTGAGCGCATCTATAACGTGCGCAAGCAGGAGCTGCGCGGTTTCGACAGTATCTTCCAGAGCTCGCGGGTGATGGCTGCGGTGGTGCGCGAGGCGCGGCGCATGGCGCCGCTGGACGCGCCTTTGCTGATCGAGGGCGAGACCGGCACCGGCAAGGAATTGCTGGCGCGTGCCTGCCACCTGGCAAGCCCGCGCGGCCAGTCGCCGTTGATGGCGCTCAACTGCGCCGGGTTGCCCGAGTCGATGGCCGAGACCGAGCTGTTCGGCTACGGCCCCGGGGCATTCGAAGGGGCGCGGGCCGAGGGCAAGCTGGGGCTGCTGGAGCTGACCGCCGGTGGCACGCTGTTCCTCGACGGGGTAGGGGAGATGAGCCCACGCTTGCAGGTGAAGCTGCTGCGTTTTCTGCAAGATGGCTGCTTCCGCCGCGTAGGCAGCGATGAAGAGGTGTACCTGGATGTGCGAGTGATCTGCGCGACCCAGGTGGATTTGTCCGAATTGTGTGCCCGTGGCGAGTTTCGCCAGGACCTGTATCACCGGCTCAATGTGTTGTCGCTGCACATTCCGCCATTGCGCGAATGCATGGATGGCCTGGAAGGGCTGGTGCAGCACTTTCTCGACCAGGCCAGCCGGCAGATCGGCTGCGCCATGCCGCGCCTGGCGCCAGCGGCGATGGACAAACTCGGCCAGTACCATTGGCCGGGTAATGTAAGGCAGTTGGAAAACGTGTTGTTCCAGGCGGTTTCGTTATGCGAAGGCGGCGTGGTTAAAAGTGAACATATACGTTTACCGGATTACGGCGTGCGCCAACCGCTGGGTGAATTTTCGCTGGATGGGGATCTTTCGCAGATTGTCGGACGTTTTGAAAAAGCGGTACTGGAAAGTTTGATGGGGGAATTCCCGAGTAGTCGGGCTTTAGGTAAAAGACTGGGTGTTTCGCATACGACTATTGCCAACAAGTTGAGGGATTATTCGTTGGGCAAGTCGGTAGATTAATAAGCGGTTGGTCAATAACCTGTTAATCAGGTGCAATATTCTTCGCGGGCTTGCCCGCTCCCACAGGTACCGCGCCAAATTCAGGGCAGGCGCTGTACCTGTGGGAGCGGGCAAGCCCGCGAAAGGGGCCCGCAGGGCCCCCAATTCACAAGGTATCAGCCGTTCGAGCAGCCGTTCCCCATCACGCGGTATTCGAGAATGTGCTTCTGGCCCTTGGAGTCCTCGTAGGTCATGCGGGCTGGCACGACTTCGCACACATTGGGCACTTCGCTCATGGAAATGACGCGGGCAATGTCCAGGTGCTGCGAGTAACTGTACTGTTCAACCGGAATCTGCTCGGCATCTTTGGCTTCGCCGGCCATCGCCGCGCCGCAAAGACTGCCAAGTACCAATACCAGTAAAGCTTTCATTTTCAATTTACCTGTCTAAGGTCGTGAGGGGGCACGCGGCGCTTATGGCGCCGCGAGTATTGCTAGTTTTAACTATCAGGTTTGGAGGGGGATTAACGCTTGCCTTCGTGGGGGCTGTTACCAGTTGTTAATCGCCTTGCCGTTGCTGGCGAGGTGAATTTTATGGCTGGGGCCAAGGCCGAAACAGTGGGTCTTTTGATAAAGTGTTTTGACAGAATCTGTAACAATCCTCTGGTAAACCGCGCCCGTAATTTCTCGCCTGGGCTGTAAGGTGCGTGCCAGAGCGCTTTGTCTGAACGGGCGTACCAAATTACTACCAACGTCGAATGGCTTTTGTCGCTCTGGTACAGTTACAAACGGTTCCATACAAAAACAACTATTACACCGAGGTAACACAGATGAGTGCGGCTCCACTGTATCCCGTTCGTCCCGAGGTTGCGGCCACCACCCTGACCGACGAGGCCACCTACAAGGCCATGTACCAGCAATCGGTGATCAACCCGGACGGCTTCTGGCGCGAGCAGGCCCAGCGCATCGACTGGATCAAGCCGTTCACCAAGGTCAAGCAGACCTCCTTCGACGACCATCACGTCGATATCAAATGGTTCGCCGACGGCACTCTGAACGTTTCCTCCAACTGCCTGGACCGCCATCTCGAAGAGCGCGGTGACCAGTTGGCCATCATCTGGGAAGGCGACGACCCTTCCGAACACCGCAACATCACCTACCGCGAACTGCACGAGCAGGTCTGCAAGTTCGCCAACGCCCTGCGTGGCCAGGATGTGCACCGGGGTGACGTGGTCACCATCTACATGCCGATGATCCCCGAAGCCGTGGTCGCCATGCTGGCCTGTGCCCGTATCGGTGCGATTCACTCGGTGGTGTTCGGCGGCTTCTCGCCCGAAGCGCTGGCTGGCCGTATCATCGACTGCAAGTCCAAGGTCGTGATCACCGCAGACGAAGGCGTGCGCGGTGGCCGCCGTACCCCGCTCAAGGCCAACGTCGACCTGGCGCTGACCAACCCTGAAACCAACAGCGTGCAGAAGATCATCGTGTGCAAGCGCACCGGTGGCGACATTGCCTGGCACCAGCACCGCGACATCTGGTACGAAGACCTGATGAAAGTCGCCTCCAGCCATTGCGCGCCGAAAGAGATGGGTGCCGAGGAAGCGCTGTTCATCCTTTATACCTCCGGCTCCACCGGCAAGCCGAAGGGCGTGCTGCACACCACCGGCGGCTACCTGGTATACGCCGCGCTGACCCATGAGCGCGTGTTCGACTATCGCCCGGGCGAGGTGTACTGGTGTACCGCTGACGTGGGTTGGGTCACCGGCCACAGCTACATCGTCTACGGCCCGCTGGCCAACGGCGCTACTACCTTGCTGTTCGAAGGCGTGCCGAACTACCCCGACATCACGCGCGTGTCGAAGATCGTCGACAAGCACAAGGTCAACATCCTGTACACCGCGCCAACCGCCATCCGCGCGATGATGGCCGAAGGGCAGGCTGCAGTCGAAGGTGCCGATGGCTCCAGCCTGCGCCTGCTGGGCTCGGTGGGTGAGCCGATCAACCCCGAAGCCTGGAACTGGTACTACAAGACCGTGGGCAAGGAGCGTTGCCCGATCGTCGACACCTGGTGGCAGACCGAGACCGGCGGCATCCTGATCAGCCCGCTGCCGGGCGCCACCGGCCTCAAGCCGGGCTCGGCAACCCGCCCATTCTTCGGCGTTGTGCCGGCGCTGGTGGATAACCTGGGCAACCTGATCGAGGGCGCTGCCGAAGGCAACCTGGTGATCCTCGATTCCTGGCCGGGCCAGTCGCGTTCGCTGTACGGCGACCACGACCGTTTCGTCGATACCTACTTCAAGACCTTCCGTGGCATGTACTTCACCGGCGACGGTGCGCGCCGCGACGAGGATGGCTACTACTGGATCACCGGTCGCGTGGATGACGTGCTGAACGTGTCCGGTCACCGCATGGGTACTGCCGAGATCGAAAGTGCCATGGTGGCGCATGCGAAAGTGGCCGAGGCCGCGGTGGTAGGTGTGCCGCACGACATCAAGGGGCAGGGCATCTATGTGTATGTCACCCTCAATGCCGGTATCGAGGCCAGCGAGCAGCTGCGCCTGGAGCTGAAGAACTGGGTGCGCAAGGAAATCGGCCCGATCGCCTCGCCGGATGTGATCCAGTGGGCGCCGGGGCTGCCGAAGACCCGGTCGGGCAAGATCATGCGCCGCATCCTGCGCAAGATTGCCACGGGTGAGTACGATGCCCTGGGCGATATCTCGACCCTGGCCGACCCGGGTGTGGTGCAACACCTGATCGATACCCACAAGGCCATGAGCCTGGCTTCGGCCTGATAGCCGCGTCGCACATTTTGTAGGGGGCTCTGGGAGCTCCTACAGGAGCTGTGCCGCCAACAAGAACCCCGCCCGGGCAACCGGCGGGGTTTTTGCTTTACTGTTACCCGACATTCATCGGTAACTGTTCTGTCACCGGCGTCGCACAATATCGGGGCGCCAGGAAACAAATCCGGCCTGTTTCGGTGCGTTTTCGCAGCCTTTTTTGCGACACGGCACGCTGCACTTGCCGTAATACAAGGCTTTGCCAATAATAGGCCCAGGAATTGCTAGTACTATAGGTTCTATTTCTTGCGCTCTTGCATATTTTGCAATGGCTGTCAACATCGCCCGCTGCCGTTTCAAGCGCTTCTGTAAGTAGTTGTCGCTTTGAAGAAATATCGACTACCGGGCTGTCGTTAAAATGCCAATCACTCGCTCGTGGTCTGCGACCTTGGTCGAACCCTGCGCGGCTCGCGTTGTACCCATTCGCATATCGGGCAGCCGTTACCTGCCTTGTATTGCTCCGTACCGATGGAGTTACCTGATGAAGAAGCTCGCACTGCTTGGCGCCTTGGCGCTGTCCGTGTTTTCCCTGGTGTCGCAGGCCGATGAAAAACCGCTGAAAATCGGCATCGAAGCCGCCTACCCACCCTTCGCCTTCAAGCAGCCAGACGGCAGCATTGCCGGTTTTGACTACGACATCGGCAACGCCCTGTGCGAAGAGATGAAAGCCAAGTGCACCTGGGTCGAGCAGGAGTTCGACGGCCTGATCCCGGCGCTGAAAGTGCGCAAGATCGACGCCATCCTGTCGTCCATGTCGATCACCGAAGACCGCAAGAAATCGGTCGACTTCACCAAGCGCTACTACCTGACCCCGGCGCGCCTGGTGATGAAGGAAGGTACCGCCGTCAGCGACAGCCTGGATGAGCTCAAGGGCAAGAAGATTGGTGTGCAGCGCGGTTCGATCCACGACCGCTTCGCCAAGGAAGTACTGGGCGCCAAAGGTGCCACCGTGGTTCCTTACGGCACCCAGAACGAAATCTACCTGGACGTGGCAGCTGGCCGCCTCGATGGCACCGTGGCTGACGCCACCCTGCTGGAAGACGGCTTCCTCAAGACCGACGCCGGCAAGGGCTTCGCCTTCGTAGGCCCGGCCTTCACCGACGCCAAGTACTTCGGCGACGGCATCGGTATTGCCGTGCGCAAGGGTGACAAGGCCAACGTCGACCGCATCAACGCTGCCATCGACGCCATCCGTGCCAACGGCAAGTACAAAGAAATCGAGAAGAAGTACTTCAACTTCGACATCTACGGTCCAGACTCGAACTAAGACGTCGGGTTTCACCTGTGCAATGGTGCAAACAGCAGAGGCTCTGAGGTTTGCACCATTTTTCATTCTCTAGGTCGAGGACCTCATCATGTTGAAAGGCTACGGGGCAGTCATCCTCGACGGGGCGTGGCTGACGCTTCAGCTCGCCCTGTCGTCGATGGCCCTGGCCATCGTGCTCGGCCTGATCGGTGTGGCACTGCGCTTGTCGCCGGTGCGCTGGCTGGCCTGGCTGGGCGATCTGTATTCCACGGTGATTCGTGGTATTCCGGACCTGGTCCTGATCCTGCTGATCTTCTACGGCGGGCAGGACATCATCAACCGGGTTGCGCCGCTGCTCGGTTATGAAGACTACATCGACCTGAATCCGCTGATCGCGGGTATCGGTACCCTGGGCTTCATCTTTGGTGCCTACCTGTCGGAAACCTTCCGCGGTGCGTTCCTTGGTATTCCGAAAGGCCAGGCCGAAGCCGGCGTGGCGTATGGCATGAGCAACCGCCAGGTGTTCTTCCGCATCCAGGTGCCGCAAATGATTCGCCTGGCGATCCCGGGCTTCACCAACAACTGGCTGGTGCTGACCAAGGCCACCGCGCTGATTTCGGTAGTGGGCCTGCAGGACATGATGTTCAAGGCCAAGCAGGCGGCCGATGCCACCCGCGAGCCTTTCACCTTCTTCCTGGCGGTGGCGGCCCTGTACCTGGTGCTGACCAGCATCTCGCTGCTGGCCCTGAAGTATCTCGAGCGCCGCTACTCGGTTGGCGTCAAGGTGGCTGAACTATGATCTTCGACTACAACGTCGTCTGGGAGGCACTGCCGATGTATTTCGGCGGCCTGCTGACCACCCTCAAGCTGCTGGCGATTTCGCTGTTCTTCGGGCTGCTGGCGGCCATTCCGCTGGGCCTGATGCGGGTGTCCAAGCAGCCAGCGGTCAATCTCGTGGCGTGGCTTTACACCTACGTGATCCGCGGCACGCCGATGCTGGTGCAGCTGTTCCTGATCTATTACGGCCTGGCGCAGTTCGAGGCGGTGCGCGAAAGCTTCCTGTGGCCGCTGCTGTCCAGCGCTACCTTCTGCGCCTGCCTGGCGTTCGGCATCAACACCAGTGCCTACACCGCCGAAATCATCGCCGGCAGCCTCAAGGCCACGCCGCATGGCGAAATCGAGGCGGCCAAGGCCATGGGCATGTCGCGCATGAAGATGTACCGACGCATCCTGCTGCCGTCGGCCCTGCGCCGGGCGCTGCCGCAGTACAGCAACGAAGTGATCATGATGCTGCAGACCACCAGCCTGGCGTCGATCGTTACCCTGATCGACATCACTGGCGCTGCGCGCACGGTCAATGCCCAGTACTACCTGCCTTTCGAGGCCTATATCACGGCGGGCGTGTTCTACCTGTGCCTGACCTTCATCCTGGTGCGCCTGTTCAAGATGGCCGAACGCCGCTGGCTCGGCTACCTGGCGCCGCGCAAGCACTGACCGCTTTGTGAGAATCGACAGCATGTACAAACTCGAAGTCCAAGACCTGCACAAGCGCTACGGTAGCCATGAAGTGCTCAAGGGCGTGTCCCTGTCGGCCAAGGCAGGCGATGTCATCAGCATCATCGGCTCCAGCGGTTCGGGCAAGTCGACCTTCCTGCGCTGCATCAACCTGCTGGAGCAGCCGCACGCTGGCAAGATCCTGCTCAACAACGAAGAGTTGAAGCTGGTACCGGGCAAGGACGGCGCGCTCAAGGCAGCCGACCCGCGTCAGCTGCAGCGCATGCGCTCGCGCCTGTCGATGGTTTTCCAGCACTTCAACCTGTGGTCGCACATGACCGCGCTGGAAAACATCATCGAAGCGCCGGTGCATGTGCTGGGTGTGAATCGCAAGGAGGCCCTGGAAAAGGCCGAGCATTACCTGGCCAAGGTCGGAGTCGCCCACCGCAAGGATGCCTTCCCGGGGCACATGTCCGGTGGCGAGCAGCAACGCGTGGCAATTGCCCGGGCGCTGGCCATGGAACCGGAGGTCATGCTGTTCGACGAGCCGACCTCGGCGCTGGACCCGGAACTGGTGGGCGATGTGCTCAAGGTGATGCAGTCGCTGGCCCAGGAAGGCCGCACCATGGTGGTGGTGACCCACGAAATGGGCTTTGCCCGTGAGGTTTCCAACCAGCTGGTGTTCCTGCACAAGGGCCTGGTGGAAGAAACCGGCTGCCCGCGCGAAGTGCTGGCCAACCCGCAGTCGGAGCGCCTGAAGCAGTTCCTCTCCGGCAGCCTGAAGTAAAAGCTGCATTTTTGCACCAGAATAGGGCATGCTGCGCGGCGAGCGCAGCCTGACCCGGCGCACAGACTCGAACGACCTCAGGTTTCGGACCGCACCCTATGACCACCCAGCGAATCGGTTTTCTCATTTGGCCCAGCACCCGGCCCTTGACCCTGGCGCTGGCCGAGGAAGTGTTGCAGGTGGCGCAGCGGGTGCACCCGGAGGTGGTCTACGATCTGGTCTTTCTGCAGGCGGAGCCGGCGCAAGAGGGTAGCTGGCGCTTGCCGGGCGAGCCGTGGAACGGTCGCCTGGAGGGGTGTCACAAGCTGTTCCTGTTGGCTGACGAGCAGCCGCCGGCGGTGGGGGCTGCGTTGTCGGCGGCGCTCAAGCAGTTGGCGCGCAGTGGCTGCATGATTGGCGGCCTGTCGGCCGGGGTCTACCCTCTGGCGATGCTGGGCCTGCTCGACGGTTACCGGGCTGCGGTGCACTGGCGCTGGCAGGATGATTTTGCCGAGCGCTTCCCCAAGGTTATCGCCACCAGTCACCTGTTCGACTGGGACCGCGATCGCCTGACCGCTTGTGGCGGCATGGCCGTGACCGACCTGCTGCTGGCAGTGTTGGCCCGTGATCACGGGGCGGAGCTGGCCGGGGCGGTGTCGGAGGAACTGGTGGTCGAGCGCATTCGCGAGGGTGGCGAGCGCCAGCGTATTCCGCTGCAGAACCGCCTGGGCTCCAGCCACCCCAAGCTGACCCAGGCGGTGCTGCTGATGGAAGCCAACATCGAAGAGCCGCTGACCACCGACGAAATTGCCCAGCACGTGTGCGTGTCGCGCCGGCAGCTGGAGCGCATCTTCAAGCAGTACCTGAACCGCGTGCCGAGCCAGTATTACCTGGAGCTGCGGCTGAACAAGGCGCGGCAGATGCTGATGCAGACCAGCAAGTCGATCATCCAGATCGGGCTGTCCTGCGGCTTCTCCTCGGGGCCGCATTTTTCCAGTGCCTACCGCAACTTCTTTGGCGCAACGCCGCGGGAAGACCGCAATCAGAGGCGTAGCAGCAGCCCGTTCGAACTGAGCTCGGCGCCTGCCGAAAAAGGCTGATTGCCCTGTAGTCTGTACTGGCCCTATCGCCGGCAAGCCAGCTCCCACAGGATCACCACAGGCCTTGATGGTTACGGGGTACTTGTGGGAGCTGGCTTGCCGGCGATAGGGCCGGTGCAGGCCACCTACTTCTATATGTGAACACCCGTTCACCCAGCCCCCTCTCTCCCGTACACTGCGCGATTGCGACAGTGTTTGTCGCATTGCCGAAAGCCTTGTCAAAACTGGGTTTTGCGCTGTAACAAGTTGTCGCTTGGCCGCAAGGACAGGCGCGGATCAGTCCTTACAATCCCCCCATCGCTCGCCACTTCCAGGCCAGCGTTCCTCTTCAGGAGACTCAGATGTCCGTTGAGCAAGCCCCGGTGCAACGTGCCGATTTCGACCAGGTCATGGTCCCCAACTATTCTCCGGCGGCCTTCATTCCTGTGCGAGGCGAGGGCTCCCGTGTCTGGGACCAGTCGGGTCGCGAATTGATCGATTTTGCCGGTGGCATCGCGGTCAACGCCCTGGGCCACTGCCACCCGGCACTGGTCAAGGCCCTGACCGAGCAGGCCAATACCCTCTGGCACGTATCCAACGTGTTCACCAACGAGCCGGCCCTGCGCCTGGCCCGCAAGCTGGTGGACGCCACCTTTGCCGACCGTGCGTTCTTCTGCAACTCCGGCGCTGAGTCCAACGAGGCCGCCTTCAAGCTGGCCCGTCGTGTTGCCCACGACCGCTTCGGCCCGGAAAAGCACGAAATCATCGCCACCGTGAACAGCTTCCACGGCCGTACCCTGTTCACCGTAAGCGTCGGTGGCCAGCCGAAATACTCCGATGGTTTCGGCCCGAAGATCACCGGCATCAGCCATGTGCCGTACAACGACCTGGAAGCGCTGAAGGCACAGATTTCCGACAAGACCTGCGCCGTGGTGATCGAGCCGATCCAGGGCGAGAGCGGCGTGGTGCCGGCCGACAAGGCCTACCTGGAAGGCGCGCGCAAACTGTGTGACGAGCACAACGCCCTGCTGATCTTCGACGAAGTGCAGACCGGCGTTGGCCGTACCGGTTCGCTGTATGCCTACCAGCACTACGGTGTTACCCCGGACATCCTGACCAGCGCCAAGAGCCTGGGCGGTGGTTTCCCGATCGGTGCCATGCTGACCACCACCGAACTGGCCAAGCACTTGGCCGTCGGCACCCACGGCACCACCTACGGCGGCAACCCGCTGGGCTGCGCCGTCGCCTGCGCGGTGCTGGACGTGGTCAACACCCCGGAAACCCTGGCCGGTATCAAGGCCAAGCATGAGCGCTTCAAGGTCCGCCTGGAGCAGATCGGCCAGAAGTACAACCTGTTCAGCCAGGTGCGTGGCGTTGGCCTGCTGCTGGGCTGCGTGCTGACCGAGGCCTGGAAAGGCAAGGCCAAGGATGTGCTCAACGCCGCCGAGAAAGAAGGCGTGATGGTGCTGCAGGCCGGCCCGGATGTGGTCCGCTTCGCGCCAAGCCTGGTAGTTGAAGACGCCGACATCGACGAAGGCCTGGACCGCTTCGAGCGCGCCGTGGCCACCCTGACCAAGGGCTGATCCGCCCGCGGTCCCTTTGCCGGCCACGGTGCAGGCTCAGCCCGAGTCTGTACCGGGCCGGTGATACCCGATTCCAGTGCAGGTGCCAGTGCATCTGCCGTTTTTCCGTGCCGCCGTGAGCGGCCCGATTCCAAAGGAGTGACACCATGCTGGTGATGCGCCCCGCGCAAATGGCTGATCTGAACGAAGTGCAGCGCATGGCTGCAGACAGCCCCATTGGTGTCACCTCGCTGCCGGACGACACCGCTCGCCTGGGCGACAAGATCGCCGCATCCGAGACTTCCTTCGCCGCCGAGGTCAGCTTCAACGGTGAAGAAAGCTACTTCTTCGTACTCGAGGACAGTGAAACCGGCAAGCTGGCCGGTTGCTCGGCCATCGTCGCTTCAGCGGGCTACTCCGAGCCGTTCTACAGCTTTCGTAACGAGACCTTCGTGCACGCCTCGCGCGAGCTGAAGATCCACAACAAGATCCATGTGCTGTCGCTGTGCCATGACCTGACCGGCAACAGCTTGCTGACCAGTTTCTATGTGCTGCCGGAACTGGTGAACAGTGGCTGGGCCGAGCTCAATTCGCGTGGCCGCCTGCTGTTCATGGCCGCTCACCCGGAGCGTTTCGCCGACTCGGTGGTGACCGAGATCGTCGGCTACAGCGACGAGCAGGGCGAATCGCCGTTCTGGGACGCCATCGGCCGCAACTTCTTCGACCTCAACTACGCCGACGCCGAGCGCCTGTGCGGCCTGAAGAGCCGCACCTTCCTCGCCGAACTGATGCCGCACTACCCGATCTACGTGCCGCTGCTGCCTGACCTGGCTCAGGAAGCCATGGGCCAGGTGCACCCGCGGGCGCAGATTACCTTCGACATCCTCATGCGCGAAGGCTTCGAGACCGAGCACTACATCGACATCTTCGACGGTGGCCCGACCCTGCATGCGCGTACCTCGGGTATCCGCTCGATCGCCCAGAGCCGGGTTGTGCCGGTGAGGCTCGAGGAAGCCCCGGTCAAGGGCGGGCGCCCGTACCTGGTGTGCAACGGCCAGTTGCAGGACTACCGCGCGGTGCTGCTGGACCTGGACTGGGTGCCCGGCAAGCCGGTCAGCCTGAGCCCGGCAGCCGCCGAGGCGCTGGGGGTGGGCGAGGGTGCCAGCGTGCGCCTGGTTGCGGTCTGAGGTCTGGCAACAGACGTTTCGGGATTGATGCGTTAGAAGAGTTTCGCGCCGGCCGCCGCCGCCGCAAAAGGAGATAGCATGATCGTTCGTCCTGTACGCAGCAGCGATTTGCCTGCGTTGATCGAATTGGCACGCAGCACCGGTACCACCGGGCTGACCACGCTGCCGGCCAACGAAGAGCGCCTGGGGCATCGCGTTGGCTGGGCGGAGAAGAGCTTCCGCGGCGAAGCCGAGCGTGGCGACACCGACTACCTGTTCGTGCTGGAAAACGACGAAGGCATGGTGGTGGGCATCAGTGCCATCGCCGGTGCCGTCGGCCTGCGCGAGCCCTGGTACAACTATCGGGTCGGGCTGACCGTCAGCGCCTCGCAGGAGCTGAAGATCTACCGCGAAATCCCCACCCTGTTCCTGGCCAACGACCTGACCGGCAACTCCGAGCTGTGCTCGCTGTTCCTGCGCAGCGACTACCGCTCCGGCCTCAACGGCCGCCTGCTGTCGCGGGCGCGCATGCTGTTCATCGCCGAGTTCCCCGAGCTGTTCGGCAAGAAGATCATCGCCGAAATGCGCGGCATGTCCGACGAGCAGGGCCGCTCGCCGTTCTGGGAAAGCCTGGGCCGGCACTTCTTCAAGATGGAGTTCAGCCAGGCCGACTACCTCACCGGCGTGGGCAACAAGTCGTTCATTGCCGAACTCATGCCGAAGTTCCCGCTGTACACCTGCTTCCTGTCCGAGGCGGCGCGCAACGTGATCGGCCGCGTGCACAAGGACACCGAGCCGGCGCTGGCCATGCTCAAGCAGGAAGGCTTCAACTACCAGGGCTACGTCGACATCTTCGACGCCGGCCCCGCCATCGAGTGCGACACCTCCAGGATCCGCGCCGTGCGCGAGAGCCAGACCCTGGTGCTGGCGGTGGGCACGCCGGGCGATGACGCGACGCCTTACATCATCCACAACCGCAAGCGCGACGACTGCCGCATCACGGCCGCACCTGCGCGGCTGGCTGCCGGTACCCTGGTGGTCGACCCCTTGACCGCCAAACGCCTGCGCATGGGCGCCGGCGACAACGTGCGCGCCGTGCCGCTGTCGGCAAGCCGGGAGGCCCAGTAAATGACCACGCATTACATCGCAGGCAATTGGCAGGTTGGCAAGGGCGAAACCCTGCAGTCGCTCAACCCGGTGACGCAAGCCGTCGTCTGGCAGGGGCAGGGTGCTGACGCCAGCCAGGTGGATGCCGCCGTGCAGGCTGCGCGTCAGGCCTTCCCGGCCTGGGCGCAATTGAGCCTGGAGGCGCGTATCGATGTGCTGGAGAAGTTCGCCGCGCAACTGAAAGCGCATGCCGAAGCCATGGCCCAGTGCATCGGCGAGGAAACCGGCAAGCCCCTGTGGGAGTCGGCGACCGAAGTCACCAGCATGATCAACAAGGTCGCGATCTCGGTGCAGAGCTACCGCGAGCGCACCGGCGAAAAGAGCGGCCCGCTGGCCGATGCCACGGCCGTGCTGCGGCACAAGCCCCATGGCGTGGTGGCGGTGTTCGGCCCGTACAACTTCCCTGGTCACCTGCCCAACGGCCATATCGTGCCAGCGCTGCTGGCTGGCAACTGCGTGGTGTTCAAGCCCAGTGAGCTGACGCCCAAGGTGGCCGAACTGACCGTCAATTGCTGGATTGCCGCCGGGCTGCCGGCGGGTGTGCTCAACCTGGTGCAGGGTGCGCGCGAAACGGGTGTGGCGCTGGCCGCCAACCCAGGTATCGATGGCTTGTTCTTCACCGGCTCCAGCCGCACCGGCAACCTGCTGCACCAGCAGTTCGCCGGCCGCCCGGACAAGATCCTGGCCCTGGAAATGGGCGGTAACAACCCGCTGGTGGTGGACGAGGTCAAGGACCTCGATGCGGCGGTGTACACCATTGTCCAGTCGGCGTTCATTTCCGCCGGCCAGCGCTGCACCTGCGCCCGTCGTCTGCTGGTGCCGCAAGGCGCTTGGGGTGATGCGCTGATCGCGCGCCTGGTCGAGGTGAGCAGATCCATCACGGTCGGGGCGTTCGACCAGCAGCCGGCGCCGTTCATGGGTTCGGTGATCTCGCTGCAGGCGGCGCGGGCGCTGATTGCGGCCCAGGCCGAACTGGTCGCCAAGGGTGCTGTGAAGCTGCTGGAAATGACCCAGCCGCAGGCCGACGCCGCACTGCTGACCCCAGGCATTGTCGATGTCACCGCTGTGGCCGAGCGCCCGGACGAAGAGTTCTTCGGCCCGCTGCTGCAGGTGATCCGCTATGCCGACTTCGATGCCGCCATCGATGAGGCCAACAACACCCAGTACGGCCTGGCCGCCGGCTTGCTGTCCGACTCCCACGCCCGTTACCAGTACTTCTGGCTGCGCAGCCGCGCCGGCATCGTCAACTGGAACAAGCAACTGACCGGTGCCGCCAGCAGTGCGCCGTTCGGCGGCGTGGGCGCCAGTGGCAACCACCGCGCCAGCGCCTATTACGCAGCGGATTACTGCGCTTACCCCGTTGCTTCGCTGGAGACCGCCAGCCTTGCCTTGCCGGCAACCTTGACGCCGGGCGTCACCCTATAACAACAGGTCACGGAGCCTAGCCGATGAAATCCTACGAAGTGAATTTTGATGGCCTGGTGGGGCCTACCCACAACTATGGCGGCCTGTCCTACGGCAACGTGGCTTCGCAGAGCAACAGCCAGCAGGGTTCCAACCCGCGCGAAGCCGCGCGCCAGGGCCTGGCGAAGATGAAAGCGCTGGCCGACATGGGCTTCAAGCAGGGCGTGCTGGCACCGCAGGAGCGCCCGGACGTGGCTGCACTGCGCCGCCTGGGCTTCAGCGGCAGCGATGCCGAAGTGATCCAGCGTGCCGCCAAGGAGGCCATGCCATTGCTGGTGGCCAGTTGCTCGGCTTCGAGCATGTGGGTGGCCAACGCCGCCACGGTCAGCCCCAGTGCCGACACTGCCGATGGCCGCGTGCATTTCACTGCTGCCAACCTCAACTGCAAGTACCACCGCAGCATCGAGCACCCGACCACCAGCCGCGTGCTGGGGGCCATGTTCAGCAACGACAAGCACTTTGCCCACCACGCGGCACTGCCTGCCGTGGCACAGTTCGGTGACGAGGGGGCGGCCAACCACACGCGCTTCTGCCGTACCTATGGCGAGGCCGGCGTGGAGTTCTTCGTCTACGGCCGCAGCGCCTTCGACAGCCGCTACCCGGCGCCGCAGAAGTACCCGGCCCGGCAGACCCTGGAAGCCTCCCAGGCCGTGGCCCGGCTGCATGGCCTGAGCGATGACGGCGTGGTCTACGCTCAACAGAACCCGGCGGTAATCGACCAGGGCGTGTTCCACAACGATGTGATTGCGGTGGGCAACGGCGAGGTGCTGTTCTACCACGAGGACGCTTTCCTCGAGACGGACGCGGTACTTGGCCAGCTGCGAGCTAAACTGGCCAGCAAGGGTGGCAACTTCCAGGCCATCTGCGTGCCGCGGGCGGCGGTGACGGTAGAGGACGCGGTGCGTTCATACCTGTTCAACAGCCAGTTGCTCAGCCGCGACGACGGCTCCATGCTGCTGGTGGTGCCGGAAGAGTGCCGCAACAACGAGCGGGTCTGGGCCTATCTGGGCCAGTTGACCAGCCAGGGCGGCCCGGTGCGGGAGGTGAAAGTGTTCGACCTCAAGCAGAGCATGCAGAACGGCGGTGGGCCGGCTTGCCTGCGTTTGCGCGTGGCGTTGAAGGAAACGGAACTGGCAGCGGTCAACCAAGGCGTTATCATGACCGCCTCGCTGTACGACACCCTGTTGCAGTGGGTCGACAAGCATTACCGCGATCGCCTTGGCGAGGCAGACCTGGCCGACCCGCAATTGCTGGTGGAATGCCGTACGGCACTGGACGAATTGACCCAGATCCTGAAGTTGGGCTCGGTGTATCCGTTCCAACGCCAACCTTGAAGAGAGACTTTGCAATGACCGACGCCCTGCGCCTTATTCTGGAAGATGAAGACGGCACCCAGCTGGAAACTTCCTGCACCCGCTTTGCCGTTGTCTGGCAAGGCAAGGAAGTGTGGATTCAGCAGGATGGTCGTGGCCAGCTGCTGATCGGCGTGGATGTCGAGGAAGACGACACCGAGTACGCCAACCTGCTGCTGCGCCCGATGGCCACCAACCTGGTCAGCCTGCAGCTGGAAATGGAACCGGCGGAGGTCGGCGAAGACGACGATCACGTCCATGGCCCCGATTGCGGCCACCACCACTAAGGAAGTACCTATGCTCGCCCTTGGCAAATTGCTTGAGCTGACCCTCACCGATCACGAACCGGCCGAGAAGACCCAAGTGACACCCAAGGGCGCGCGTTTGCGCTGGCTGGGGGAGGGCGCGCTCGAAGTGCGCCCGGCCGAAAACGAGGATTGCGGGCTGGACCTGCTGCTGTCCGCCGGCATCCACGGCAACGAAACGGCGCCGATCGAGTTGCTCGAGCGGCTGCTGCATGGCGTGGCCAACGGCAAGATCAAACCCAAGGCCCGGGTGCTTTTCCTGTTTGGCAACCCCGCAGCGATCCGCAAGGGCGAGCGCTTCATCGAGCAGGACATCAACCGCCTGTTCAACGGCCGCCACGAGCTGTCCAGTGGCTTCGAGGCATTGCGTGCCGCCGAGCTGGAACAGTTCGCCCGGGTGTTCTTCAGCAAGGCGGGGCGTAGCCGCCTGCACTACGACTTGCATACCGCCATCCGCGGCTCGAAGATCGAGCAGTTCGCCTTGTACCCTTATAAAGAGGGGCGCAAGCATTCCCGTCGCGAGCTGGCACGCCTGGCGGCGGCGGGCATGGAGGCGGTGTTGTTGCAGAGCAAGTCTTCCATCACTTTCAGCGCCTTCACCTACGAGCAGTTGGAGGCCGAAGCCTTCACCCTGGAGTTGGGCAAGGCCCGCCCGTTCGGCCAGAACGAGGAGGTCAACCTCGACAAGCTGGAGGAGCGGCTGATCAGCATCATCGAAAACACCGAGCCCGAAGACGAAGGCTCGCTGGATGGCCTGCAGCTGTTCAGCGTTTCCCGCGAGATCATCAAGCACAGCGACAGCTTCCACCTGCACTTGCCGGCGGACATCGAGAATTTCTCCGAGCTGAGCAAGGGCTACTTGCTGGCCGAGGACCTGGCCGAGACGCGTTGGGTGGTCGAGGAGGAGGGCGCGCGCATCATCTTCCCCAACCCCAAGGTCAAGAATGGCCTCAGGGCGGGGATTCTGATCGTTCCCGACTCCGGCCAGCGATTAGGCTGAGCTGGCCCCGATAGCCTGGGTTCACGGCTGTGTGCGCAGCTCCAGTTGCAACGCCTGACGCAGCCCGTTTTCAGTGAAGGCGGGTGGGTTGGTGTTCAGGGCGGTGCTGCCGCCGAATGTGAACCTGCAATCGGTGGGCAAGCCGATGCTCTGTAGCAGCAGGTTGTCCACCGGATGGGCGCCGTTTTTGCCTTGAACCTCGGTCTGGCCCGGAAACACGGTGCCTGACATCGAGTTCCAACCTTGGCACAGGCAGCGGTACAGGTCGAGTAGTGGCAGTTGCGCAGCGGTCGACCAGCCTGGGTTGTATGCCAGTGTGCCGCCGCTGTAGCCCCAGCTACTCTGGTTTTCGTCGATGATGAAGTGACCTTCGTCTTCATCTTCTTCGTGGTCGCTGGGTGTATAGGTCGTGAATTGGTGTCTGGCTGCTTCGATCACGCTGATCGGGGCTCCGGACTGCCCGGCCTTTTTATCCAGGGCCGCCAGTAGCGCCTGGCCGCAGGGTAGTTTGCGCAGCAGTTCCAGCGCATCCTCTGCCGCTTGCCTGAATTGGTCGCTACCCGTCACTTGCACGCCGATATTGCCCAGAGCCTGATGTTCGGCCATCACGGGTCGGGCCAGTCGTGCATCGTTTTCGGCATTGCGGTAGAGCTCGACCCTGGATGACTCGCGGCCAAGCAGGCGGTGCCCCGTGACGTTGACAACCGCGTCGCCCTTGTCGATGAGTACCGGGCCGCTACCGACCACAATCTGGTGCGTGCCGGTATGGGCGTCGATGTGGACGATACCTGCGCCGGTCTCGATCCTGTTGCCGGTCCCTATCATGTCGATCAGCACCGTCTTCTTCACCTCCGGGGCTATGACCACGTGGTGATTGCCATCGGTGAGGCGAATGGCAATGGCTTGGGCGGTATGCGCGGGGACCATGAATACCGCATCGTTGATGGTAACTTCCAGCAGGCATTCGCGCGGGGCGATACGTACGCGCTTTTGCTGTTCATTCGCGCGCAGCGCACGCGGGGCCACGTTGAAGACCAGCAACTCGCTGTTCGGGGTGCTGCGGCGATAGCGCCGGCCCAATGGATAGGCGCGTTCGAGGGTGATTCGCACATTTTCGTCGGCCTGGATGTACTTGACCTCGGTCTGCTGCCGAGGGTTGTCTTCGTTATTGTCGAAGGCGGTTTGCGAGTGGCCGGATTCCCGGGCGTCGATGTAGTAGATCGGTCTCGGGTTGGCCTGCATGATGCCGTGGGGTAGCGGATGCGGGTCCGAGTGGAGTTTGGATATGTTCAGCTCAGGCATGGAGTGCTCCGGCAGCGAGGGTGGGCCGGCAGGATCCCGTTCCACTGCCCGGGTCAGGTGTTGCTTATGTACCGCATGGGTGGGCCCGCAGGTCTGCTTTTCCGCCCTGGCCGTGCTAATGAACGGCTTTTCATCCGCCGATTGCTGTTCTGGTGTACAAACACACTGTATCTCCCGTTCAGGCTGGATATAATGGCGCCCTTTGCCGTCGTTTCGTCGATTCGACGTATTAGCCCAAACGGCCGCCGTTTCCGTGGAAGAACCTATGAAAAGCGCAGAAATCCGTGAAGCCTTCCTTCGCTTCTTCGAAGAGCAGGGACATACCCGAGTCGCCTCCAGTTCGCTGATCCCGAACAACGACCCGACCCTGCTGTTCACCAATGCCGGCATGAACCAGTTCAAGGACTGCTTCCTCGGTGCGGAGAAGCGTGCCTACACGCGTGCCGTCAGCAGCCAGAAGTGCGTGCGCGCAGGCGGCAAGCACAACGACCTGGAAAACGTCGGTTACACCGCGCGTCACCACACCTTCTTCGAAATGCTGGGCAACTTCAGCTTCGGTGACTACTTCAAGCGCGACGCGATCACTTTCGCCTGGACCTTCCTGACTTCGGAAAGATGGCTGAACCTGCCCAAGGAAAAGCTCTGGGTCACCGTCTACGCCACTGACGACGAAGCCTACGATATCTGGACCAAGGAAGTCGGCGTGCCGGCCGAGCGCATGGTGCGCATCGGCGACAACAAGGGCGCCCCGTACGCTTCCGACAACTTCTGGACCATGGGCGACACCGGCCCATGCGGCCCGTGCACCGAGATCTTCTACGACCACGGCCCGGACATCTGGGGCGGCCCGCCCGGCTCGCCGGAAGAAGACGGCGATCGCTACATCGAGATCTGGAACAACGTCTTCATGCAGTTCAACCGCACCGCCGACGGCGTGCTGCACCCGCTGCCAGCGCCGTCTGTGGACACCGGCATGGGCCTGGAGCGCGTCAGCGCCGTGCTGCAGCACGTGCACTCGAACTACGAGATCGACCTGTTCCAGAACCTGCTGTCGGCCGCGGCCAAGGCCATCGGTTGCAGCAATGAGGGCCAGGCCTCGCTGAAAGTGGTCGCCGACCACATCCGTTCGTGCGGCTTCCTGATCGCCGACGGCGTGCTGCCGTCCAACGAAGGCCGTGGCTACGTGCTGCGCCGCATCATTCGCCGCGCCTGCCGCCACGGTAACAAGCTGGGCGCCAAAGGCAGCTTCTTCTACCAGATCGTTGCCGCGCTGGTCGCTGAAATGGGCGAGGCCTTCCCGGAACTGAACAGCCAGCAGGCGCACATCGAGCGTGTGCTCAAGGCTGAAGAAGAACAGTTCGCCAAGACCCTTGAGCAGGGTCTGCGCATCCTCGAGCAGGACCTGGCCCAGCTCGAGGGTGATGTGGTGCCGGGCGACGTGGTGTTCAAACTGTACGACACCTACGGCTTCCCGATGGACCTGACCGCCGACATCGCCCGTGAGCGCGAGCTGACCATCGACGAAGCCGGTTTCGAGCGCGAGATGGACGCCCAGCGTGAACGTGCCCGTTCCGCCAGCGCCTTCGGCATGGACTACAACAGCCTGGTCAAGGTCGACAGCGCCACCGAGTTCCTCGGCTACGAGGCCACCGAAGGCCAGGGCAAGATCATCGCCCTGTACAAGGACGGCCAGGCCGTCGACCAGCTGGGTGAAGGCGAGCAGGGCGTGGTCGTGCTCGACCGCACGCCGTTCTACGCCGAATCCGGTGGCCAGGTGGGTGACACCGGTTACCTGCAGGCTGGCGCTGCGCGCTTCGACGTGCGCGACACCACCAAGACCGGTGGTGCCTTCCTGCACCACGGCGTGGTTGCCAGCGGTGCGCTGGTGATCGGCTCCCCGGTCGAGGCCAAGGTCGATGCCGACGTGCAGCACGCCACCTCGCTGAACCATTCCGCCACCCACCTGCTGCACGAAGCGCTGCGCCAGGTACTGGGCGAACACGTACAGCAGAAAGGCTCGCTGGTCGACAGCCAGCGCCTGCGTTTCGACTTCAGCCACTTCGAGGCGGTGAAACCGGAGCAGATCAAGGCCCTGGAAGACATCGTCAACCGTGAAGTGCGCAAGAACACTGCGGTGGAAACCGAACTGACCGACATCGAAACCGCCAAGGCCAAGGGTGCCATGGCGCTGTTCGGCGAGAAGTACGGCGACACCGTGCGTGTGCTGAGCATGGGCGGCGATTTCTCGGTGGAGCTGTGCGGCGGTATCCACGCCAAGCGCACCGGTGACATCAGCCTGTTCAAGATCATCAGCGAAGGCGGCGTGGCCTCTGGCGTGCGCCGTATCGAAGCGGTCACCGGCGCTGCTGCGCTGGCCTACCTGAACGCTGCCGAAGAGCAGGTCAAGGAAGCCGCGCAGCTGGTGAAGGGTAACCGCGACAACCTGATCGACAAGCTGTCGGCTGTGCTCGAGCGCAACCGCCAGCTGGAGAAGCAGCTGGAACAGCTGCAGGCCAAGGCCGCCAGCGCCGCCGGGGATGATCTCTCCAACGCGGCCGTTGAGGTCAAGGGCGCCAAGGTGCTCGCCGCCCGCCTGGATGGACAGGATGGCAAGGCACTGCTGGCGCTGGTCGATCAGCTGAAGAACAAGCTCGGCCACGCAGTGATCCTGCTGGGCAGCGAGCATGAGGGCAAGGTTGTGCTGGTGGCCGGCGTGACCAAGGACCTCTCCAGCCAACTCAAGGCTGGCGATCTGATGAAACAAGCCGCTGCGGCGGTGGGTGGCAAGGGCGGTGGTCGTCCGGACATGGCTCAGGGTGGCGGCGTCGACGTCGCCGCACTGGACCAGGCTCTGGCGCTGGCCGTGCCATTCGCAGAGCAGGGACTTTGAGATGAGGGGGCCGGCGGTCTAGTCGCCGGCCTCTTCATGTTGGATTGTTTTTTGGGGCCCTGTATGGGCTGAGGCACCATTGAAATGGCGTTGATCGTACAGAAATTTGGCGGCACCTCTGTCGGTTCCATCGAGCGGATCGAGCAGGTAGCCGATAAGGTCAAGAAACACCGTGAAGCGGGCGACGACCTGGTGGTTGTGCTGTCGGCAATGAGCGGTGAAACCAATCGCCTGATCGACCTGGCCAAGCAGATCACCGATCAGCCGGTTCCGCGTGAGCTGGACGTGATCGTGTCGACCGGTGAGCAGGTCACCATTGCCTTGCTGACCATGGCCTTGATCAAGCGCGGCGTGCCAGCGGTGTCCTACACCGGCAACCAGGTGCGCATTCTCACCGACAGCGCACACAACAAGGCGCGCATCCTGCAGATCGACGACCAGAAGATTCGTGCCGACCTCAAGGAAGGCCGCGTGGTCGTGGTAGCAGGCTTCCAGGGCGTCGACGAGCATGGCAGCATCACCACGCTTGGCCGTGGCGGCTCCGACACCACGGGTGTGGCCCTGGCGGCTGCGCTGAAGGCTGACGAGTGCCAGATCTACACCGACGTCGATGGCGTCTACACCACCGACCCGCGTGTTGTGCCGCAGGCCCAGCGCCTGGAGAAGATCACCTTCGAAGAGATGCTGGAAATGGCCAGCCTCGGTTCCAAGGTGCTGCAGATCCGTTCGGTGGAATTCGCCGGCAAGTACAACGTTCCGCTGCGCGTGCTGCACAGCTTCAAGGAGGGTCCGGGTACCCTCATTACCATTGATGAAGAGGAATCCATGGAACAGCCGATCATTTCCGGTATCGCCTTCAACCGTGATGAAGCCAAGCTGACCATTCGCGGCGTGCCGGACACCCCGGGCGTGGCCTTCAAGATCCTCGGCCCGATCAGTGCCTCGAACATCGAGGTCGACATGATCGTGCAGAACGTTGCCCACGATAACACCACCGACTTCACCTTCACCGTGCACCGCAACGAGTACGAGAAGGCGCAGAGCGTGCTGGAAAACACTGCCCGCGAAATCGGTGCCCGTGAAGTGATCGGCGACACCAAGATCGCCAAGGTCTCGATCGTCGGCGTCGGCATGCGTTCGCACGCCGGTGTTGCCAGCCGCATGTTCGAAGCCCTGGCCAAGGAGAGCATCAACATCCAGATGATCTCCACCTCCGAGATCAAGGTTTCGGTCGTGATCGAAGAGAAGTACCTGGAGCTGGCCGTACGCGCGCTGCACACCGCGTTCGAGCTCGACGCCCCGGCACGACAGAGCGAGTAATACGCTGCCTGGAAGGGCGCGGCTTGCCGCGCCCTTCGCGTTTCTGCTCGCCACGCAGGCCCGTCCTGCCCTGTGTGGCGATCAACCAGGCCCAGGTCGTCGTCCACGACCAGGCCGCGACACCCAAGACTGTTACCCCTGAATGTTTTGCGTAAGGAGAAAGCTATGTTGATTCTGACTCGTCGGTGCGCCGAGAGCCTGATCATTGGAGACGGCGAGATCACCGTGACGGTGCTCGGCGTAAAAGGCAACCAGGTGCGTATTGGCGTCAGCGCCCCGAAAGAAGTGGCTGTGCACCGCGAGGAAATCTACCTGCGGATCAAGAAAGAGAAGGACGAGGAGCCAAGCCTTTAATTTTTTTGAAGTTTTTTTCAAAAAAAGGGTTGCAAACGAGGAAGAGCCTGTTTAATATTCGCCTCGTGTTGCGGTGAGGTGGCCGAGTGGCCGAAGGCGCTCCCCTGCTAAGGGAGTATACCTCATAAGGGTATCGGGGGTTCGAATCCCCCCTTCACCGCCATTATTCGCTTAGGGCGCTGTAAACGGTAAGAACGCTAAGTAGTTGATTTTAAACGAAAAAGTTCTTGCAAAAATGTTTCAGCGACCTATAATGCGCGGCAAGACACGGACTCATAGCTCAGCTGGATAGAGTACTCGGCTACGAACCGAGCGGTCGGAGGTTCGAATCCTCCTGAGTCCGCCACTTTTGAAGTGGCTTTGGTTGCAAGGCTGCTTCAATCAACCAGTGGTAATCTGGTCTAAAACTACCATCGCGGACTCATAGCTCAGCTGGATAGAGTACTCGGCTACGAACCGAGCGGTCGCAGGTTCGAATCCTGCTGAGTCCGCCACTTTTTGAAGTGGCTCTGCTTGCAAAGGCACTTCAACCAACCAGTGGTAATCTGGTCTAAAAATACCACCACGGACTCATAGCTCAGCTGGATAGAGTACTCGGCTACGAACCGAGCGGTCGGAGGTTCGAATCCTCCTGAGTCCGCCACACCATATCAAGAAGCCCGCTCAATTGAGCGGGCTTTTTGTTTTTCTACGCCAATGAATTGTTGCTGATGTCGATCTACGCTCTTCTGTAATGACTGTGGTGTAGCTTGGGGTCGCCATGCGGCCCATCGCCGGCAAGCCAGCTCCCACAGGGACAACACAGTCCAGAGAGCAGCGCGATACCTGTGGGAGCTGGCTTGCCGGCGAAAGGGCTGCAAAGCAGCCCCGAATTCGATCAGGTATCGCATACACATCCAGGCACACAACAAATGTGCTTTAACCGCCAGACCCACCGTCGCACTGATAGCTTCGAGCGTTGTCCCAGCTTTATCACGCAAACGATTGTTCTGGCCAAAAATTTTAAGCGATCTGACAGCTTTAGCAGTGTATGATTGCGCCCGTCAGCCCCGCCGGGGCTTGTGGAAAACCACCATGGACTTACCCAGTAGTTACTCGCTAACAAGATTCATACAGAAAGATCTGACCGATTGATTCTCCCGGCGTGCTCCGCTGCTGGGAGTGGAGTTCGCCTATGACTGAAGTAGAAGTAAAAAAAGCGCAGGAAAGCCTGCAGGACCGCCTGGCCCAGGTGGTCGAACTGCTGCAGCGCCAGCGCGTGGTAGAAGACCTGACCCACCGTCAGGAAGGTGCCCACCACGACCTGGTGGAAAACCTGGTCCACCGCCAGAACCTCGTCGAGCTGCAGCGCAAACTCGACGACCTGCACCCCGCCGACATCGCCTACATCCTCGAAGCCTTGCCCCTGGAAGACCGCCTGACGGTCTGGCAGCTGGTGCGCTCGGATCGCGATGGCGACATCCTGCTGGAAGTGTCCGACGCCGTGCGGCAATCGCTGATCGCCGACATGGACGATCACGAGCTGCTCGCCGCCGCCAAGGAAATGGACGCCGACGAGCTGGCCGACCTGGCTCCAGAGCTGCCGCGTGATGTTGTTCACGAGCTGATGGAAACCCTCGATGCCCAGCAACGCGAGCGCGTGCGTTCGGCGCTTAGCTACGACGAGGAGCAGGTTGGTGCGCTGATGGACTTCGAGATGGTCACCATCCGCGAAGACGTCAGCCTGGAAGTGGTGTTGCGCTACCTTCGCCGCCTGAAAGAGCTGCCGAACCACACCGACAAACTCTTCGTGGTCGACTATGACGGCATTCTCAAGGGCGTATTGCCGATCAAGCGCCTGCTTGTCAACGACCCGGAGAAGAAGGTGGCGGAGGTCATGGCGACCGATCCGGTCTCCTTCCACCCCGAGGAAGATGCCTATGATGCGGCGCAGGCCTTCGAGCGTTATGACCTGGTATCTGCGCCAGTTGTGGACAAGAACGAACGCCTGATCGGCCGCTTGACCATCGACGAAATGGTCGACCTGATTCGTGAGGAAAGCGAAAGCGAAGTGCTGAACATGGCCGGTTTGCGCGAGGAAGAAGACATCTTCGCCTCGGTCTGGCGTTCGCTGCGCAACCGCTGGGCCTGGTTGGCCATCAACCTGATTACCGCTTTCGTTGCCTCGCGAGTGATCGGCCTGTTCGAAGGTTCGATCGAGAAACTGGTGGCCCTGGCTGCGCTGATGCCGATCGTGGCGGGTATTGGTGGCAACTCCGGTAACCAGACCATCACCATGATCGTGCGCGCCATGGCGCTGGACCAGGTGTCGCCGGGCAACACCAGCCGCCTGATGCGCAAGGAGCTGGCGGTATCGCTGCTCAACGGCCTGATCTGGGGCGGGGTGATCGGTGCGGTGGCGTTCTGGCTGTATGGCAGCTGGTCGTTGGGCCTGGTGATGACTGCGGCGATGACCTTGAACCTGCTGTTGGCGGCCTTGATGGGGGTGTTGATCCCGATGACCCTGACACGCCTGGGGCGCGACCCGGCGATGGGCTCCAGCGTGATGATTACCGCGGTGACCGATAGTGGTGGGTTCTTCATCTTCCTCGGGCTGGCCACGCTGTTCCTGCTGTAGCCCACGGTCCCCTGTAGGAGCGGCCTTGTGTCGCGATGGGCCGCTCCTACAAACAAACGGATCGCGTCTCTTGCAGGGACGCCACCTACAAAAAAGCCAGCTTACGCTGGCTTTTTTGTGTTCGGCTGCAAACCTCAGGAGGCGTCGGCAGCCATTTCCACATCGTGAGCGATCAGGGCCACCAGCGCGTTCTGCTGGCGGTGCGACAGTTGGCGGAAGCGTTGCAGCAATTCGCGTTCATGCAGGGACAGTTCGGGGCTGTCCAGGCGCATGCTCAAATCGTCACCCAGCGCACCTTCCTGGATAAGGCTCTGTTCCAGGCGCGCGATGATTTCGGAGTTCATGCTGCGGTGATGGTTGCGCGCTACCTCGGCAATGCGCTCACGCATCCCGTCGGGCAGGCGGACGACGAACTTGTCAGCGGTGCGGCTCGAATAAATAGCCTGTTTCATTGGGCGCATATAAATTGACCAGATTTTGGTTCAGGGGAAGCGGTTCTCAAATTGGCCGCACGGGGTGGTAGTACGACCGTGGCGACGACGAAATGTTCAACCGTCTGTGAAAAATGGATGCTCATCTTGCCTCATGGTCGCCGTTTCCTTGGCGTCAATTCTGTGACAAATAGTGAGCCGGATAAAGGCTTTGTGCCAGTACCAATTATCAGAAATGAGTACTGGTTTGAAAAGTTTTACATGCACCGGCTTGCCCAATCGTCAGACTTTTGCCGTCAAAAACTGGTAAAACGCAGCAAAAGCCCGGGAAAGTCCATAGAATGTGCCGGTTCCCTCCATAGAGCATAGTGGCTATGCAACATGACGCAAGCGACCGCCAATCAGGCACAGGCCGGTTGATATATCTGGTAGGACCGTCGGGTTCCGGGAAAGATTCCCTGATTGACGCTTCCCGTCAGCGGCTTTCAGCCGCCGGGGTGGAAATCGCTCGTCGCGTCATTACCCGTTCGGCTGAAGCCAAGGGCGAAGCCGCCCATGGCGTAACGGCCGAACAGTTCGAAGCAATGCGAGCACAGGGCGCGTTCGCCATGCATTGGCGCGCCAATGGCCTGGATTACGGCATTCCACTGCAGGTGGATCAGTGGCTGGCGGCGGGCAGGTCGGTGCTGGTGAATGGTTCGCGGGCTTATCTCGCCGAGGCGCGCCGGCGCTACCCGAACTTGTTGGCAGTGCTGGTGGAGGTCAGGCACGGAGTGCTGCGCGAGCGCCTGTTGGCCCGCGGCCGGGAAAGCGCAGAGGAAATCGAGCAGCGCCTGGCACGTAATGCACGCTTGCAGGCGCTGGCTGATCCGTCGCTGCATGTGCTGGACAACTCCACAACTCTGGAAACCGCAGTCGCGGCATTGTTCACGCTGCTGCATGATGAAGGTGTGCTGCCGCAGGTGTAGCATTGGCAGAAAAGGATTACGCGAAAAAGCCCGCTTGAGGCATGACAAACGCCAGCATGCTGGTTAACATGCTGGCCGTCCTGCTGTGCAGCGTTCGCTGCCGGCACTTGCGTCTCAGTAGCTCAATTGGATAGAGCATCCCCCTCCTAAGGGGAAGGTTGCAGGTTCAATTCCTGCCTGGGACGCCATCTAATTCAAGGTTTTGAGCTCCAGGTTGGATCGTGACCCTAAGTGACATGGGTGCATTGTGGGTGCAGTTGTTGGTTTTCACCGATCTCTAGCAGACTCAAGGAAGAAACATGCACAAGGTTTTCAACGATATCCTTCTCGAGCTCAAGGCGATTGAGGACTATCTTGAATCAGCTATGCCCGCCAATGTTCCTTTAGGTCAAGCTGTTGGCCATTGGGGCGTAGCGGCTGTGAGTCGGTCAAATCTTGTCGGATGGGTCGCATCCATCTCTCACAAGCTGTCATTAGCTGATCCAGACGAACCAGGTAACGATCTTCCTGAGCTTACTGAGGCGATCGCCGCGCTCCAGTGGGCAAGAGGAAACACCTTGCCTCAGCTGGTGTCCCAAAATGCAACAGCGTCGCTTCCGGCTTTTTCTATTACGCTCCAAGCTTTGGAGCGGGTGTTGCTTCCATACGTTGAGCCAAACCACAAACAAGCTTTAGAAAATAGTAAAGCGCTTCGAAGGGCTGCCGCTCAGATTAGAGGTATGGAGAGTCGACTGAGAGACCTCTCACCTAAAACCACCGCGATTCAGACTATGGTGGAAGGTATTGAACGTGCTTACGAAGCGGCTGATCAACTACCCGCTGATCTTGAGCTGTTAAGTGAAGCCCGGCATAAGGTTGAATCTATTTCTGTCGACGCGGAAAAAGATAGGGCTCAGATTCTGACGGTACGTGACGAAATCATGTCCTTGAAAGCGAATCTTGATGCCGTGAGCGCTCAAGCTGGAGAGGTCTTGACTAAGTGTGAATCGGTTTACTCATCAGCAACAAGTGTGGGCTTAGCGGCGGCTTTTACTGAGCGCTCTGCGTCCCTCGATAAGTCGATGTGGCTCTGGTTGGTAGGGCTCATCAGTGCGCTCGCTGTGGGGGGGTATGTTGGGACCGGCCAATTGCAGACATTGACTCAGCTGCTTACTCAGCCTGGCGGAGCGTCTGGGGCTTTGATCATCCTTAACATCACCTTGGCAGTTCTTTCGGTAGGAGCACCAGTTTGGTTTGCATGGCTTGCGACGAAACAGGTTGGCCAGCGCTTCAGATTATCTGAGGATTATGCATTCAAGGCCTCAATTTCTAGAGCATACGATGGCTACAGCCGGGAAGCGGGTAGAATAGACCCTCAGCTCGAAGCTAAGCTGCTACATTCGGCACTCTCTCGCCTAGACGAGCAGCCTCTGCGGCTCGTGGAGGGGGCAAGCTACGGAAGCCCTTGGCACGAGTTACTTGCATCTGAGGTTGTGAAGGATGCGATGAAGTCTATTCCCAATTTCGCGAGCCAGATGAAGGACTTTGCCAGCGATGCGCTGGGCAAGCTCAAATCAAGGCCCGAAAATGTTGCGGCAAATTCTGCTCAGGTAATAGTTTCGCCAGGCGAAGAAAAACCTAACTCTGCATCGAATGTTTAGTACCTAAAGCAGGGGTTGTTGAACAGCTTGTGTATCTAGCGGTTGCACGAATGCCTATTCCCACCTGGAGTAGTTCATCAACTCAATTGCTTACATGCTAAAAGCGTAGGCCATTATTTAATTTTTGCCGAAATTTCATCTTTATGCCCGTTTCTTTTACGTTGCGCTGCGGTACCCGCGGGAGCAAAGCGCAACCGCCAACGCTATTCTCGCCATTCAGTTAAATAAGAGGCGAGCGAATTCCAGTTTAGAAAAATGTTGTTTTTGTCTATGCCTGACTCAGTCCAATCAACTACAACTAATGCGATTCCAATCTGAATCAAGGCTAGTGCAACGAGTAACCATGCGTTTCTCTTTGTCCAATCCAATTGAGCAAGCTGGACCTCATCGTGCGCTTGATCTCGACGCTTTTGGATTTTTCTCCGCAAGCTGGAAAACTTCTCCTCCAAATTAGACACGCGCTTCTCAAACACTTCCTTATAGGCGCCATCAAACCAGCGATCACTATTTTTAAGAGCATCTATCCGCTCGTCAATCAAGTTCAGTGACAGGCTCTGGGATACAAGAAGAGAGAGGCTTTTGCGGCTAGACATTTTTGCCTTCGTAAAAACTTCGCTAACTTCTGCAGCGCTCGTAATTAGCCTTTTCTCCACATCTAATACATATTGAAGCCCGGCATATTCTTCTATGCCGTAATGTAGTCCGCTAAGATACCCGAAGCCGTAGTCGGGCTCAGATAATCTTGCCTCACCCTTGATAAATATGGCATCGGCCCCAAACGCCTCAGCGGCATCTCGCTCCATCATCACACCGGTAAGATCAGAGGATCTACCAGTGATTAGGTACTGTCGTCGTGGATCGATTACTACCTGCGTATCACCTTTTTCGAAGTGTGGGCGATCCGGGGAAAAATAGCCGGTAGTTTCCCATGAATGGGAGACAAAATCAGCGACAACATTGTACGTCCCTGATTTTAGCCTTTTGCCCCAGAGTCGGAGTAAAACATCCACAACCTCGAGTGACTCCCTCATGACTTGTGTCGCTTTTTTACTAATAAGTTTTTCTATTGCGGACTCTTTAATTCCATTTGACAAAATTCCAAATGACTTATTGAATGGATTTAGAGACAAGAATCGTTTTTCTCCCCGAATATGGGTAACATTCACATCCTTTACAATTTCAGTTGCCACATCGTCAAGGCGAATGTAAAGCGAAAGGTAAGCGGCACCATTTGGTAGGTACATCGTATTGACATCGCAAAATTTTGGGTACACTGACCTAAGAAACAGGGGGGCTCCATAGAAATCGCTAAAAGTATTGAAAGGAATAAAACCTAAATGATAGCACTGGAATCCGAGAATCGATGAAGCCCTATGCGGCGGCGAATATGGAACACTGCTTGCCATTGCCGTTCGCCTTTTTTCCATCCATTTGGTAACAGTTGAAAGCTGCTTGTGATCAAAAGGAATTAACACACTTATGCCCTTCCAAGTGAAATCACCTGCTAGTAGCGAGCCTTTGATCAGGTTACTATCAGAATCTCGAATGCGATCTACATGCTCGAATAGATAGTGATTGGCCAGCCATCTGTGTCGCTTGGGAAAAATCCACGGTACGACATGAATGATCTTGAAAATTGCTTTGGCCAACGGGGAGAGAGGGTCAGTCATCCGCTTATCTCTAAAGAAAAAAACAATTTGCACAAGCCTAATATTTCGTCAAGATCTTTGACGAAAATCGCCGCCAGGCTCCAGAGCCTTGGCCTGGTCCCAAGGGTTTACTTGCCGCAATGGTTGAACGATAGCCTCGACCTGGTATCAGTCATAGGCACCCATAGCTTCATATACCCATGTTCAAGGAGAATTCCGTCTCCCCGGCCAGCGCTTCAGCATTACCCAGCTACACCTACGGAAAAAGCCCGCGCAATGCGGGCCTTCTCGCTCTTGGTGATCCAGCTTAGGCTGATTTGGCCAGGCTATTCGCTTGCAGGACCGCCGAGATCATTGGCGAAAATTCTTTCACAAACACCATCGCCGCGTGTGTTTCCTTGAAACCGTATTGCTCC
Source organism: Pseudomonas sp. S1(2024) (assembly GCF_046557535.1). Taxonomy (NCBI): domain Bacteria; kingdom Pseudomonadati; phylum Pseudomonadota; class Gammaproteobacteria; order Pseudomonadales; family Pseudomonadaceae; genus Pseudomonas; species Pseudomonas sp. S1(2024). Next base: position 65,326 of record NZ_JBKGFP010000071.1, read on the forward strand.
AAGCCTTCGCCTAATTGCAGTAGAGCCACTCCGGAAAACTCTGTCTCAAAGCTATGGGAAAGGAACAGCGTAAGCGAGGCGATACCCTCTTTACCCACTACTAGCATTTGCTCATATCCACCCCGGATGAGACCATCATTGACGAGCGAAACATCGTATTTCGAGCACAGCTCCTCTAGGATGTCCCGTTCTTCAAACTCAAACTGACCGCTCGATTCGTATAGGTACACTGACTTCTCCTTGTGTTTGCTATCGGATCGCCAGCATAGGCGACTGTGAGGGTCGAGTGCCAAAAAAAATCGCTAAGCAAAAAATGCTGCGAAAAAGTAGGAAGCCTAATGGCATCAACGATGAGCCCCGGGCTTAGGGGGCTCAGAACTTAGAGCACCTCGAAATACCCCGGATTCGGGGTATTTACATGTGACTCACGCTCACATCAAGCCTTGTCTTGCGCTACGATTGAAGCCGAGATGATCGCCCCGCCCCAGCGCCGTTCACCGATGCAGATCGGTACCGGTAGACCGCTCGCGGTAGTGTTTTTGGCGCTACCAAATGCATAGCTCGGCAGGTTCTCAGGCGCGCCGCTCTGCGACAGGCCTGCAGCCTGGGGACTGAGCATCTGAATAACACCGCCAGCGAACAACGCGATGCCAGCCCCGTACGTGGCGCCTCCAGTGAACGGTCCTGCAATGATTAAGGCGACTCCAACGATCGTCTGCAGCAGGCCGGCACGCTTGCTGCCATGCACTACCGGCACAAACCACAGCTCTCGAGCACCGCCCAGGTCTAGCTCACCGTCGCCAATATTCTTGCCGTTCTTGAAGACGGCGAAGCGCAGGCCGCGACTCTCTGCATCCGCCAGGTCACGGGCGAAGCCTGGATAGTTTGCATCCAGCGCTTTAGCGGTCTCTTTCGCATCACCGCGTTCCAGCAGGAAGTGGTGGTGTTTGCCGTACTTCTTGCCCAAGAAACCGCCCAAGCGAATCTTGGTCCTTGGTGCGTAATCAATCGCGGTTGTGGCCATTAGTCATTACAGCATGCGCCCTTGCGGCTTCGATCATGATCGGTCAGAGCCTGACCCTGAGGGGTTAAAAGCGATGCGACGTGCGTACAGAAAAATGACCGATTTACAGCGTGTGATGGTACTTACGCTGCTTCACCTATATTCCCCAGGAAAGGATGACTTCTACCTGATAGGTGGCTGTCCGACCAAGATTTCTGCAGCCGAAGCACTTGAGGTTTTGCGAGCAGATGGAAATGCGATAAGGGAGTGGGGATTGCTCGTAACTTATTACGCAGGCTGGTGATGCTGCTCGAGTGTCTGATTAGCGAGCCGCCAGGCCTTCTCAAGGGGAGGACTCTGCTCAGCACAAGGATTGACTCAGGGACATGAGCCTATTTCTGGATTAAGAAAGCGCGGAAGCTCTATCGGCTAGAATGAACCAACGCTCCGTCTAAGGTGCGTTCGAATGGGAGGTCGCCATTAACGGTCTCAATTACAGGCTGAAGTTCGGAAAGTGACTTGGCCGGACGCATTCATAATTCAGTGTTGGATTGTTAGCTCAGGGTTACGTGAACACATCCGGCTGAGTGGGATCATCGGAGACCTCATCAGTTTCCTCATCATCGTTCCAGATGACTCCCGCGAGACCTGATTTGTAGAGGTTGGCATGGTAGCCACGCTTTTTGATGTCAGGATGGGAGTTCCTGATGGCCAAAACAGTGCCTGTGATGATGATCTTTTGATTGGCCCGCTCGATGCGCTTGACCTGAATCAAGCTGGCCACATCCAGCGTGCCGCTCAGCCACTCAGATCGTGCAGATACGGAGGTACCTTCGTTACGGTCGAAGGTGAAGCTAATTTCGACATTATTCACTGAGCGCTTTCCCCGCACTGGATCGCTGCTGAGGGTTGGTATGCCAAGGTTGCTGAAGCTGTGACGTCCCTGAACAAAAATCAGGTCATTTTCGACGATCCAGGCCGATAGATTGCCGCGATCGAGATCGTCCGAGATATTTCGCACAACGCTCCCATCAAGGACACAGTTGAGCATTTGGAGCATGTATAGGTAAAGATACTGAGCCCCGGCACTCTCGTGTAACAGTTCACCATTCGCTTTCCTAATGGGCTTACCATCCTTGTTGCAGGAGCCCGCTTCAAGGGTTTTGGTAAAACCTGGAAGTCGGGAAAACGTTACTCCGCCTTCTGTTGCCAGTTCATAGAGTCTCAAGTGGTTGAAGTACCACCAGTGGCACCCCTGGCTTTGCGTTGCCTTGTGCAAGGCGTGACGATCCATTTGCTGAACCTCGTTCTCCCACATTGCCTTAAGGTCTGTGAGGCGATCACCTGACAGCGACGTATTGAGGTCGCGCGTGGTGTGAGCCTCGCCGTGGTGATAACTGCACAGCACTGCGAGATTGCTCGGGGAATGATCTCGACTCTGCGCCCAGGGGCGAATGTGGTGAACCACAATGGGCATCTCGGGATCGCGACAGACGCAGCACAGCCAACGGTTGGCGAAGAGAACCTTGATCAAATCAGGCTTGGGAATGGCAGGGCGTGCACCTTCCTGGAGTGAGGAAATATTGGCCTCGCTGAGTCCGACACGCTTCAGTTCCTCTGCGCTCATCAGCTTGAGCGACTTCAGGCGCAGGCCCTGAAGACGGAGCTGTTTTGCCAAGTCACTGTTTATGCCGCGTGCAATAAAGGCGAGCTCAGTTCGGTTCGACTTCATGACCACCATTTCCTTGGATGCTTCTGATCGCTTCCAGATTCGCCTCTAGTGAGGGAGTAAGTCAAATGATCAGCTTTGTGTCGTGAGAGGGCAGAGGGATAGAGGTGCCCACAGTTTCGGCTTGGGAGCTTGGGTGATAGCCTGTTGAGGTGCGTTAACTATCATCCGTGACACCGGAGCACCACATGATCAACCTCAATCGCCTTGTTACGTGGCTGTTTCCCGACCGCCGCTCTGAGTGGGAGAAACAGCGTGAGCGTGAGTTCATCGAGGCGGTGAATAGCCTGAAGACGCTCAGGGTGACGCCGGAGGGTGGCATGGCTATTGATCCCGAGGAAATTCGTGAGCAGGTCATCGAATCGCGGGAGCGGCTGAAGCACTTCGTTCGCAAGTCATGACCAACACAGTTCAGTTGGGGTCGGCTAGGCCAGGGACGCCTGTTCTGTTTTCTTGTGACTCCAGAGCAAGCTCTACCTGCTTGCGCACGAAGACGGAAACGGCGCCGCTTAGGTGACTCATGAGTTGGGCCAGATCCTCGGAGGGCGCCACGTAGCCTTCGACTTTCCCGTGAACACCCGCAACCTTATTTCGTGTGGTGCCGATAGAACTGCACATTTTGACGGCGCCTGCGAGTAATTGTCCTGAATAAGATTTGATGAGGTCTTTCTCATAAAATATTTTATTCAAAGCGCCGATTGAGTCGGCCATCGAAAAGTCTTCGTGTCCCGTGTGCCCAAGTTTTGTAAGGCACCGTTTGAATGTAGACTCGAGCAGTACGGCGCCATGTCCAATTGAATTTTCTGGCTTTGTTCTGACAGTGTTATGGCACTGCGTCCATAGATCCAATAACGCGAGGTCATCAGTCAGATCGGACTGGATGTCATCGTCAGTTCTGGCTTTCTGTTCGCTAAGATACCTTGAGAGTCCTTCTGCAACCCTCTTCGTATCTTCAAGGTCACTCTGCATGTAGCTGGCTAGGTTGGCCGCGATGGAGTGAAGGATCTCTGGGGCACTGATACGCTTGAGCCATTCTGTAGAGATGTCTCCCAGGAAGTGCTTGTCAGAGCCTTTTTCGTAAATCTCAGGCACGTAATTCGTGTATAAAACCAGGCGCTTACCGTTGAAGTGCAGCTTGCCCTCGATGTGCCCTACCGGCTCATCTTCCTGATCAAGGAATTCTTCCAAGATGATCCTGTCACTATGGGCGGCGAAGCCGAGTTCACCGGCCTGCTCGATAAGGATTTTTTCGAAAGCCTTGAGGCCATCCCAAACGCGTGCACGTTCGATGCGCAGCTTTTCGCTGGCGAGAGCCAGATCTTTCAACGCCTTATTCATGCATTTTCCCTGACCAAAACTGAGCAGCCCTGATGTTGGGTGTCTGTCTGCGTCCTAGAAGGGTTCGCTGAGCAGTACCGCCTAATGACTATCCCTAGCATGCCACATGCGCCCAACCGTGCTACTCGGCAAGCCCAGCTTCTTGCAGACCTCGGCCTGACTGAGGCCGGCTTCCTTCAACTCTCGTATCGCCCTGATCTTCTCTGCCGCAGCTGCCTGGCGTGGGGGAGGGAGCTTCTGCGGCTCGGCGGGCAGCTTCTCATCCAGGAGACCCTGGATCTGCAACTCGGCGAGGGTCTCGATCAAGGCCGTGCGCGGCGTTTTACCTTCATTCGCTGCGGCGAGCAGCGTAAAGAACGACAGCGGCGTGACGCCTAGGGCATCTGCCAGTTCGGAGGTGAGGTCGACCGTGGCCGAGGTCGTCGATGCCTCCAGGCGGCTGATGTGAGCCTGATCAGCCTGTTTTTGAAGGTCGGACTGCGATAGCCCCCTCCGAATTCTAAGCCACTGCAACGTTGCTGCGTATGCCTTCCGCAAGGACATCCAGGCAGCCCTCCCCTAAAAGGAGACGGTATGCCGGGTTTGATCGTTCCCATTCAAATGTATATAGTCATGGAAATGGGAATTAGGCCTCTGGCCCAGGGGGCAGAGCGCCCGTGCGTGGGCATCTGTGGATATTTTTGGGCAGCCCTGAGGAGCCTCAATTGATGGGTAATTCTCCGGAGCGTGAAGAGCTCCCGGAAGGTGAGGTCTCGTCTGCTGGCACGTTGCTGCCGAGGGCAGAGATCGAGGCGATGGTCGCTGAGCGGTTTCCCAGGAAGGCCTACTGCCTGGTTGAGGACTGGATCCTCTTCCATGTGGACGAGCCACCTGAGTCGTTGGCCAGGGTGCGATCTTTAGGCCTTGAGCCGATCTTCATGTACGCCCACTGCGTCATCTATGACGAGCAGGGTCGATTTCCGCCAGGAGGGTGGGTGCGTTCGACGTTGTGCAAGACGTTCGACGGCGTATGCATGTTTGAAACGCGTAACACGGTTTACGTGCTCATGGGGCAAGGACGCGAGATCACTGCGACGCTGAAGGCAATTTTCGCTCTATGTTAATCGCAGGTTCCGCCTGGCGGGCTTGCCCTGATGAGATTCACGATGTTCCGCATTAGCACACAAGACCAAGCTGGCCCGGTAGGCATGTTTGGAGACGGTCTGGCTCATTTCCATGCAGTCACCCGATCTTTGGCCACTCACTGGTATCACGTCAGCCTCAAGCGCCGGCATGAGGATCGGTTCGTTGCCTACGAGGAGATGCTCAACGATGAGATGCGCCTCGTAGAGCTGCTGGTAGCGCAGGACGAGAGCCTGGTTGTGCAGGAAGTCCAAGCCGTCACCCCATCCTGGATGAACAAGGATGGCAGTTGGAAGATGGAGAAGCTCACGTCGCTTTCGATGGGACACAACCAGGCTGGTGTGGCCGTCTGTATTCTGGAAGTAGAGGGTGGTGCTGTGTACGTCGATACGCATGAGCCTGGGCTCGGTGCCGACTCCCTGAACGACGTCAAAGAGCTGTATCGACGCGGTATGGCTCAGGCCAGTGCTGCAGCTCAGCCTAGGAGGGCGTAGGCATGGCGAAGGACAACACGGTGAAGGTGGACTATCACGTGAAGCGCTACTCGGACTTCGACCTGTTGCGTATCGCTCGAGCTGTAGGCCAAGGGTACGACGACGAGATCACCGCGTTTCTGGTGAATGTCCACATTCATCGACTGAGCGCCGTTGGCGTCGTCTTTGGGCACGTCCGGCAAGGGCCTCATGGTCGATTCGCCGATGGGCACTTGATCCAGACATCCGACATCGTGAGTATCAAGAAGGAAGGCAAGTTTTGGGTGATCACGACCATGAACTCGAAGTACGTCGTGGCTACTTTTCGCCGTGATGGTGGGCGCCGTAGCCTGAGGGATTTTTGCCGCTTGGTGGGCGACCGCTTCCCCAATACTCAACTGCACTGATTTAGATCGAGCCTGAGCACGCCAAGGTGTGCCCAAGGCCTCCCCCTGCCTGAAATTTGGGCCCGAGCAAGGAGCTGTAAGTGTTTATAAAGTTTGAATACCTGAAATTTGCTGGCTGCCTAGAGGATATTCGAGTTTTCGAGCATCTCACGGGTTTCGTGCAGGTCATCATGAAAGTTGATGGGATATTAATTCCCAATGTCAAAGTTCCGATTCAGATCTATGAAGATCTGGAAAAAGGGTCTCATGTTGAGTTCTATGCTCTCGTGCAGAACTCAAAAAATAAGGTCAAAAATACCGCAATTGTTCTTGCAGCCAAGACTGCCAGCGGAAGGCTCCTGCGCGTGCCGAGCATGCGTTATAAAGTGCAGCTGCATTTCTGGGTAATTGCTGCGATCTGGGCTGCTGTGGCATTTGTTTTGAGTTGGATTGCCCTGGTCTTCGGAGCAGATTTTTTGATGGGCAGCCGCTCGATGTCGCTGCAGTGGTCTTTTATCAACTCGGGCGCCTCAGTCGTAGGACTGCTGACAGGGGGATTCTTTGTGGGTTGCGGTATTTACCTATTTCACAAAACCTCAGTTCTCGATACGTGGAAGTCGATTGCACCCGCCCTTTTAGTAGAGCGTTTCAGCAAGCTGCACCGCTGACTTCAGGACGTGCCGCATTCGCGGACGGCTGTCGTGAACCAGGCCCCACATTCGTGTGGCCTTGCCCTGCGGGCTTCCATCCTCACGCCTTCAGCCATCCGTGGCCTGCGCGCTCCGCTTGCCGTTTGGTGTCAAACCCCTTGTTTATAGGGCTTGTAACGTAGTTTTGGGAATGTAACATTGGCGTTGTTACATTCCAGGAAATGCGTTACAGCAATTGTCTTAGAGGTCGAGTCGCTTCACCTCGTCAAAGATTTTTTGGGCAAGCTTGATCTGAGATGGTTAAGACATTCTTCGGCAATTTCGGTAATCTGGCCCGATCATAGCTCTCCAAGGAACACCTCCCTATGTCTCGTCTTGCAGAATTCCGCCGCCTTGAACTCCAGCTTGCTCAGCAGCTCGCAGAATTGGAAGCCATGAAAAATGACGGTGCTATCCAGGCTGAAATGGAGTTTGAAAACAAACTCCGTGCCCTGCTTGGTGAGTACGGTTTCAGCCTTCGCGAGGTGATCAGCATTCTTGACCCTCAAGCTCGCGGTCGTGCTGCTGCTCCAGTTTCTCAGGAGAAAGCGACTCGTAAGCCACGTGAAGTGAAGACCTACAAGAATCCGCACAACGGCGAAGTGATCCAGACCAAGGGCGGCAACCATGCCATCCTCAAGACTTGGAAAGCCGAGCATGGCGCCGAGACCGTGGAGTCGTGGCGTCAGTAATCTCCGCACCTTTAGCGGAATGGCTGCGATCCGCAGCCTAAGTGTCCGGCGACAAAACCTCTCTGAGGAAAAGACCTCTTTAACGACAACCTAAATCTCGTCGTGGAGAGCCGGAGACCCCGAGTAGTAGCTTGTGAACCGCCCGAGTTGGCGGTTTTTTTTTCGCCTGGAATTCAGCTAGGTCGCATTCGGCTCGAGCGGTCTGGCCATGCCAGCCACCTCATCAGGAACAACTGCTACGCATCCAATGATTATGGTTGACATCAAAGTGTTGACTTTAATGATGACGACCATAATCATTGTGCTTGTGGTTTCTGACTCTAAGGACGCTCGATGCAAAGGCCTGTACCTGGGACTGCCGAATGTGTAGATGCCCCCGATTCGACTGAACTGCCTGCTGGTCAGTCATGTGTTGAGGCCGGGGAGAAGGTTACCCCCAGGGACGTGGCCGAGGACGCCGCAGGCGCGGGCGGCCTGATCTCCATACGAGGACACCCACCTTTCAAATGGAAAGGACTCATGCTCGAGCAGTGACGCTCGTGGGAAATGGATGCCCTGCCTCAGGGCGTCAATTTGTCCAGGATCTGCTCACGGCACACGCTGAGCACTTCATCAGCAAGTGGTGAGTCGTCCGGACAAGCGCGAGACAGGATCAAGGCGCCGAGGGCGTGTGCGAAGGTATCGATGATTTCCGCACGGCTTGCTTTCGGCCCGTCATCCTTGCCCTGTAAAACCTCCAGCAACTTTTCAATCCCAGCCTCGTAAGCTGCTTTGATCTCAACAGACTGTCGAGCTGCGTCTCCGCCCAGTGCTGCTAGCGTGCAACCTTTCCCTCTCTCATCGCGGTGCTCGCGGGACAGGTAGAACTTGACGATGTCGGCGAGCTCGATGCCCTGCATTTGCTCGACCGTCATGTTGATTCCGCAAATCGCGGATTCACCTATCAAATCCGCCTTGGATTTGAAGTGCTTGTAAAACCCGCCGTGAGTGAAGCCGGCAGCTCCCATGAGGTCTGCAACACCTACGCCGTCGTAGCCGCGCTCACGGAATATCGTGGAGGACGTTTCCACGATATGGGCCCGGTTAGCTTGTGCCTGGGCCTTAGTGACCTTCATCTCTCTGCTCTCTTCGCTATCAAGCCAACCAATATCATACATTGATGACGTTCATAATCAAAGTTGTTGACTGAAATGATGATGATCATCATCATTAGCTCATGGCTTCCACTGAGAGAGCAAAACATCATGAGCTATACCCATCTCACCGTTCCGACCCGCACAGTAGAAGTAGGCGGCGACACCTTCACCTACCGTCGCTGGGGCAATCCTTCTGGTGTTCCCCTGGTCTTCATCGCCCACTTCCGTGGCGGGCTCGATCACTGGGATCCGATCATCACTGATGGTCTGGCTGCGGGACGAGAAGTGATCCTGCTGAACGGTAGGGGTGTAGCGTCGTCGTCGGGTACTCCGGCCACGACCATTGAGCAAATGGCGGATGACATTGCAGCAGCCATTAAGGCCCTGGGGCTGAGCAAGGTCGACCTGCTGGGCTTCTCCATAGGTGGTCTGCAGGTTCAGGAGGTGGCTCTTCGTCACCCTGAGTTGGTACGCAAGCTTTTGCTGCTCGGCACCGGTCTGCGCGGTGGTGATCCAACCATGGCTGAGGGTGTGAGGGAAGCCGCTTCGAACCCCGTTCCGACCATCGAAAACTTCCTGTTCCTCTTCTTCGGTCGTTCGGAAGCAGCCAAGAAGGCGGGCCTGGCGTTCTGGGAGCGCCGCAACCAGCGCGCCGATCAAGACACCCCTAGCTCGATTGATGTCGCCATGGCTCAAGGCGCTGCTTTTGCAGCCTATGTCCAATCGGCACAGGGCGAGAACCGCTTCTCTTACCTCAACGAGCTCAAGCAGCCCACCTTGGTAGTCAATGGCGTCGACGACGTCATGATCCCTTCGATCAATTCGTGGAGCCTGGTGCAGAACATCCCGAATGCCCAGCTGCTGATCTATCCGGACTCCGGTCACGCCGCTCATTTCCAGTACCCCGAGCGCTTCCTGAAACACGCTCTCCAATTCTTGGAAGAGTAAGGCCACTCCCACCTGGGCTGCTGGGGGCGCGTAAGCGTCTTCAACAGCCGTGTGTTTGAAACCTAATTTGTGATATCGGAATGTTGAGAATGACTGAGAAATCCGTATTTGAGCCCTACACCCTTGGGGCAATCACCCTTTCCAACCGTATCGTGATGGCGCCGCTGACGCGCAACCGAGCGGAGGAGGGCCTGCTGCCGAGCCAGTTCGCCGCTACCTACTACAGCCAGCGCGCTTCTGCAGGGTTGTTGATTACTGAAGCTACCCAAGTTTCAAAGCAAGCTCAGGGCTACCAGAACACGCCCGGCATCTTCACCCAAGAACAGGTGAACGCTTGGCGCGAAGTGACCGATGCCGTCCATGCTGAGGGTGGTCGTATCTTCCTTCAGATCTGGCACGTTGGCCGGGTATCACACGTCGTTTACCAGGACGGTCAACCGCCTGTAGCACCTTCTGCAATTCGAGCTGCTACCAAGGTCTCCGTGAACAACGAACTCGTGGATGTCTCCGAGCCTCGTGCGCTTCGTATCGAAGAACTCCCAGGCATTGTCGAAGACTTCCGAAAGTCTGCAGCTAACGCCATCAAGGCCGGCTTCGATGGGGTCGAGATCCATGCAGCCAACGGCTACCTGCTGGATCAGTTCCTGAAAGATAGCGCGAACAAACGTACCGACGCTTATGGTGGTTCGGTCGCCAACCGGGCACGGCTCGTTCTGGAAATTGCCCTGGCGGTGGCATCAGAAATTGGAGCTGAGCGGACGGGCATCCGCATTTCGCCTGTCTCCCCGTTCAATGATGTTTCCAGCACCAACGCTCAAGAACAGTACGACTACTTAGTCGACAAGCTCAATGAGCTTGGCCTTGTGTACCTCCACGTTATTGAAGGCGTAGCGGGTGGCCCACGTGATATTGCTCCGTTCGATTACGCCAGCCTACGCAAGCGATTCACCAACACAGTGATGGTCAACAACGGCTATGACGTGGAGCTGGCTTCCTCTCAATTGGCAGCAGGGCAAGCAGATCTGTTTGCGATTGGTCGGCCCTTTATCGCAAACCCTGACTTGGTCGAGCGATTGAACTCCGGTGCTGCGTTGGCAAGCTTCGACCCCGCGACACTCTACGGCGGCGGTGCAGCGGGTTACATCGATTATCCCGCATTGGAAAACGCTTAAGCCCAGCGCGTCCATCTTCAATTCGAGATCATTGATATGACCCAGTACATCGCCGCACCCAACCAGACCCTCGAGATCGATGGTGTTGCCTTCGCTTACCGTGAGCTCGGGCGCAAAGGTGGCGTTCCCCTCATCCTCCTAAATCATTGGGGAGCCGTTCTCGACAACTTCGATCCACGCATCGTCGACGAGCTGGCTAAGCATCACCATGTAATCGCTACGGACTATCGCGGCATTGGTTTGTCTGGTGGTGTCGCGCCGCTCACCGTCGCAGAAATGGCGCGCGATTCCGTGGCGCTGATCAAGGCACTGGGCTTCGACAAGGTCGACCTCTTCGGCTTCTCGTTGGGTGGCTTCGTTGCTCAGGAGATCGCGATCACCCAGCCGGGCCTCGTGCGCAAACTGATCCTGACCGGCACCGGCCCTGCCGGGGGCAAGGACATTGACCAAGTCGCCGTGGTTTCCATGCCGCTGATCCAGAAGGCGATGTCCGAAGGAATTGATCCGAAGACCTATCTCTTCTTCACGTCGAGCGAGGCGAGCCAGCAGGCTGCTAGTGCTTTTCTGAATGCCATGCTTGAACGCCAGAGCGACCGCGATGTTCCTGTCACTCAGGAAGTCTTCGGTCGCCAGCTTCAAGCCATTCAGGCTTGGGGGCAGCAAGCTCCACAGGACTTGTCTAGCCTGGATATTCCGGTGCTTATCGCCAACGGCGACCAAGACATCATGGTTCCGTCCGCACTTAGCAGCGATATGGCAGAGCGCATTTCTGGCTCTACGCTGGTTATCTACGAGGATGCTGGTCACGGCGGAATTTTCCAGAACCATGCTGACTTTTCTGCGAAAGCTCTGGCATTTCTTCGTGACTAAGACAACCGCTGACAGGAGTCGGACAAATGAGTCAGCCTACTGCAATCGTGTTCGGTGTTGGCACTACCCGAGGTGTCGGTGGAGCGGTCTGTAAGCGTTTTGCCCAAGAGGGGTATCACGTCATTGTCACAGGCCGAACCTTGGAAAAGATCGAGGAAGTCGTTGCAGATATTCGGCGTTCCGGCATCGGGAGCGCCGAAGCGTTGCAGACTGATGTCACCGTCGAAGGGCAAGTCATCGCAGCGTTTGACCTTGCGATGTCTCCAGGCGCGGGCCGAGCCCCTGCTGACGTCGTGGTCTTCAACGCGGGCAATAACGCCTTGATCGATTTCACTCAGCTCACGGCCAGCCAGTTCGAGGACTTTTGGCGAGTAGGCTGCTACGCCGGCTTCCTCGTTGGCAGAGAAGCAGCCAGGCGGCTGGTTCCTCTTGGCCGAGGCACCGTGATTTTTACCGGTGCTTCTGGAAGCTTGAGGGGCAAGCCTGGCTTTGCCCACTTTGCCGCCGCCAAGGCGGGATTGCGAATGATTTCCCAGAGCATGGCACGCGAGTATGGGCCTAAGGGCATTCATGTTGCTCACGTCGTGATCGATGGCGGCATCCTGGGTGACCGACTGCGAAATGCCGCCCCGGCCAGGGTGGAGAGCATCGGGGAAGAAGGGCTGTTGGGATACGAGGCGATTGCTGAGAACTACTGGACGTTGCATCGCCAGCCACGATCCGCCTGGACTCAAGAACTCGACCTCAGGCCGTTCAAAGAAAGCTGGTAATTCTTGTTTTATGTTTATGTCCAGACCGTAGAGCGACTTAGAAGGCGTTTTCCGGCTCGATGACAAATATCAAAGAGTAATTGGAGTTTTATTGATATGAGAGCTTTGACTTTTAAGCGCTACGGAAAATCTCCTGATATCGGATTTATGGAAGTCGCTAAGCCTTCGGTAAAGCCGGACGAGCTTCTGGTTGATGTTTATGCGGTAGGGCTAAATCCTGTTGATAACATGATTCCTACTGGGATTTTCAAGGAAGTTCTGAAGTTTGAGATGCCCGGCACCATGGGCAGCGACGTTGCGGGTGTCGTTGTAGGTGTGGGCAGTGCCGTCACGAAATTCAAGGTTGGCGACCAAGTGTTTGCCAGCGTATTCGACCTCGGCGTGGGCACCCTTGCTGAATTTGTAGCTGTGCCGGAGTTTGCAGCTGCCCATAAGCCAGAGAGCCTGAGCTATGTTCAAGCAGCTTCTGTCCCTATGGTCGGCCTGACGTCATGGCAAGCGCTGAGAGAGCGCGGCAATCTGGAGTCCGGTCAGAAGATATTCATTCCTGCAGGGTCGGGTGGTATTGGTACTTTCGCTATTCAGCTTGCAAAATACATCGGCGCTAAAGTCGCAACAACTACCAGTGCTGCAAACTCTTACCTAGTACGTAGCTTGGGGGCTGATGAGGTAATCGACTACAAAGCGCAGAAATTTGAGAATGTTTTGACTTCCTATGATTTGGTTCTGGGTACTGTCAGAGGCGATGAAGTTGAACGGTCTGTAAGTGTTCTTAAATCTGGTGGTAAAATCGTCTCTCTTATCGGCCCGTTAGACAAGGCATTCGCTGAAAAGCGTGGGATGAATTTTATCTTCAAAGTAGTCTTTTCTCTAATGAGCAGGAAGATCAAAAGCCTTGCCAAAAGGCACGGGGTAAGTTATTCGTTTTTGTTTGTTCGCCCCGATGGTGCTCAACTTCAAGAAATCGCTGATATTATCAGCGCCGGCTCAATCAAGCCGGTCATCGATAAGGTATTCTCGTTCGAAGACGCTAAGGAGGCGCTCGCGTATCTGGCGCAGGGGCGAGCGAGAGGCAAGGTTGTTGTCCAGATGAAGTGAGTGAAGCGACCAGGAGCCCTCAGGGTGGCGTCAGCCCAAGCCAGAAGCGGATCGCACCCTTTCTTAGGACTCGGTACGTGAAGCACAAAGGGGAGCGAAAGCTCCCCTTTTTTATGGCTGCAGTTTAGTCCAGGTGCGGTTTGTTCAGCCGTTCTGCCCTGGTAGTTATTCGGCATTCAAGAAGCATACGAACGCAGTAGCCATCGCGCCCACGAGCACGACCCCAAGCACCGTATACGGGGGAAGCAGCTACAGTAAAGGAATGCTGTAGCTGATGATGAGACGATTTTCGTCAGTGCCTCGGGCGAAGTCAGAGCGATAGCTCGCATTCCTCCAACGGATCCCCAGGTTCTTCAGCGCGCCACTCTGGAATACATACTGGATTTCGGTATTTCGCTCCCACTCGTTGCCGGTGGTATTACCAACGAGCTCGACATCACGACCTTTCACGTAACGAGACATGAAGGTTAGGCCTGGCACTCCCACTGTGGCGAAATTGAAGTCGTACCGAAGCTGCCAAGACTTCTCTTTAGCGCCGGCGAAGTCGTTGATTTGGACGAAGTTAATCAAGTAGGGGTCGGTGCCGTCAATGTAAGGGAAGGCGGTGTCTCCAGACATCTGCTGATAGCCGACGCCAAAGCCGTGGCCTTTGAGATTGTACGTGACCATGCCGTTGGCTGATCTGTTGTCGACTTTTCCTGCTGCTGAGCTGCCGCTGTCTCTACTGATGGCAAGTCGAAGGTCTGCCTTCAACTGGCCCGCAGGCAAGGGAACAGATCCAACAAGCCCGAAGAAGTGCTGGGTGTAAATATCTTCGAGTGAACCGAACTGATACGAGCCGACAAGGTTTTTGGAGAAGGTGTAATCAAAACCTGCCACGTCGAAATGATCAGCTGAAATGCCGGCCTGAAAGCGGCGGTTCTTGTTGTTCAGCACTAGGTCTTGAGCGGCCGTCTGGTCGCGATCAGTGACTTTTGTGAGACGACCCGCCACGACATCAAAGGACTCGATGTCTCCAATGCTCAACAATCCACCTCTGAAGGTCTGCGGGAAGATGCGCCCATTGTTGGCTTTAACGGTAGGCATGTCCGGGATCAGTGTCCCTACCTCAAGTAGGCTTTCAGAGAAACGTGCTTTCGCTGTCAATCCAAGCTTGGAGTATTCGTCTGGAGCTCTTCCATCATCATGCACTGGCAGAAGCCCAGTGCCTGTCCGGTCGGGGCTGGAGTCCAGCTTCAGGCCGAGCATCCCAATGGCATCAATTCCGAAGCCTACAGGGCCAGGCGTGAAACCTGACTTGGCATCGAAATTGAAACCTTGGGCCCATTCATCGCGCTTGTTCTGGCCTGCTCCATCTCGAAAGTCTCGATTCAAATAGAAATTCTTCGTTTGCAGAGAGACCTTGGAATCCTCTATGAAGCCCTCCGCCAGTACGGGAGTGGCAAGATTGCTGAGACCTAGCAAGGTGCAGACCGGGATTGCATTATGTGCCTTCATGATTACTCCAGGCGTTGTCTGCGCGCACAAGAGATGAGCACGCAGAAACAGCCAAATTGTTTTTGTTGGTTGGAGTTACGCGGTATTACTACTGTGTTGTGTGTGTTTCGGTTGCAGCAGACTTGGATTTTTTGATCAGTACTCCGACCGCGATCACGATCAGTGCTCCAGCGGCGCTGGCTGCGTAATGCGTGACCTCGGCAGGGAATGGGATTCTTGGCTGGAGCCAAATATCACTCACCAACATGCCACCCGATATCCAGCCGAGCAGCCCTGCACCAAGGATGATGACTTGAGGGAATTTATCCATCAGGGCAAGAACCAGGCGGCTACCCCAGACGATGATGGGGATGCTGATCAAGACGCCGAGCGAGACGAGCAATAGATCCCCACCAGCAGCCCCAGCCAGAGCCAGGACGTTGTCCAGCGACATCACCACGTCGGCGACGATGATGGTCTTGATCGCGGTGACCAGGCTGACACCACCGTTAATTGCGCCATGATCATCGTCTTCCGGCTTGAGCAACTTGATGCCAATCCAGATCAGCAAGATTGCGCCGACGATCTTCAGTCCAGGTAGGGACAGCAGTTGGATTGCGAAGAACAGCAATGCAATCCGCAAAAGTATTGCGCCGGCAACACCAGCCAGAATGGCTTTGTTACGCAGTTGAATTGGTAGGTTTCGACACGCCAGAGCAATGATGACAGCGTTGTCGCCCCCGAGGAGGATGTCGATTGCAACGATCTGCATCAGTGCCGACCAGGTGATCGATTCAAAAAGCCACTGCACATCTCTCTCCAAAATAGTGAGGTGGCCGGGGGTTGCCCCCCGTCACCAAGGTTCACTTGCGCCCGGCGTTCGTGGCTCCGAGCAGCTCACCAGAAAGGTCAAACGACCGTTATAGCTACCGACCTTCTTGTGGAAGGCCGTAGTCGCAATATGGCTTCATGAGTGAAGCCAATTGCTTCAAGCACAGGTGAGCTGGCCCCCCTGTGCGTTGCGCGGCTGAGGAAGATCCTCAGTTGAGGACGTCGATGGTTCCAATGGCGATAGCCGCCACGAACATCACCAGACATGTACCGATGCTCCAGCCGATGGACGCTCGCTGGTTGTCGCCGTAGTCTAGGTCGAGCAGTCCACAGAGCAGGTAGGTCGAGGCAACCAGGGGGCTGAGCAGATGGACTGGCTGCCCGATAAGGCCGGCGATGGCCATCTCTTTCGCGCCAATGCCGTAATGGCTAGCGGTCTCGGCCAATATAGGGAGAATCCCAAAGTAGAAAGCGTCATTGGTCAGCACGTAGGTGAAAGGCATGCTGAGAAATGCTGTGATGACCGACATGAAATGGCCGGCGGATTCAGGGATCACATGGATCAAGCTCTCCGAGATCGCTTTGATCATTCCGGTGCCAGACATGATCCCGACAAAGATGCCCGCTGCGAAGATCAGCAGGGTTACCGCCATGACGTTATCGGCGTATTTACCGATCACTTCTTTTTGGTCTTTGACGCTCGGGAAGTTCACCAATACGCCCAGGCCGAAGGCAAGCATGAACAGAATCGGGAGAGGCATGATGCTGAGCATCATCATGGTGATCAGCGTAATTGTGAGCACACTGTTAAACAGGAAGCGCCAGTCAGTCAGCTTGAATTCGGTGAAGTGGCTCATGACCTCATCGTGATCGAGCTCTACAACGCCCAGGCGACGGCGCTCTCTGGTGCCCAAGTAGAATGCAGAGAAAATCACCCAGCCGGCGCCCGCGATCATGAGCGGCAGCATTTCAAGGAAGAGTTCAGTGATATCTACGTGCATGGCACTCGCTGCACGAGAGAAAGGCCCTGCCCATGGGAGAATGTTCATCACCCCATTGGTCAGCAACAGAACCGTCGCCAGCACTTGAAGGCTCATCCCAGTGCGTCGGTACAGAGGGAGTAGCGCAGCAGTGGTGATGATGTACGTTGTTGCGCCATCGCCATCCAGCCCTACGCAGATGCCGAGCACTGCTGTACCGATGACAATCTTCAGCGGATCGCCTTTCACACATTTCAAAATCAGCTTGATCAAAGGATTGAACAAGCCTGCATCGGTCATCATGCAGAAGTAGAGAATCGCGAACGTCAGCATGATGCCGGTCGGGGCCAGCATCTTCACGCCATCGAACATCATCGGGCCGAGCTGGGTTGCGAAGCCACCCAGGCTGGCAAATGCGACCGGCACCAAGATGAGGGCAACCAGTGGTGACAGGCGTTTGCTCATGACGAGGTACATGAAGCAGACGATCATTGTGTAGCTCAAGAGTGTGAGCATTTTGCCCTCTTATTATCTGTTTTGTATGAGTTGGAGGGTTCGCTGGGCCTTTTTGGGGCCGAGCGAAACCCGTGCGCCATTTGCACAGGGCTTCAGCACGTATTCGTTAGGCTGGAGCGTGCGAGAACATGCACTTCCCTTTGTGGCCGGGATCAGCCCTCAAGATGTGTCCTGTTGATGAGTCGGTGATGTACAAGCCGCGATTCCCCTCACCGCCAAAAGCGAGGTTGGTCAGCGTGCGCCCTTCTGTGCATGACTTGAATCGATAGAGCGGTACAGCGTGGGAGTCGAATGCCCAAACGCATCCATTGCCAGCATCGCAGACGTACAGGTTTCCTGAGTCGTCCAGCGCCATACCGTCTGCGCCACTTACGCCCCCGGCCATGGAGGTAAAGACGCCTACCTTGGAGGTAGTGCCGTCGGCTTGAAGAGGAAGTCGCCAGACCGCATTGCCACGGGTCATGGCCACAAGAAGAGCTTTCTCATGTAGATCCATCACCAGACCATTAGGACTAGGGCCGTTATCCAGCAAGCAATCCAGGCGTTGCTGCTCCAGGTCGTAGCGGAATACGCGTCCCGTTGGATCGTGCATGCCTGTCTGACCTTGGTCGGTGAAGTAGAGGTGCCCTTGTTGGTCAAAGAAAAGATCATTTACACCCTTGAAGCTCTCACTCCGACGATGCGTCAGAAAGGGTTCGATTCGCTTGCTGATTGGGTCGAGAACGAGGATTCCGTTCTTGTAATCCGCAATGAAAATCCGACCATCCCGATGAATCTTCAAGCCGTTAGGCCAGCCGTCATACTCGACCACCAGCTCCCAGTCGCCCTCTGGAGAGACGCGGAAAATCCGGCCATACGGAATGTCCGTGACATAGAGATTGCCCGCCTGATCGAAGGACGGCCCTTCCAGGAAGCTAGCAACTTGCTGGCCTGGTTTGTTGGCTCTGACCCAGTCGGAATCGCCGTCTCGCCAAAACTCTTTCGGCAATTTGCTGAAGACCTCTGTTGGCCGTTCTTCTGGTGGGGCATACAGGCTCATGGCAAATCTCCATGTGAAAACAGGCGCACCAACGAAAACGCTCAAACGGCAGGTGTTTGAGTTAGTACCGTCAGTGTATGTCGCCAGCAGGATCTTATTTTCTCGAGCTATGTTCTATCTAGCAGAACGTCGGTGCTCTTGGTAGAACACTTTCTAAGCTAATTCCCATCCTGTCAAGTGTCCTAAGACAAGCGACTCCGTTCTCTTGCATCAAGCCCAGGCGCTCTCCCACCGTTCATCGTCGCTCTCATTGACAGGTGCGAAATTGTGGGTAGATACTAAAACAGAACGTAATTCTGCCTGACAGAACAATCATAAAAAACAGCGCTTCACCCTGCAGCTGCAATGCATGAATGTTCGGGCAGGCTCTCCCCAGCAACAGGAGAACCTCCGTGAAAGAACCGACAGAAATCGACATCCTCGTCAGCGAGGTCGGGCCTAGGGACGGCTTGCAGAGCGTCAAGGCCACCATGCCTACTGAGCTGAAACTGGAGTGGATTTCGGCTCTGGCAAACGCTGGCTTGAAAGAAATCGAAGTAGGCTCGTTTGTATCCCCGAAGCTGCTGCCGCAGATGGCCGATACTGCACAGGTCGTTGCCCATGCCTTGACCCTGCCGAATCTTTTCGTCACTGCGCTAGTGCCGAATTTGAAGGGCGCGGAGGCAGCCTTCAACGCAGGTATCCATAAGATCACTCTGCCCATCTCCGTGAGCGAGCAGCACTCCATCTCGAATATCCGCAAGACACATGCTCAGGTCTTCGATGAAGTTCAAGCGGTCGTTGCCCTGCGCAATGAGCGATTCCCGCGTGTGCAGATCGAGGCAGGCTTGTCGACGGCGTTCGGATGCACCCTCCAAGGTGTCGTTACTGATGACGAGACAATTGCAATTGCCCTGAAGATGGCGGAGTTGGGCGTCGATGAGGTCGGTTTGTCCGACACCGTTGGTTACGCCAATCCAACCCAGGTACGTCGACTCTTCACTCGACTGTTCCAGGAACTCGGCGCCCTCGCTGGCAGTGCTCACTTCCATAACACCCGTGGCCAAGGCCTAGCCAACGTAGTCGCTGCGCTAGAAGCGGGTGTGAAGACGTTCGATGGTTCTCAAGGTGGTCTGGGCGGCTGCCCATACGCGCCAGGTGCATCGGGCAACATCGTCACAGAAGACCTGGTGTATCTCCTTGAGTCCATGGGGCTGAAAACCGGCGTCGACATTGATCGCTTGGTTGCCGCTCGTGAAGTGCTTCTCCGTGGTCTCCCTGGAGAGCCTGTATACGGCTTCATCCCTGATGCCGGCGTTGGCAAGAATTTCACCTATGCGAAGGAGGCCGTATGAGCCAGCACGAAGAAAAGTCTCTGCCACTGGCTGGTATCCGAGTCGTCGAGTTTGTCCACATGGTGATGGGCCCGACCTCTGGTCTTCTTCTCGCTGATCTTGGCGCTGAAGTCATCAAGGTGGAGCCTGTACCAGAAGGAGATAACACTCGCCGACTGATGGGCTCCGGTGCCGGCTACTGGATGACCTACAACCGCAACAAAAAGAGCTTTGCTGTAGACATCAAGTCTGAAGAAGGCATGGCCGCAGTCAAAAAGTTGATTGCTACGGCTGATGTTGTGACCGAGAACTTCCGGCCAGGTGCTATGGAGAAACTGGGCCTCGGCTACGAGCAAGTGAAGGCAATCAAGTCCGACATCATCTACAGCTCGATGAAGGGCTTTTTGCCAGGCCCTTATGAAAAGCGCACGGCGCTGGACGAGGTTGTCCAGATGATGACCGGCTTGGCCTACATGACAGGGCCTGTGGGACGCCCACTGCGTGCCGGCGCCTCCGTCAATGACGTGATGGGCGGCATGTTCAGCACTGTGTCGATTCTGGCGGCCCTGCTGCAGCGTAAAGAGACAGGCCGTGGCCAGTTCGTCCAGACAGGTCTGTTTGAAAACTCGGCCTTCCTGGTCGCTCAGCACATGATGCAGAAAGTCGTGACCGGGAAAGCAGCGGCGCCTATGCCAAGCCGAATTTCGGCATGGGCAATCTACGACGTCTTCGAAACTGCCGAGGAAGGTGAGCAGGTATTCATGGGCGTCGTCAGCGACTCACAGTGGGTATCGTTCTGCCAGGCATTCGACTTCCCAGAGCTTGGTGGGGACGCCGAACTGATTCGAAACAATCAACGTGTTCAGGCTCGCGACCGAATCATTCCTTTGGTGCGGGAGCGCTTGTCTGGAATGGCCAAGCAGACTGTGATGGATCTCTGTGAGAAAGCAGGCCTGCCGTTCTCCCCTATCCAGCGTCCTGAGGACATGTTTGAGGACGAACACCTGAATCAATCTGGCGGAATGGCGAAATTGACTCTCCCTGATGGTGAACAAGTCAAGGTTCCAATGCTGCCATTTGAGATGGACGGGCAGCGTTTCGGCGCCCGACTCAACGTCCCCGATCTGGGCAGTCACTCAAAAGAGCTGCTGGCTGAACTTGGCTACGGCAACGACGAGATCGCCCAGCTTGAAGCCAGTGGCACGGTCAAATCAGCCTGATAACAGGTGTAGCGAGTCTCCTTGAGAGGCTCGCTTTCGATGAGTTTCAGATGTCCAGCTCGAAATGACTTTCGGGCGTAATCAGCAGCGATACAGGTACGGGACGTACCAAAGGCCTGCGCTCGCCGATGGCCCATCCAGCCACGGTATTCATAACAACAAAACCGAGGATACAGTCATGGCTAATGTCACGACCCCGGATACCCACTTGTCCATGCCGCAACCTGATGCCACAACCTCATTGCAGCAGCGTGCGATGAAGAAAGCAGCCTGGCGTTTAATTCCATTGCTCGCGCTGGCTTATTTCTTCAACTACCTGGATCGCACCAGCGTCGGTTACGCCGCCCTGCAGATGACCGACCAGCTCGGACTTACTGCAGCTCAGTTTGGCCTGGGCGCGGGGATCATGTTCGTGGGCTACTGTCTTTGCGAAGTCCCGAGCAACCTGGCCATGTATCGCTACGGTGCTCGGCTCTGGATGGCCCGTATCATGATCACCTGGGGGCTTGCAGCGGCAGCCACAGCATTGGTGATTGGCCCTTATAGTTTCTATGTTGTTCGCTTCCTTCTTGGGGTTGCAGAGGCCGGCTTCTTCCCAGGGGTAATTTTCTTCCTCACGCTGTGGTTCCCTGCCCAGTACCGCACTCGGGTGCTGGCTTGGTTCACGGTTGCAACGCCGATCTCATTCCTTGTGGGTGGCCCGCTTTCTATCTACCTGTTGCAAATGCATGGTGCATGGGGGCTCGCGGGTTGGCAGTGGATGTTCATCATTGAAGGCTTACCAGCTTGCGTCCTTGGACTCATTACCCTGAAGGTGCTTGCCAACCGTCCTAGTGAGGCCAAGTGGCTCACTCAAGAAGAGAAGGACGCTCTTACCGGCATGTTGGACAAGGAAAAGTCGAGCACCCAAAAAAGCCACGGCTTCGCTGCAGCCCTCAAAGACCCTCGAGTCTGGATTCTCAGCTCCATCACCTTCAGCTTCACTATCGGCACTTACGGTATCGGTATCTGGCTGCCTCAGATGCTGAAAGCGCAGGGCGTTGAAATAAGCCTGATCGGATGGGTCGCTGCAGTACCTTACTTCTTCTCCACTATTGGTCTGTTGTTCTGGGCCAAGCATGTCGACCGGAGCGGACGTGGGATCCTGAACCTGATCATTGCGCTGGTATTGGCCGGTCTTGCATTGATCTTCGCGCTGAACATGAACGCTCTGATTCCAGCACTGGCAGGGATCACCCTGGCCTTGGTGGGTACGATTTCGGCGAAAACGATTTTCTACACGTTGCCGGCAAAGTTCCTGAGTGGGCAAGCTGCTGCTGGGGGTATTGCTCTCATCAACTCTATCGGAGCATTCGGCGGGTTTGTAGGGCCTTATCTGATGGGCTTCCTGAAGGACTACACCCAGTCCTTCACGGCGGGGCTGATGGTCATGGGATGCATCCTGTTTTTCGCCGCCGTTATGGCATTGTCTCTGCGACTGTTCATGCGTGATGCTTGATGCTGGTTAAGTAGAACGGTGTTCTGGACAATGGACTAGCTGCTAACCGTACTCACAGGTAAGGTATCAGCCATCTGAACGGCCCCTTCAAGGGGCCGCTTTTTCACGATAGTGCCGAGAAGAAGTCTGATGTCGCCAAAAAATGACCCTGTGGTAGCCGAAGCTTCCAAGAACAATGACGGAGGGGTGGCGGCGGTTGATCGAGCCTTTGCCATTCTCGGGGCGTTCGAGCCCGACCGAAGCAGCCTTCCCTTGGCTGAAATCGCTCGTCGTACTGGCCTGTACAAAAGCACCATACTTCGCCTCATGAGCTCCCTGGAGAGGGCTGGCTTTATCAGGCGCCTAGCTGATGGACAGTACACGGTGGGTCACGAGCCCTTGCGGTTGGCTCAGATTTACCAGGCTTCGTTCAGGCTGCGAGATACGATCTATCCGGTGCTTGAGGCACTGACTGAAGAGAGCGGAGAGACCTCTTCGTTCTACGTGATCGAAAACGATATCCGGGTGGTGCTGTTCCGAGTTGAACCCAAACGAGCAGTGCGTTTCAGCATCCACGAGGGTGATCGATTCCCCCTGCATGCTGGAGCTTCTGGAAAAATCCTCAGGGCATTCGGCCCGCCAGCAGACCGCGCTTTAGCTGAGATACGGGAGCAGTTCTGGGCCACCTCGTTTGGTGAGCGTGACCCAGATACATCATCGATCTCGGCTCCTGTATTCGGTATTGGCAATGAGTTTAAAGGCGCACTTACGCTGTCTGGCCCATCCGAGCGTTTCAACAAGGATCAGCTCCAAGCGGCCCGACTGCTTTTGCTAAGGCGAGCGGCTCAAGCCACCAGTTTGCTTGGTGGCAATAATCGCGAGCTTCTCATTGCACTGGAATTAAACGAGAGCAAGTAAGTTGGATAGGGTCAATTCTGCGTCAGGCGGATTATCTGCCTGGCGAAGAAAGCCCCGGTCAGAATTACACCGAAGAGCCGAAGCGTCTGCATCGCTAGCACCATGCCGACATCGGCATGTGTCTCTACCGCGATAATGGCCATGGCATCCAGCCCACCTGGGCTAGTCGCCAAGTACATCGAAAGAAAATCAGTGCCTGTCGCATAGGCTAAAAGCCAGGCGCAGCACGCGCAGAGCATGATCAGTATGACTGCACCCAGAATCATCGCTGGCAAGTGCTTAAAGACGTACCGCACGGTAACGCGGTCGAAGCGAAGTCCGATGTAGCAGCCAATGGCGCCATAGGCGATAGCGAGTAGCCAAGCTGGCATCGTGATGTCTAGCACTCCCGTCAGTTGCAATATGCCTCCGATCAGGAGCGGCATCAGCAGGGCTCCCGCTGGCATTTTCGTGCCTGCCGAAACGCCAAACAGAATTACTGCCAGGCTTAGCGAGACGTTGAAAAGGTCAGTGCCATGCAGCGCGTTATTCGATGATGCTACTTCCACGGGAATACTGGCCGCGCCAAGCATATGACTCACCAGCGAACCAATCATTACGACACAGACGACACGGACGTACTGCATGGTCGCCACGACTCGTGAATCAGCACCGTATTCTTCAGCCATGGAAACCATTGCAGAAGCTGCGCCTGGCGCTGTTCCCCATGCAGCAGTGCTTCCAGGAATGCCACCGTATCGAACGGTTCCAAGGCCCACTACGGCGCTTAAGACTACTGTGATCAATGTTGCGAGAAGCATGATGTGCCATGAGTGGGCCAACGAGATCAGAACTGACCAGGTCACGGAATGAGCTACCAGCAGACCAACGCAGCCTTGACCGAAGCGGAAGATGTGCCGATGCAAGCGCATCTGAGCCCCGCACACTCCGAACGTGATGGCGACAAGCATCGGCCCTAGAAACAATCCGGCTGGTACTGCTAACGCGTGAAGACCCTGCCCAACCGCTCCGGCGGTGCCTGTTAGTGAGATCCACTTGAGGGTAAGGGAGCGCAGGGCTGTGGCGGATTTTGAGGTTTGCAACGAGCTGTATCTCCAGGCAATAGCTCCACGTAGGGACATTCCGCAGGTGGCAGCAAAAATTATCGACGCCTGAACTGATCAAGTCTATTTTCTACTTTCGATAAACCTATAACTGAAATTCATGAATCATGGACTTTCGTGACCTGGCGTATTTCGAAACCATCGCCGAAACGGGGCATCTCGGACGAGCCGCTGAGAAGCTCAACCGATCACAGCCGGCGTTGAGTAAAAGCATTCAACGCTTGGAGGAGTCTCTCGGTGCCCGGCTTTTTCAGCGAGACGGCAGAAGGATCAAGCTGACCGATGTAGGTGAGCTATTGCTTGCCAGGGGCAAGCAGCTGCGAATCAACATTGCAGAAACCGAACGAGAAGTCCGGGATTATGCCAATGGCCTGGTAGGCAACATCCGACTGGGGTGTGCGGCGAGCATGGCCGAGTATTTGCTGCCACAGTTGGCGGAAGAGCTGTTGAATAGGGCGCCGAAGCTGACCCTCAAGCTATCCATTGGCCAGGATGATGTCTTGAGGGAGTCCCTCAGGGCTGGGCGTCTGGATGCAATTATCTGCCCCCTTGTCACTAACGATCCGGAATTCAAGATCTACCCAGTGCTCCAGGATGAAGCGGTGGTCGTCGCCAGCGCTGACCATCCAATTTTCTCGACGCCGTTTGATCAGCATGAGCTGTGTCGTTACCAGTGGGTGCTGCCGGGGCCAACCGTTACGGCTAGGCGCTGGATAGACAACGCCTTCATTTCACGGCAGCTTCCACCGCCAAGCGTCCAAATCGAAACCAATTCGATTTCACTGTTACCCCGCTTGATTGCTCGTACCCAACTCCTGAGTTTTCTTGCTCGTGAGACTCTCGAGTTTGGCCAAGGAATGTCTCGACTGAGAGAGGTTCCGCTGATCGAAACAACTATGAAGCGGACTGTTGCGGTGTCTGTGAGAGCGGAAGGCTATCTGCCTTCTGCTGCCGCCGCATTGGTTGAGCTTCTGCGAGAAAAAGGTGGCGTATTCATGCAGGAGGGAGGTAATTGAGAAATTGCACACCCTCAAGACGATGAGAGTCTGTGCGCAAAAGAAAGCCCGCTGCTAGGCGGGCAAGATCTATCACACGTAGGGATAGCTAACGCTCCCATACTGCATGTGAAAAAGCCGTGAAGATTATTGGAAGCGACGGGCTATCAGCCACCGTTTGAGTGAATCCAAGATGTGTAAGCTGAAACAAGGCTCTGCGGAATGCTTGGTAAACTCTGCTCAAGCTCGGCCAATCTTGATGGACTAGGCGAAGGCAGTGAGTACGTACCTGTCGACACTATGACATCGGCATCTCCATTGAACAGACCAGTACGGCTCGCATGCGCAAGTTCCTAGCGAGTTTGATGCAATTACGCCGAGATTCGGATCGAGCGATTTGTTAAGCTCACCTTTGAAAAATAGTCTCTAGGGCGAAAAAATGTCAAAGGAATTGAAGCTGTTACTGAACCTCGAGGATTCGGGGCATAGCGATGAAATTGGCGGTTTTCTGGCCGATGCTGAGCATCTAGAGTGCATGGTTGCCTTCGCAAAACTCTCTGCCAAAGACACGTTCTTGACTCCGTTCAAACAAGCGATTGCTCGTGGTATGACAGCTCGCGTGGCGATTGGCCTGAGCTTGTTTGTGACCGATCCGGCGATGTTGAATGGACTGCTTGAGCTACAGAAAAAAAATAAGAAAAGCATGCAGTTCTATATCAGCAATACAGATTACACCTTTCATCCAAAAGTGTATGGAGTGCGTGGGCCGAAAGGATGCCGAGTCATCGTAGGTTCGGCGAACCTTACTGCTGGTGGTCTTTGCAATAATTATGAGGCATCGGTGGTAGCTAGCGACCCTCAAGGTAACTTAATGGCATCTATTCAAGAGCATTTGGATAGTTTGATCAACGACGGGACACTTGTTCTGGCAACACAGGCAGGCATTGACCATTACGCAAAGCTCCATGCTATTCACGAGGCTTGGCGTAAAATGGCGAAAAGGCGTGCGGGTCAGATCAGTCGGGGTGAAATACGTAGTTTAGATGTGTTGGCAGTCCGGCTAGCAGATATGAAGGCAGATGCGTCTGTTGATGGGTTTACAGCTCAGCGGACGCAGCGAGCACGTGCTCGGCGCATGGCCAGGCAACGTATTAAAGGCATCGCAGAGTTAGGTAAGGTGTCGAGCGGCGACTTCTCTGACGCATATGACAGTTTGCTTAGGTGCTTTCATTCTGGGGGGTTACATCGCGGCAAGGGTATCGTATCCAGAAACGCAAGGCGTTTTGTCAGTGCACTTGCAGATGTATTGAGGCTGAAGAAAGCAACTCCGGGCGAAGCATTCGAATTGTTACACAATCATTTCGTGAATATAGATCGTGCCGGAATCAACGTGCTAACAGAGATATTGCACGCTCTGGATAATAAGCGGTACGCGGTTATGAATCAGAACGCGGTAAGTGGAATGATGGTTGCTGGTTACAATCAATACCCACTAAGTACGTTGAAGTCGAATGTGTCACCAGCGCTGTATGAAGAGTTTTGTCGCGATGTTAAAAGGGTGCAGACTGATTTGGGGCTAAAAAACTTCTCCGAGATAGACGCTCTATTTAATTACGTGTACTGGTTGGAAGGGTAGTGTTTGTTTCATGAGCTTCGGGGCGAGCGTCTGGCCTTGCTCCTCTAGTCAGTCGGGCTAACTTTTCGCGCAGGGTGAAGCGTTGGGGCAGGTGGGTGCATGAATAGCCAAGAACGACGTGGCTAAAGCTCGATGAGCCCAACCCGGCGAAGCAGGAAATTTGCTGCAGCAGAATGTTTGGGCAGCGGCTGACAGATCTCTCCATCAAGGAAACTGTCTCAACCTACGCCTCACGTGCCGCTGAAAAGCCTTAGGCCCCAGAGTCGTTGTGTTGCGCATTCGGATTCAGCATCCGCACAGGCATGGGCGCGCAAGAACGGCGAGGCAATGATTAGGTCAGGAGTGTTCGCATGGGAATTTGCGACCATCTGGGCCTGCTCCAGGCCTTTTGCCGTCAAGGTATGCTTGCGTGATCCCTGGTGGGTTAACCAGCGTTGGCGGCGCTCTCGCCGTGGGGTATCAGCCTGACGTTCTTCATCGACTATCCTTTCCTGGCTCACGTTGCTTGGATTGCGCCATGCTGGCATGGCATCGAGTGGGATAGCCATGGCGAAAGGGAGAGATCGTGAAAAGAGATCTGAGCAAGGTGCTCATGCCCGACCACCACCTGTACACCGAGGCTGTGGAGGCGCTCAAGGTCTACCATCAGGCCGAAGCTGATGGGGTCGTGGGGATGGAGCTGGAGCGTCTGCGGTTGATGGCCGAGCATCGCTTTCAAGCCGTCACTGATTATCAGCTTCGAGCCCTGGGTGGGCCGGCAGAGAAAGGCCATCGAGCCGTTGGCTGATCACGTCCTACCTATCAGCTATTCAAGGCTTTCTGCACGTCGTCGACCGTACCGATCCAGTGACGGCCATTGTCGCGTGGACTGAAGCCCAACCTTTCGGCGAACGCTGATGCGTTGGCATTGGCAGGCTCGATGGCCAGGTAGCGATAGCCGAATTGGTGGGCGTACCGGTCGACCTCCACGTCCACAACAACATGCCCGAGCACCTCAGGCAATCCATCAAGCGTGAGATGGTTAATCATCCCTTGGCAGTGCTTGCCACGTGTTTTTCTAGAGCATTTGCGGCTCGATCACCGGACTGAGTGTCCACACGGTCACTCAAAGTTTGACAGAGATGGCGTAGCTGCGGAATCGTGACTCCTGTATTTGTGCTGATTCGCATGTGTGCCTGAAGCTGTGGCTCGACTCCCGCAAGCGCGGAAAGCATTCCCACTGTGGCCAGCTCACGCGTCTTCCAATCCAAGGTGTCTCGTTCGAATATGTCACCAAACAGGTGAGTGCGGAGGTATTGGTTAGCTATCGGGGCAAAATCGAACAGGGGCCCCTCAACCGGTGAACCCGACAACTTCGTCTGGTTAGCGGTACCTGCGGCCAGCAGAGCGTCACCCTGAGGTATTGGACGGCTAGGTTCGCGACCTGGATCGTCAACGATGCCGCGCTGTTTGCGTGATTCCAGCACCTGCATCAGCTCCGTCAGCGCGTTGAGAGATCGGGGGAAGCCGGCATAGGCGTAGAGTTGTACAAGTACCTCACGCAGTTCGCTGACCGTTAGTTTCAAATCCAAGGCCTGATCCAGAGCAGTATTCAAGCGGGGCAAGTCACCAATGGCAGCAAGCGCGGCTGCGACGACAACCGCTTGTTGTTCCTCGCTCAGCAACTTGGAATTTGATTGGGATGAAATGGGGTGGCTCATGACATTGCGCGTTCCGATTGGATCAGACGAGGCCATCTCCGTAGCACCTAGTCCAATCATGAATGTGGTTGCTATCCCGGCATTGATCCACTTACTGAGCATGCGGCCCGCTGTATTGTTCATCGGTCACTTTCTCCATCCAGTGGACATTTTTACCTTCAGCTGTCGCTGTAACAGCAAGGTGCGTCATGCTCGTTGTGGGGGCAGCTCCATGCCAATGCTTAATGCCTGGAGGGCACCACACGACATCCCCAGGACGAACCTCCTGGATAAAGCCGCCCCATTGTTGAGTCAGGCCTACCCCCGAAGTGACCACCAGCCGCTGGCCAGCAGGATGGGTATGCCATGCAGAACGTGCCCCCGGCTCGAATGTCACGAAGCTTCCCGAGGCGCTAATACCCGAGTCCGCAGGCCACACCGGATCAATCCTCACGGCACCGGTGAAGAATTGAGAGGGGCCAACCATAGAGGCCTGTTTACCCGCTCTGGTTATTTCCTGTTGGCGGGATGAGGAATTTTCAGCTGCTTCGCTCGATGCGAGTTGCAACGCAGAGAGGCATATCGCAGCTGTGATGGGGTGAGCATTCATGTTGGAAACCCTCATGGTCAGAGATCTTGGGTAGCACGTGATCTCAGCTCAGCCTTTTTCCACCGGGCCACTCAGGAAGACATCGTCAGTCACTGGCTCCAGCCAATCTACGGCCCTCCCATCCATATATTCATTGATCGCGACATGCTGCATAGCCGTAGTATCCGTCGCGCCATGCCAATGTCGGAGTCCGCAGTTGCACCAGATCAGATCGCCTGCGCGGATCTCGGTCTTCGGGCCATCTTCACACTGCGTCCAGCCCACCCCATCGGTAACTAGCAAGGCTTGTCCCAAAGGATGAGTGTGCCAGTGGGTACGAGCACCTGGCTCGAAGTTGACCACTGCAACGCCAACTCGAGCGGGGGCAGGCGCTGTGAAGACGCGGTCGATGCGTACTCGCCCCGTGAACCATTCGGCAGGCCCTTGGATCGCATTGGCCGAGCCTGCACGGTGGATTTGCGTGGCCACGCTGGAAAGGTTGTTGGCCGCCATGTTGTTTTAACCTCTCAAAAATGTAATTGAGACAACTGTAGCGACCGCGCTTTAATTCGAGTATTAGCAAAATCAAGAAATCGGTTTGAAGCTGAGCTTAACAATGAAAGCAGACAATCTGAGCGATCTGGTGGTCTTTGTGGCCGTAGCCAGGGAGAGTAATTTCACTCGGGCAGCGGCACGATTGGGTGTGTCACCTTCAGCCGTTAGCCAGACAGTAAGGGGTCTTGAGGAACGCCTCGGTGTTCGCCTCCTCACCCGCACCACCAGGAGTGTCACGCGAACGGAGGCAGGGGAGAAACTGCTTCAAGATATCGCGCCGCTATTGGATCAGATCGATGCTCACCTGGGTGGCCTGACCGAGTTCGGGCAACACCCCTCAGGGACGGTGCGGATCACAGCCGATGAGTTCGCCGCCCGCCATGTTCTATGGCCGAAACTACAGCCGGTGATCGAGTCCTACCCGGATGTCACGATTGAATTGATGACCGATTACGGCCTGACCGACATCGTTGCCGAGCGATTCGATGCGGGTGTACGTTTGGGCGGCATCATCGATGCAGATATGGTGGCTGTGCCCATTGGGCCGCCCATGCGGATGGTTACCGTAGCCTCACCCGCCTACTTGAAGCGGTATGGAGTACCCCGCCGCCCCGAGGAGTTGATGGCCCACAGGTGCATCAACCTGCGGTTGCCTACGCACGGCGGCCTTTATCCTTGGGAGTTCACCCACGATGGCAGCGAGTTTCGCGTCCGGGTGCAAGGGCCCCTGATCATGAACAGTTCGTTGCAAATACTGGATGCCTGTCTGGCAGGGGTGGGTTTGGCCCAGGTGACCGATGTACACGCTCAGGAGCATATCGGCAGCGGTGCCCTCGAAGAGGTATTGGCTGAGTGGTCGGAGCTCTTCCCTGGTTATCACCTTTACTACCCCACGCGCCGGCAGCAAACCGCTGCTTTCAGGGTTGTTCTTGAAGCACTCCGAAGCGAGTAAGAGGTTGCGTGATGTCATATGTCCAGCCGGCTTTCAGTGCTGGGAAAATTCGACTCGGATATCGTCACTGCCAAGCATCTGCATCAGGCCGTCGGGGTTTTCAATGTTTCCGATACGGGTGTAAGAGTAGGACGTTTTGAATGTCTTGTAGAAGACCACCAGGGTTTTTGATCCATACAGCATGACGTCCCCTGCCTTGATCGTTCCTGGAACGCTCGCATCCTTGGGGAGTGATACCGCGAGATCGACATACTTTTCGTTACTGTTGAGATCGGCCATTTCAAGCGTCAGGGGTATCAACGCGGAGAAGGCACGAGCTGCCTCAGTGTCAGCCAACCTGATTCTGTAATGCCGCTCGCCTACTGACATCTGCATGTAGGGTATCTCCTGTTGAGCTTTCGCTTCGCCAGATTTCGCCGTTTGGAAATCAGATGCACTAGCCGGAAATGTGTGAGCTAAAACAAGTGTCAGTAGTCCACTTACCCTACCAAGGTGCTGCAGAACAGGCCATCGATAGACAGCGGCCTTTTCGGTTATAGGACATAAAGCCCTGTGGGGTGTGTGCCTTCTCATTGCATCTCCTTGTATCCTGGGTTGGGCGACGTCTTATAGGCTGAGGATCAGGGTACGATGGGGAGGGAGGAAGCTGACCTTTCCGCACCTAAACGCAGTTCCGCAATATCGCGTTTTGGAGGCATGCCGAACTGGCGCCCGTACTCGCGGCTGAACTGCGATGGACTTTCGTAGCCAACCTTGAATGCGGCAGTCGCTGCATCGAGGTGTTCGTTGAGCATCAAGCGTTTTGCCTCGTTCAACCTCAACCATTTCTGGTACTGCAGTGGACTCATTGCGGTGAGCTGCCGGAAGTGCTGATGGAATGTGGAGAGGCCCATCTGTACCTTAGAGGCGAGCTCGTCCACCCGCAGAGGCTCGGCGTAGTTGAGCTTCATCCAGTCGATGGCCTTTGCGATTCGATGACCCTTGCTGCCAACGGAGGCGATATAGCGCAGGAGAGGGGCTTGGTCACTTAGCAGCAACCGATAATGTATCTCTCGCTGAATCAAGGGCCAGAGCACCGGGATCGCATCGGGCTCCTCCAACAGCTCAATCAGGCGGGTGAAGCTCTCCAATAGCTTCTGGCCCAGTCCACCAACTCCAGCGCTGGTGTAAAAGGACTGACCGCTCGCAGGAGGGCGACCATCTTGCGCGATCAATTCGGCCAGTGTGCGCAAATCGAGCTTGAACACCAAGCCAAGACAGGGGGCTTCCTCGCTGGCCACAGTCACCGCAGAGTTGGCGGGAATGTTTAGCGATGTGACCAGAAAACGAGTCGTGTCGTATGGGAATACGTCACCGCCGATAACCATTTCCTTTGCCCCTTGCGCAACCAAAACGATGCTTGGTTCGACAATGCACGTAATCGGTGGGGCTGGTGCGTTGCGTCGATAGACGCTTATGCTTTAGGCATCTTTCCCCCCCATCGAAGATCTGCTTCGTACAGGAAAGGGCAGGCGGTAACGACCACCTACTGATCAGCAGTCTTGTGATGGATTCGGATATACCTGGCCGAAGGCTCTGTAAAGCGCCAGACCATACGGTAGGGGTTGACCGGGGCAGCTTCGAGCAGCCAGCTGCGGATCGGAGCTGAACCGTTGCCGGGCCGCACCTTGGTGGGCTTTGTGCTTGAGATCTTCGGGCTGCAATACAGATGATGATGATCGAGCTATGGGAAGGCGATGCCTCTAGAAACCCGACTGTAGCAATATAGAAGTGGATAGATGGGTCTTCCAAATTCAAATATATGAGTAGCACCGAGATATACAAATGAAAATTTTTTTGGGGTGCGAATGTTTCATGGCTTTATACAAATAAGAATATCTTGGGATTTATTGTTTTTTGTAAGTGCTTGTCTGATATCGTTTTTTGTTTGTAGTTGGTGATTTAATTTTCTCTAAATTGACATATGGTAGATTATTATTCATATCTAGGGTGGGAACTTCCCTACTTGCTATGCTTGCCGTGTGAGCTACTCTCAGCTAGTGCTTAGAGCGCTGTTGGATTACGGTTCAGGGTGAGTAAGAGGATGGTATGAATATGAGGATCGAAGCTCACGGGCACGACCTGGCAAATGGTTGTGTGCCCTCCTCAAAGGGTCGGCAAGATCCTGACGGTTCATAAAGTTGAGTTTGTTCGACTGTCCCCTTGATGCAATTTTGGTCGGTAGGGGGGCACGACCTCAGCGGCTTTAATAGGCTTTTGGAGTTCTGCATTGAATAATCAGGCATTTAACTCTATAGGCAATACTGTTTGGTCGGGTCTGATAATTTTCTGACTCGGCAATTGACATGGTCGCGGTAGATGAAGAACAGCTGTATATATGTCACCTCTATTTTGAATCTACGTCGCTCGCAATATTGATTGCGCCATATAGTGCGCCTGAAGCCGCGTGGCTATCAATGGTAGCAATGGTTTCTTTGATAAATGCCAAAAGTATTCCATCAAGGAGGTGCCAGCATGCCAAATTTAAAATATGTGGTGAGAAAGGATGTCTGTCTAGGGCGTAATGCCTTTAAGTGTCTATCAGAAGCATCGCCGGGTGTATGGGTGAAATCACGGGCTTTTGAAATTTTCATTATATGGATGATTGGGTTGGGGTTCAGCTTCAACACGATGAAATCCTACTCCTACAAGGGTGCTTCTTTTTTAGATTATCTAGTTGTGGGGTTGGAGGTTTGCGGAGCCGTAGATAGGTCAAGCTACATCATGCTTGCTCGATTGTATCACTCCTATATAACTCAAGGTTTGAGATCTATGTCGCCATTGGTGCAGGCGATTGCTAGACGAAGACCCTCTCCAATGGTAAGTAACAAAACATCCGGGATTCATCATGCCGCGATAGAGCAACTGATTGAGTCGTGCTATGAGCATTGCGCAGATTCCGCAGCCTGGCCACCAGATACTGACGTTAGTGACGAGATTCAACTAATCGGCAGCTTGAAGAATGTCGGGCAACCTAGGTCGGAGCAAGAGATTCTTGTTTTAGA
This sequence comes from Pseudomonas sp. S1(2024), assembly GCF_046557535.1. Classification (NCBI taxonomy): domain Bacteria; kingdom Pseudomonadati; phylum Pseudomonadota; class Gammaproteobacteria; order Pseudomonadales; family Pseudomonadaceae; genus Pseudomonas; species Pseudomonas sp. S1(2024). The sequence goes on from NZ_JBKGFP010000071.1 coordinate 99,075, forward strand.
GGGTATGTATGGTAGGAAGGTAAAGCGTTCAAGAAACTCCAAAAGAATGTTTTTGGCCACTTGCCGAAAGCCAAGAAAAATCATGATCCCTACGAAGAAGATAAATTCTTTCCACTCGATAAAATTGGCGAGTTAATAAGGTCTGCTCCTTCTTATCGAGATGCTGCTCTGTGGTCTCTTATAGCAGCAACCTCTTTGCGAGCATCTGAAGCTTTGCAACTATTGTGGGCGGATATTGACTTCGAAAGGCGTGAGGTCTATGCGGTCAATCCTTCAGATCGAAGCAGCATGCAAGATTCATATGCCGGCCTGAGCGCTAGTCAAATTGACATGTTGTCATGGAAAGGGCGGATGACAAAATATACGTTGCTATTGGAGCCATACGGGGAGATGTTTTTTGAAAATCTTGAAAAATACTTGACGTACGAATATCGGGCACATGTAGATAATGATTTCGTGTTTCAGTCACAATTTGGATATCCATTGTTCCTCTGTGATTATGGGAGCGTAATTGCAGAACCTTTCACTCGTGCAGCTGAAGGTGTGCTGGGGTTTAAGACTGATCGCTACAGGTTAAAGCTGCATAGCCTGAGGCACAGTTATTGTTTTTATATGAAGAATTTCGTCGAACATACCGAGGGGATTGGCTTGTCAGATTACGAGGTCATGGCCTTGACAGGACATGCCGATGTTGCAAGTGTCGCTAGGTACGCAATTGTGAGTCTCCAGTTACTCAACGAGAAGCTTTCGGTCGCTTTTACTGCTTTCAAAACTGATGGCAATAAAGGTGTGGATGAAATGATTATCGGATTTCATGAAAAAAGGATTGCTGCGTTGAGGCTGAAAATAGCCAGGGAGCGGTCAGGCAATAAAAGTCTGGAGTAGTGAATGATTAATATTACCGAAGGTATTATTTTCCTTGTTTCAGCGCTTCAGTTAATGGAGTGCTTCCGGGAGTCTGTTGTCCGGCTCATCCATGCGTTAGATGAAGTTTCCGGTGTTAAGCCACGATTTCTTAAACGCTTCAGTTCGTATCGGCCATCTCGAGATGAAATTTTTACATATATATCTGAGCTTCTGGAGGCTGCGCTGGAGGATCGAGAGGGTTTGCTAAGTGAAGCAGAAATTGTAGTTCTGGTGCGTATAGGTCACACACCGGATGTTGGCAGGTCTACACGGACGCAACTGAATCACATAATAAAATTTCTTTTAATTGATTTACATAGGATGCAGTGTTTGATACTGCCATATCGCTTCACTCGCCCGCAGGCATCTTGGATAGATGAGGTTTCGGATCGATATGCATGTTACACATCCATCGCGAAAGTGTTTCGGGAGTTAGACATTATAAGAATTACAAGGAGTAAGGCGCCCCGTCAATACGATCCTCAAGAGCGAAAAGAAAGGACTGTTATTCAGATGGGGGTGAAGCTTGCCCTAGCGTCATCTTGGTACAAACCTGAAGATGTTGGCTTGGAGGATATTCGAAAGTGGAAAGAGTTTAGCTTGGACGAGTCAGAGAAGAACTCTCCTTTGCCTTTGGATCAGATAGTTGATGTGTTGAAAAAGAGATTTGGAGTAAGGCTTTCAGTTGATCCGATTCAAGTGAGGGAAGCGACTATGAATTTAACCAAAGATGCGATTGACAGAATGGTCAGTCGAGGGCAGCAAGAATTACTTGAGTCTTCGTTCTGTAATTATTCAGATCCAATTAAGTTGGTTTCTTTCATGATGGATGATTTAAAGCTCGCTGCTGCTAGTTTTTACGGGATGGGTATCAAAAGATTAAACCTTGAGGTTGCATGGGCCAAGGTGGGAGTAGATATAGAGGTTGCAGCGAATACTTGGCTACGGCTCCAGGCGGAATACGCGGAGGAGCAATCTTATGAGAATTCCCAAATTCTCTTAACATGCTTTGGAAGATTCAATTTGTATCTGTTTGTGTATCTGCCTGCGTGGTTTCATAAGAATCCAGGTGCGGAATTTCTGTATCCTAAATTCCCAAATATGTTCGTGGGTCGTATTTTTTATAAGCCGAAATTAAAATCGGATGGAATGCGCCCTTTATCATATTGGGAGTTTTCTGAAGTTATGGGTTATGAGTTTTATTATGCTGTTGGTAACAGCCTGAGGCGATTTTTTCAGCATCTGATTGATTTCCGCCCTGATGCAGCAGGTTGTGAAAAATTGTCTCAGCCTATATGGTGGCTACCTCCCACCCAAAAGGCTTATCGGACAAATAAACACACATTTACATCTGAGCACGAGGATGTTTATGTTAAGTATTTGGAGGCAATAGCGACTGCGGAGCCATTCCTGGATGGCTATGTCAAGGGTATGAGGTATAGGTACAGTGACAATGAGTTGGCTGTTTTGGACTTTAATGAAATCGGATATGTGCCAGTCGTATATCTGAGTGACGGCCTGCATCCTATTCTGTCTGTGAGTCGAAGAGCCCTTGTGCTTCTTAAGATAGGCAATGAATATCGTTATAATCCGGCTACTACAATTTTCCCGTATTGTTTGGTTAGGGGTGGCCTGAGAGGGCAGAACTTACAGTGGCTAAGTTGCGACACATATGCCATTCATGTGGATCGAGATATTGATCCGCAAGTAGGGTTGTCCTATTTGTTTATAAATACGGATAAAATTAGAACCGAACCTTTCACTGTTCATTGTCGCTATGCCGTAATATCGCAATTAGATCGCCAGGCGAAATGGCGTGCGGATATTTTTTCTGAAACTAAAGCCCCTGGATTTGGGAAGAGCTGTTTTTATGAGGGGAATGTCAATTCAAAGTGGGGTGAGATTAACTGTCTATTTTGTAATGATGCTCATTCTGGATATCCAGTCAAAGATGAGATGTATGCCCAGGTAATTACTCACTCGATGTTGGATTTTCAGAGTTGGATGCGCAGGAATGGTGATGGCACAGTAGAATGTGCAGCATTCATGGGTAGTCCACGTGAAACAAAATCTCGAAAAACTGACTATTACACGTGGGAGCAATGGCAGGCAGTTAGGGTGAAGAGTGATGCAGTGAAGGTTGCAACATATGCTGATCCTCAATATGGAGAGTTATCTTTCTGCCCTGTTCGAGTACGGTCGAAATTGACCGGCCACAGCGGGAGGGCTATGCATATCACTCATCTTTTGAGTCGACTAACGCCAGAGGAAGTGGCGAAAACTACAGGTCAAACTGCAAAAACTGTCATGCATTATGACACTGGCGCTGACGACTTCCGGCGCCGTTTTGCAGGTGTAATCAATACTAAGGAGCCGTTGAAGCATCCGTTAATCAAGCGAGCTGATGTTGAGGGACAGTTTGAAGCATTGCTTTTGAGTCGCGGTACCGGCGATGTGAGTAGAGTTATTAATGAATTTGGTTTGCTGAATTTTTCTGATGTGGATGATTCTAATAATAAAGAGCCAGGCGCATTTGAGATTATCGCCAATGAGAAGTCGGCAAATTTGGTGCAGAGTTCTACTCATGTTTGTGTGAGAGGCTATGTCTGCCCTGCGCATGTAATGGTGCGTTTTAAAGGGCGGAAAATTTGTCCGTGGTGCCCATTGGCAGTTTGGTCGCTCAATTCAATTTTTGCTGTGTCCGCGACGAGGCATCAATTGGCTGAAGACTTTGAACGAATTCAAAGTAGATTGGCCGAGAGCAGGGATACTTTCTCGTCCGAAGAGCTGGCAATGCTGGAGCGCGAGTTAAATTCGCTTGGTGAGGAGCTTGTTGCTTGGTATTTTTTAGAGAGAACATTAGATTCTCTAGTTTTTAAGCATCGCGAAAGTGCTGTAGGTTATTCTCATGTTGTTGGTGACAAAGATCTGGTGACCAAAGTAGTAACCCGTCATGTTGTTGAACGAGGCTCAGCGGAGGATTTCTTACGGAGGTTGGATGAGGTAGTTGAATTCCCTACTACTATGTCGGTCGGCTTCAGAGACAAAGTTAATCGTGCGATTAGGTTTATTCTTGCCCAGAAAGGCGAAATTTACCAGGCGCTTTTAGAGCCTGTAGTAGTTAATCCTGAAACACGGCTCGCTGCTTTGTTGAGAGAGGAAATAAATAAAGCCGACTTTGATTACGGCAAGTTGTTGAGGCTTCTTGAAGTTTCTGATGTCGAGTGGTTCAAGCATGTGGCTGATGCTAGAGGCATTAAGGAGGATGGGATTGATTCATAAAGGTGCGATACCGAAGCGAAAATCTGACATTCAGAGGATTGAAGCTCGAGCCGCGATTTTGGTGAGGGTGTTAGAAGAAATTGCAGAAAGAAAATTAACGTTTCTTTCAAAAAAACGTCTTCTCATCTATGTTGCTGCGGGTATTGAAGATGCCGAAAAATTGGCGCTTCAGGGAAGCGTGCCTGATGGTCTTGTTGCCGTAGCGGACAAGGCCGCTCATGTCAGCGTGAGTGGGCTTTACAAGTCAGAATTTTATTCGGCTATCGTTGATACATTTATATTGGAAAATCCTCAGTGCGTGATAAATAAGTCAAGAAGAAATGTTAGGTCTGATGCCAAGCTGAGGTTGCAATGCTCAAGGCTGTCTAATGAATGCGCTAGGTTGGCTGCGGAGTTGAGCGAGGCAAATAGTCAGTTGATCGAGTTGGAATTGACTGGTGGAAAGATTGCTTTACACTCAGGCAGGGATGAAGTTACTAGCGCTTATTTTGCTATTGATGCATTAATTGAAGAGTTTGGATCATTTCTTAAGTTTGATTCCAGTGGCGTGTTTCTTGATAACGTTCTGCAGCGAAGAATTATTGGTATGGATGTTATCAAGGGCTATTTGGAGTGGAAGCAGAAGGAAATTAAGCCTTCTACTCCTCGCAGGAAGTAGACTGCAATATGTAGGTCGAAACGAAATGATTTGACAGTTGGTGCGGAATTTTTCTCACCCTGCTTCCGATGGTAATTATCAGTTTAGGTAATTAACCGCAGCCTACCTCGATCTGCCGGGTGCATTGTGGGTTCTTGACGACAGGCTGGAAAACGGGCGTTGCAAGGGTGTAATTGTTCGGGAGACCGGTTCCTCGGACAGGGTCATGAGTGCTTCGCTAATGTTCTATTAAAATCAATATGTTATCGAGTTTTTTGCAGTCTTGAGGATAGTCCTCCCCCAGATAAAGGTTCAATTCCTGCCTGGGACGCCATTTCCTTTCGTTCCCTTACCGCGTTCACCCGGTGTTGGTGACGCGAAATCGGGAAGCCTTGAAGCTGCGTATTCCTACATCCCCAGATGCTTCAAGGCCCACAGCACTCCCATGCCCACAATCAGCGTCAGCATCGTGCTGCGCGTACGCCACGCCACCAGCGCGGCCAGTATCGCCGCTGGTATCTGCGGGTTCATCCAGTCGAACCCTGCCTGCCGGTCCGGGAATACCACGGCCGGCAGTACCAATGCGGCCAACACGCTGGCTGGCACATACGCCAGGGCGCGGCGAAACAGTGGGGGGATGCGCAATGCCGTGTGCAACTCGATGAACGACAGGCGGATGGCGAAGGTGCCCAGGCCGATCAGAATGAAGGTCATCCACTGGGTCGTTTCGCTCATGATGCTTCCTGCTCGGTAGTGGCTTCTGCCGCAGTTTGCTGTTTTTGCCAGTTCTCGATGGCTAGCCCAGCGACGATGCCGCCCAGCGCGCCAGCTAGCAGGCCGAGGTTGTAGGGCAGGTCGACGGCCAGTACGGCGAGCACACCGCCGGTCAGCGCTGCGCCAAGCGTGGCTGCATTGCGAATGCCAGGTATCAACAGGGCCAGGAACGAGAGGGGGATGGCAAAGCCGAGCGACCAGTCTTCAGGAATGCTCGCTCCCAGATACATGCCCGCCAGCACCGAGAGGTTCCAGCCGAAGAACATGGTGATTGCCGTACCGGCATAGTAGGGGTAGGCATACTGTCCCAGCCCGCCCGTGCCCATCTTCAGCATGCACAGGGCGAAGGACTGGTCCGACAGCATGTACGCCATCGGCCACTTGCAGCGGCGGGGCAACTGGCCCAGGTGCGGGGCCAGGCTGGCGCTGTACATCAGGAAGCGCAGGTTGATCACCAGCGCGGTGACTACCATGGTCACCGGCAGGGCGGCGCTTTGCATCAACTGCATCACCACCATCTGCGCCGAACCGGAGTAGAACAGCAAGGTCATGCCGATGGCATCGGTTGGCGACAGGCCCATGCCGATCGCCGTGACCCCGGTGATCAGGCCGAAGGGCACTATGCCGGAGGTCAATGGCAGGGCGCTGCGGGCGCCTTGCCTGAACGCTTGGAGCGCGCTTGGATACGGCATTTGAAATCCTTGAAAGTGTGCAGGCGGTACAAGGGCGGCACGTCCACGTTAATGCGCGCGACAGTTGGCCACAACGCCAGATTTCTGGAATAGTAGGCCTAAAAAAAATAGGCCTGAAACCGTGTACCTCGATACTTCTACCCGGCACTCGCTGCAGCTCAATGCCTTGCGTGCCTTCGAAGCGTCAGCCCGCCTGGGCGGTTTCGCCCGTGCTGCACTCGAACTGAAGGTGACACCGGGGGCCATCGCCGCCCTGGTCAAGACCCTGGAGAACGAATACGGCGCGGCCTTGTTCGAGCGCCATGCCAAAGGCGTACGGCTGACGCCCTTGGGCGAAAGCGTGAAAGGCCAGTTCACCGAGGCATTCGACGCCGTGGAAGCCGCTGCGCGCGCACTGCGCCGCCTGGCGGCACCGCAGCGGGTGCATATCGTCACATCGCCTGCTCTGGCGCAGTTGTGGATCGGGCCACGCCTGCCGGAACTGACCCGCTTGCTGGCACCCATCGAGATCTCGGTGACTGCGGTGGATGAGCCGCCCAACCTGAAGCGCAGCCCGTTCGACCTGTGCCTGTTCTACACCGAAAAGCCCGAGCGCTGGCAACGCAGGATAGCCACGGAAGAAATCCTGCCCGTGTGCGTGCCGGCCCTGGCCACCAGCATCACCAAGCCCGAGGACCTTGCCGACGCCCGTTGCATCGCTGACGTGGGCTGGAACGACTGGGCGGTGTGGACGGGGGCGGTGATGCCCGGGCACAAGTTCGTTGCCCGTGGGCCGGGTTTTTCCCTGTACTCGATCGCCCTGCAGCAAGCCTTGCTGGCCGCGGGGGTGCTGATAGGGCGCAGAAGCCTGGTGCAACGCTACCTCGACAGCGGCGAACTGGTCGCCCCCATCGACCGTGCGGTGCCATTGGGCATGACCATCGCCGCATGGCGGCTGCCGGGTGCCAAGGGCAACCAGGTGGTTGCTGCCGTGGAGGAGGCGCTGTTGCATCTGGCTTGAGCGTCCTCAAGCCATGCCTGTCCTCAGCGCCGCAAAAACAGGGCGTCGAGGCTATTCTGTTCGGGTGCGCCAGGCATCAGGGAGAGCGTCAATGAGTCAGGAAACCCGGCCGGTACCTGCCGGCTTCAGTGAGCAACAGTTGCATACGTTGTTCGATCTGATCAGCGATGGTATCTGGGACTGGAATGCCAATACCGGCTACGTCTATCGCAACCCGGGCTGGTACGCCATGCTCGGCTACCCCAGCCACTCCATGGCCAACTCGGTGCTCACCTGGGAAAGCGTGATCCACCCGGAGGACTACCCACGGGTGATGGCACATTTCGAGGCGTACATCAGCCAGCGTAACGAGCACTATCTGGTCGAATACCGCTGCCGTTGCCAGGATGGCAGCTATCTGTGGATAGAAGACAGCGGTTACATCATCGCCCATAACGAGGACGGCTCGGTGGCGCGCATGCTTGGTGCCCACCGCAACATTGACGCCAACAAGCGCCTGGTGGCGCAACTGCAGCAGAGGAACCAGTCGCTGGAAAGCCAGGTGGCCGAACGCACTCGCGAGCTGTCCTGGGTGAACCAGCAGTTGCAGCGGCAGCTGGACGAAAACCGCGAGCTGGCCGAGCGTGATGCGTTGACCCGCATTGCCAATCGCTATCGGCTGGAGAAGGCGTTACAACTGGAGTGCGAGCGTGCCCAGCGCTTTCGCCAGCCGTTGTCGCTGATAGCCATGGACCTGGATGACTTCAAACCGATCAATGACCGCTATGGCCATGCCCATGGCGATGCGGCGCTGTTGCGGGTGGTCGACGTCCTGCGTGCCTGCCTGCGGGAGCAGGACCTGCTGGCGCGCTGGGGTGGGGACGAGTTCGTCATCGTATTGCCGCAGGCCTCGCTGGGCGAGGCGCTGGAGGTGGCTGCACGCTTGCGCCAGGCGATGGCGCAGATAGAGCCGGTGGGCGATTGCCGGCTGACCATGAGCTACGGTGTGGTGCAATGGGAGGAAGGGGAGGACCAGCATGCACTGCTGGCGCGTGCCGACAAGGCGCTGTACCGGGCCAAGGGGAACGGCAAGAACGCGATAGCCCAATAGATCGCGATCATTGTGGGAGCGGGCGCGCCCGCGAACACCGGCGGAGCCGGTGCCATACATCGTGTTGGGGGCTTCGCGGGCATGCCTGCTCCCACAGAGACCGCGGTGGTTTCAGGTTTTGTGTTGGACCGCCGTAAGGCCTGAATGAAAAAAGACCCGTAACGCCAGGGGCGCTGCGGGCCAAATCGGCCTCGGCCGCTTCAGTGTCAGATATGCAGGGCGTGGCCCAGCGCGCGCAGCGCCGCTTCCTGTACCGCCTCACCCAGTGTCGGGTGGGCATGGATGGTGCCGGCCACATCCTCCAGGCACGCGCCCATTTCCAGCGACTGGGCAAACGCCGTCGACAACTCGGAAACCGCCACGCCAACCGCCTGCCAACCCAGGATCAGGTGGTTGTCACGGCGCGCCACCACCCGCACGAAACCGCTTTTCGATTCCAGGCTCATGGCCCGGCCATTGGCAGCAAACGGGAACTGCGCGACGATGCAGTCCAGCCCTTGCTGGCTTGCTTGCTCCGGGGTCTTGCCGACCACCACCACTTCCGGGTCGGTGAAACACACCGCGGCAATCGCGCTGGGTTCGAAACGGCGTGCCTTGCCGGCGATGATCTCGGCGACCATCTCGCCCTGGGCCATGGCCCGGTGCGCCAGCATCGGTTCGCCGGCCACGTCGCCGATGGCCCAGACGTTGCGCATGCTGGTCTGGCAGCGCTCGTCGATGGCGACGGCGGCGCCGTTCATCTTCAGGTCCAGGCACTCCAGGTTGAAACCTTGCGTGCGTGGCCGGCGGCCCACGGCCACCAGCACCTGGTCGGCTTCCAGGCGCAGTTGGCCGCCCTGGCCATCACGGGCCAGCAGGCAGCCGCCTTCGTAACCTTCGACGCTATGGCCCAGGTGCAGGGTGATGCCCAGCTTCTTCAGCGATTCGGCCACCGGGGCGGTCAGCTCGCTGTCGTAGGTTGGCAGGATGCGCTCGCGCGCCTCCACCACGCTGACCCGGGCGCCCAGCTTGCGGTAGGCGATGCCCAGCTCGAGGCCGATGTAGCCGCCGCCCACCACTACCAAGTGCTGCGGCAGGGTTTTCGGCGCCAGGGCTTCGGTCGAGGAAATGATCGGCCCACCCAGCGGTAGCATTGGCAGTTCGACGCTGCTGGAGCCAGTGGCCAGCAACAGGTGCTCGCACTGGATACGCTGGCCATCGACCTCGACCTGCTTGCCGTCGAGCACCTTCGCCCAGCCATGGATCACCTTGACCCCGTGCTTTTTCAGCAGCGCGGCGACGCCGGTGGTCAGGCGGTCGACGATGCCGTCCTTCCAGGCCACGCTCTGGCCGATGTCCAGGCGCGGCGAGGCGACGCTGATGCCCAGCTCCGACGGCCCGGCAAAGCGCGAGGTCTGGTGGAACTGCTCGGCCACGTGGATCAGCGCCTTGGACGGGATGCAGCCGATGTTCAGGCAGGTACCGCCCAGTGCCTGGCCTTCCACCAGCACGGTGGGGATGCCCAGTTGCCCGGCGCGGATGGCAGCCACGTAGCCGCCAGGGCCGCCGCCGATGATCAACAGGGTAGTCTGGATAGTCTGTTGCATGCTCACTCCAGAAACAGGCAGGCGGGTTGTTCGAGCAGGCCGCGCACGGCCTGGATGAACAGCGCGGCGTCCATGCCATCGACCACGCGGTGGTCGAACGAGCTGGACAGGTTCATCATCTTGCGCACGACGATCTGGCCGTCGATCACCACAGGCCGCTCGACCATGCGGTTGACGCCGACGATCGCCACTTCCGGGGTGTTGACCACCGGCGTGCTGACGATGCCTCCCAGTGCGCCCAGGCTGGTCAGGGTGATGGTCGAACCGGACAGCTCATCGCGGCTTGCCTTGTTGTTGCGAGCAGCGTTGGCCAGGCGCGAGATCTCGCCGGCATTGCTCCACAGGCTGCCAGCTTCGGCATGGCGCAGTACCGGTACCATCAGGCCGTTGTCACCCTGGGTGGCGATGCCCACATGCACCGCGCCATGGCGGGTGATGACCTGGGCTTCGTCGTCATAGGTGGCGTTGATCTGCGGGAAGTCGCGCAGTGCCACGACCAGGGCGCGCACCAGGAACGGCAGCAGGGTCAGCTTGCCGCGGCTGTCGCCGTGCTTGCTGTTGAGCTGCTGGCGCAAGGCTTCCAGGGCGGTGACGTCGATTTCTTCCACATAGCTGAAGTGCGCGACGCGGCGCTTGGCGTCCTGCATGCGCTGGGCGATCTTGCGGCGCAGGCCGATCACCGGCACCTGCTCGCTGTCGGTGCGCTTGGCATAACCGCTCGGCGCTTGTCCGCCAGCGCTGTGCGGTTTGCTCATGAAGGCGTCGAGGTCTTCGTGCAGGATACGCCCGGCCGGGCCGCTGCCATGCACGTAACGCAGTTCGATACCGGCATCCAGGGCGCGCTTGCGCACCGCCGGGGAGGCCAGCGGCTTTTCGCCTGGCTGGCGCGGCACGATCGGGGCTGCCTCGTGGTTGACGGGCGCCTGGCACGCGGCCGGTCTTGCTTCCTTCTGCGGCTCTGGCTTGGCGGCTACCAGGGCAGCGGGGGCCTCGACCTGTTCGCGCTTGGGCGCATCCTTGGTGGGCACATCCACATGGTTGCCGCTGCCTTCCACTTCGATGCGGATCAGCTCGCTGCCGACCGCCATCACTTCACCGGGCTGCCCACCCAGTGCCAGCACCTTGCCGCTGACCGGCGAAGGGATTTCCACGGTGGCCTTGTCGGTCATGACGTCGGCCACCACCTGGTCTTCGGCGATCATGTCGCCGACCTTGACGAACCACTCGACCAACTCGACCTGCGCGATGCCTTCGCCAATGTCCGGCATCTTGATGACGTGCGTGCCCATTCAGACCTCCATGACCTTTTTCAATGCCGCACCTACCCGCGAAGGCCCTGGGAAGTAAGCCCATTCCTGTGCGTGGGGGTAGGGGGTGTCCCAACCGGTGACGCGCTCGATCGGCGCCTCCAGGTGGTGGAAGCAGTGTTCCTGTACCAGCGACACCAGTTCGGCGCCGAAGCCGCAGGTGCGGGTAGCTTCGTGTACCACCACGCAGCGGCCGGTCTTTTTCACCGACTCGACGATGGTCTCCAGGTCTAGCGGCCAGAGGCTGCGCAGGTCGATCACCTCGGCGTCGACGCCGGTTTCTTCGGCGGCCACCTGGGCCACGTACACCGTGGTGCCGTAGGTCAGCACGGTCACGTCATTGCCGGGGCGGGTAATGGCTGCCTTGTCCAGCGGCACGCTGTAGTAGCCATCGGGTACGGCGCTTTGCGGGTGCTTCGACCAGGGGGTGACAGGGCGGTCGTGGTGGCCGTCGAACGGGCCGTTGTACAGGCGCTTGGGCTCCAGGAAGATCACCGGGTCATCGCATTCGATCGAGGCGATCAGCAGGCCCTTGGCGTCATACGGGTTGGACGGCATGACAGTGCGCAGGCCGCACACCTGGGTGAACATCGCTTCCGGGCTCTGGCTGTGGGTCTGGCCACCATAGATCCCGCCACCGCAGGGCATGCGCAGGGTCAACGGGGCGATGAACTCGCCGGCCGAGCGGTAACGCAGGCGCGCCATCTCGGAAACGATCTGGTCGGAGGCCGGGTAGAAGTAGTCGGCGAACTGGATTTCCACTACCGGGCGCAAACCATAGGCACCCATGCCCACGGCGGTGCCGACGATGCCGCTCTCGGAGATCGGCGCGTCGAACACGCGGGACTTGCCGTACTTGTTCTGCAGGCCTTCGGTGCAGCGGAACACGCCGCCGAAGTAACCGACGTCCTGGCCGTAGATCACCACATTGTCGTCGCGCTCGAGCATGACATCCATGGCCGAGCGCAGGGCCTGGATCATGGTCATGGTAGTGGTGGCCATGGCGGTTTCCGGGTTGATGCTGTTGTTGTGGTCGTTCATCTCAAACCCCCAGTTCCTGGCGTTGACGGCGCAGGTGGTCGGGCATTTCCTTGTACACGTCCTCGAACATCGAGGCAGCACTCGGGATGTGACCGTTGGCCAGCGTGCCGTACTGCTCGGCTTCCTTCTGCGCGGCTATCACCGCGGCTTCCAGCTCGGCAGTGGTGGCCTGGTGTTCTTCCTCGGACCAGTGGCCGATCTTGATCAGGTGCTGCTTCAGGCGGGCGATCGGGTCGCCGAGCGGGAAGTGGCTCCAGTCATCGGCCGGGCGGTACTTGGACGGGTCGTCCGAGGTCGAGTGCGGGCCGGCACGGTAGGTGACCCACTCGATCAGGCATGGGCCCAGGCCGCGACGAGCGCGTTCTGCGGCCCAGCGCGAGGCTGCGTACACGGCGACGAAGTCGTTGCCGTCAACCCGCAGCGAGGCAATGCCGCAACCCACGCCACGGCCGGCGAAGGTGGTCGACTCGCCACCGGCGATGGCCTGGAAGGTGGAGATCGCCCACTGGTTGTTGACCACGTTGAGGATCACCGGGGCGCGGTACACGTGGGCGAAGGTGAGGGCGGTGTGGAAGTCCGACTCGGCGGTTGCGCCGTCACCGATCCACGCCGAGGCGATCTTGGTATCGCCCTTGATCGCCGAGGCCATGGCCCAGCCGACCGCCTGCACGAACTGGGTCGCCAGGTTGCCGCTGATGGTGAAGAAACCGGCCTCGCGCACCGAATACATGATCGGCAGTTGGCGGCCCTTGAGCGGGTCGCGCTCGTTGGACAGCAACTGGCAGATCATCTCGACCAGCGACACGTCGCGGGCCATCAGGATGCTTTGCTGGCGGTAGGTGGGGAAGCACATGTCGGTGCGGTTCAGCGCCAAGGCCTGGCCGCTGCCGATGGCTTCTTCACCCAGGCTCTGCATGTAGAAGGACATCTTCTTCTGGCGCTGGGCGACCACCATGCGGCTATCGAAAATCCGCGTCTTGAGCATGGCGCGCATGCCCTGGCGGAGAACTTGCGGGTCGATGTCTTCGGCCCACGGGCCTTGCGCGTCGCCTTGCTCGTCGAGCACGCGGATCAGGCTGTAGGACAAATCCGCGGTGTCGGCAGCGTCGACATCGACTGGGGGTTTACGGGCTTGACCTGCATCGTTCAGGCGCAGGTAGGAGAAATCGGTCTGGCAGCCTGGCCGGCCGGTAGGCTCGGGCACATGCAAACGCAGGGGGGCGTACTCGTTCATGCTTTTTACGCTCGCTCGGGTATTTGTTTTTGTGAGCTCTGAAGCGGCCGCCGCTGAGTACCGGCTTGTGACTGGTAGGTCAGCGTCCCCTACATCTTAGTGGTCCGGCAGGAGAATTTTTCTCTCAAGTTGGTTGCCTTTGCCGAGCAGGGCAGATAAACATTCCGCATAAACACAAAAAACCGGTGATTTTGTCTCATGCGCAAACTCGATCGTACCGATATCGGCATTCTCAACAGCCTGCAGGAAAATGCCCGCATCACCAACGCCGAACTGGCCCGCTCGGTGAACCTGTCTCCCACGCCGTGCTTCAACCGGGTTCGGGCCATGGAGGAGCTGGGGGTGATCCGCCAGCAGGTGACCTTGCTGTCACCCGAGGCGTTGGGGTTGGATGTGAACGTGTTCATCCATGTGAGCCTGGAAAAACAGGTCGAGCAGTCGTTGCATCGATTCGAGGAAGAGATTGCCGAACGGCCCGAGGTGATGGAGTGCTACCTGATGACGGGCGATCCGGACTATCTGTTGCGGGTACTGCTGCCCAGCATCCAGGCGCTGGAACGGTTTCTGGATTATCTGACGCGGTTGCCGGGGGTGGCCAATATCCGTTCCAGTTTTGCCTTGAAGCAGGTGCGTTACAAGACGGCCTTGCCGCTGCCGGCCAATGGCATGACCTTGCGGGAATGAGGGCGGCTTTGACGGGGGAAGCCGGTTATCAGGCCAGCCGGATATTACTCAAATAGAAGTTGAGTATTTCTCCCGGTATTGCGCTTGCATTCAAAAACCGTGAGAGCGAAACGCTTGAGTGCAGTCCGGTGCACGTGCATGAACACGACATGACCGACACTGGACGCGCCCTTGATTCACGAATTGTCAGGCAGGGGACTGCGCCGCAGCAATTTTGCTTTTATGCTTGGCTGCAACCCATCGCCACCTGACCCGGGAGCCGCAAGGGACCTATGCGAAATATATGGAAGCCGTTTCAGTCGTTGTATTTCGCCGCGCTGATGATGTTGATCGGCTCGGGCCTGCTCAGTACCTACCTGGCCCTGCGCCTGGCAGCCGATCATGTCGACAGCCTGTGGGTGGGTGCCTTGATGGCGGCCAACTACTTTGGCCTGGCGGTAGGCGGCAAGGTCGGCCACCGGTTGATTGGCCGAGTAGGGCACATTCGCGCCTACGCCACTTGTGCTGGCATCGTCGGTGCGGCGGTGCTCGGCCATGGCTTGACCAGCTGGCTGCCGGCCTGGGTCGGGCTGCGGATGATCGTCGGCCTGGGGATGATGTGCCAGTACATGGTCATCGAAAGCTGGCTGAACGAGCAGGCCGATGTGAAGCACCGCGGCGCGGTGTTCAGCGGCTACATGATCGCCTCTTACCTGGGCCTGGTGCTCGGCCAGCTGATTTTGGTGGTGCACCCACAGCTTGGCCTGGAGCTGCTGATGCTGGTGGCCATGTGTTTCACCCTGTGCCTGGTGCCGGTGGCCATGACCCGGCGCATTCACCCCGCACCGTTGCGCCCGGCACCGATGGAGCCGAAGTTCTTCATCAAGCGGGTGCCGCAGTCGCTCAGCACGGTGCTGGGCTCAGGGCTGATCGTCGGCTCGTTCTATGGCCTGGCGCCCTTGTATGCCTCCAGCCAAGGCATGACTACCGAACAGGTCGGTCTGTTCATGGGTAGCTGCATTTTTGCCGGCCTGCTGGTGCAGTGGCCGCTGGGCTGGTTGTCTGACCGCTACGATCGGGCGGTGCTGATCCGCAGCGTGGCCGTGGGGTTGGCGCTGGCCTCGGCGCCACTTGCAATGCTGCCCAGTGTGCCGCTGGAGTTGCTGTTCGGCATAGGTTTCGTGATTTCGTTGCTGCAGTTCTGCCTCTACCCGCTGGCGGTGGCGTTTTCCAACGACCATGTGGAAAGCGAGCGGCGGGTGTCGCTGACCGCGATGCTGCTGGTGACCTACGGTGTGGGCGCGTGTATCGGGCCGCTGGCGGCAGGCGTGCTGATGAAGGTGCTGGGCCCGCAGATGCTGTATGCCTTCTTCGTGTTCTTTGCCCTGGTGCTGGTGTGGCGCATTCGTCCGAAGGCGGTCACCGGGCTGCACCAGGTGCAGGATGCGCCTTTGGGCCACGTTGCGATGCCGGCTGCCGGTTCGCCACTGTCGGCGGCGCTGGACCCACGGGTGGATGAGCAGACGGTGCAGGAGGTAATGCAGGCGCCGGTGGCGGCTGAGGATACCGAGGCGGAGGAGAAGGGGGCTGACAAGGAGCCTGAGCCGGAAGGTGAGGTCAGCAAGTCGGTGTAGGCCTGTGCCGGCCTCTTCGCGGGCACGCCCGCTCCCACAGCGACCGCGCAGCGTTCAAGGCATGCGTTGTACCTGTGGGAGAGCTGTCGCGTAGATAACTGGATCCGCAAGCAGTACGCGTACCCTGTGGGAGCGGCTTTAGCCGCGAAGAATCCAACGCGGTGCATGGCACCGGCTGCGCCGGTGTTCGCGGCTAAAGCCGCTCCCACAGAGTCCCTTCTAATTCAATGAGTTATGTGCAGTTCTGTTGGAGCGGGCATGCCCGCGAAGAGGCCGGCACAGGAGAATCACAAATGAAAACGCCACCTTGATAGGTGGCGTTTTGTACTCGGCCGACGATCAATAGTCGTCCTTGTCGAACCGCCGCGCTTCACGCTGCAACTGGTACACGAAGCTCTCGACCTTGCGCTGCGCCTGCCCGGTAAGGTTATGGAAGCGCACGCCGGCAAAGGTGGTATTGATCCGCTCTTCATAGTGCAGGTGGCGCAGCTCGACCATGGTATCGACCAGGCTCAGCGGGGTGCCTGCCTTGAAGCGTTCATATACCTGGCCCAGTTGCAGGCGATCCTCGACATTGCCTTCGAAGCGTAGTTTGCAGCCGGTGGCGGAGATGTCCAGCAGCTTCCCACGCAGGGCGCCGTTGCCCTTGAGGTGGGTGCCATCGAGGATGATATCGACCAGCTGCGATAGCTTCAGCGCGGCGCGGAAGGCATTGCGGCGCTGGTGGTAGGTCATCTCCTGAGGCATGGCGCCGCGGTAGCAGCGGTGGCCGTCGACTTCGCTGATCCTCAACGCATGGTTGCAGTCCCAGGCGATACGCACGCCATCATGGAAGCCTTCGACGCGGAAGTGTTCGCCGTTCTCGATGAATTTCTCACCATCGCGCGGAATCATCTCGTCCAGCGCCAGGATGTTGCTTTCACGGTCCACGTGCACCACGTAGCTCTGGAAGCGCTGGCTGCGGTCGTGGAAGGTGATGATCAGGGGGTCGTGGCTTTCCTGCAGCTGCCGCAAATTGGCCGCAATCTCCAAAGGGGTGTTTAGCACCTTTGGCGGCTGCGGGGCATCGGATTCATTGAACACGGCTTATCGTTCTCCAGGCAAAAGCGACACACGCAATTAACGGCATTTTGCCAGTATGTTCCGTGCCTTAATAGAAAAATCACACTTGGCTGAGCGCCCGTGGCTTGGCCAGCGGCGAGGTACTGCCGCGGCTGTCGTAGAGCGACGGAGAGTCTCCGCCCATGAGGATGCGGATCTGGTTGTTGGTGACGTGCTGCTGCACCTGGATGATCCGGCCATTGGTCTGGTTGACCTGCTGACAGCTGTCCATCAGCTGCGAAAGCATGTCGAGCCGCTGCAGCATCGTTTCGCCATGAGCCGATTGCGCAGCCAGCGCCTGCACACCTGCCCGATCTGCACTCAGGCCCAGGCTGCCGAGCAACTGGCTCCGGCGCTGGCCGTGCTGCTCGAGCAAGATGATCAACGACTGCTTGCGCGCCAGGATCTGCTCCAGCAGCGGCATGTCGCGGCCATGCAGGGCGATCGCTTCCTTTTGCAGAAGGTCAAGCAGTTCCTGCAGCGGGGCAATGTCATCTTCGATCAGTTGCAGCAAGGTGGTGTCGTGCATGGCTAACTCTTGGCTTTTCTAGCGTCCGTGAAGTCAGCGCGCCGAACGGTCAGCGCTGGGCTTCGAAATCGAGCAGTTTGCTGGCGACCCGGCCGGCATCGACCTGGTAGCTGCCGTCGGCGATCGCCTGTTTCAACTGGGCCACACGGGCACTGTTGACCACCGGCTCGTCGCGCAGCTTGTCGCTGATCTTCTGCAACTGCTGGGCCTCTTGGCTGAGGTGTACCGCTTCTCCGCTGGCGCTGGTGCCGGTTGCCGCTTCCTGGCTGGCTGCCGGTTTTTCGGCGCTGCCGGACGCGGTATTGCCGCGCACGCCGCCCGTGACGGACGGAGAGTTATTCAAACGACTGAAGTCGATGACCATGATCAGAAACCTCTGGGTATTTGGACGCTTGCCTTGTTTTCGGCCAACCCGAAAGAAACTTTAGGCACAAATGCATAGCCGCCTGTCAGCAAGCTCGCGAACCCGTTTTCTGACACAGTTTAGGAAAAGCGGTTCCTCACCGCCAGCGCAAATCAACGGGCTGGCTACATACTCACCTCGACCTGTCCAGGGCCGGTCACCCTGGCCTTGATCACCCGTTTGGAATTGAGGTTGCGCACCCGGATCTGTTCGCTCAGGCCACCCTTGCTCAGGGCTTCCCCGGGCATGCGTACACTCAGGCTGCCGCTGCGGGCGATGATCACCACGTGGTCGCCCTTGCGCACCACTTCGGCCTGTTCCAGGTGTTGCGGGGTGAGTACCTGGTCGATCACCGTGGGCCGCAGCATCTTCATGCCCACCGCCTGCTCCAGTTCGGTCAGGAAGCCTTGGCCCAGGGTTCCGACATCCCGCTCGCGCAGGGCCACGTCGCCTTCGCCCACCACGTTGTCGCGCTTGAGTGGTCGGGTCACCACCACCACGTCGCGGAACAGCCGCACAGTGGCCGGCACGAACACGGTCCAGGGCGCCGAGCCTTCGCAGCGCACCTTCACCGTGACGCGGCCCAACGGCTGGGCCGGGCTTTCAAGCGAGGCGTCCAGCTGCTGGCTGCACAGCGGCATGCGCAGGCGCGGGTCCAGCGGGTTGACCTGGATCTCGTAACGGCCGGCGGTCTGGGTGGTGGCCAGATAATCTTCGACGCTGAATTCAAGAAACCCTTGAGTGACACCGATAAGTTGTTCAGGCAAGGTAAACGCGTCCGCTACCGTGCGAGCGCCGGGCACCAGCAGGCACAGCATGGCCAGCGAGCCAGTCAGCAGGTGCGTCAGTCGTCGGAAAAATGTCGTTTTCGTGTACATGGCGCTCAAAAAAGCAAAGCCCGTGCCGACTCGCTACCTGAGTTGCAACGAAAGGCTGAAACATAAAGGAGTCTGGCATGGCAGGTGTTATGGATTCGGTCAACCAGCGCACGCAGCTGGTGGGGCAGAATCGCCTGGAATTGCTGCTGTTCCGCCTCAATGGCGAACAGCTTTACGGCATCAACGTATTCAAGGTCAGGGAAGTGCTGCAATGCCCTGCGCTGACCCTGCTGCCCAAGGCGCACCCGGTGGTGCGTGGGGTTGCCAATATTCGCGGGGCGACCATCCCGATCCTCGACCTGTCGATGGCCACCGGATTGCGGCCGCTGCAGGAAGACACGCGCAACAGTTTCGTGATCATCACCGAGTACAACACCAAGACCCAAGGCTTCCTGGTGCATTCGGTGGAGCGCATCGTCAACATGAACTGGGAAGAGATCCATCCGCCACCCAAGGGCACTGGCCGCGACCACTACCTGACCGCGGTCACCCGGGTGGACAACCGCATGGTCGAGATCATCGATGTGGAGAAGGTGCTGGCCGAAGTGGCGCCGTCCTCCGAGTCGGTGTCGGCCGGTGTGATCGATGCCGAGGTGCAGGACAAGGCCGTGCTGCTGCGGGTGCTCACCGTCGACGATTCGTCGGTGGCGCGCAAACAGGTCAGCCGCTGCCTGCAGACCGTGGGGGTCGAGGTGGTGGCGCTCAATGACGGCCGTCAGGCCCTGAACTACCTGCGCCAGCTGGTGGATGAGGGCAAGAAGCCGGAAGAAGAGTTCCTGATGATGATCTCGGACATTGAAATGCCGGAAATGGACGGCTATACGCTAACGGCAGAGATCCGCAGTGACCCACGCATGCAAAAATTGCACATCTGCCTGCATACTTCGCTTTCCGGGGTGTTCAACCAGGCGATGGTCAAGAAGGTCGGTGCCGATGACTTCCTGGCCAAGTTCAAGCCGGACGACCTGGCCCAGCGGGTGGTCGACCGGATCAAGGCGGCGCATTGAAGCAGCCGGGGGCAGGCCCCCGGCACCAGTGATTGAAAAGAGGCGGCAGTAGTGTCTACGGGTAATTTGGATTTCGAACAGTTCCGGGTCTTCCTGGAGAAAGCCTGTGGCATCCTGCTGGGCGAGAATAAGCAGTATCTGGTTTCCAGCCGTCTCAACAAGCTGATGGAGCAACAGGGCATCAAGAGCCTGGGCGAACTGGTGCAGCGCATCCAGGCCCAACCGCGCGGCGGCTTGCGCGAGCAGGTGGTCGATGCCATGACCACCAACGAGACCCTGTGGTTTCGCGATACCTACCCGTTCGAGGTGCTGAAGAACAAGGTCATCCCCGAGTTCATCCGCAACAACCCTGGCCAGCGCCTGCGCATGTGGTCGGCGGCCTGTTCGTCGGGGCAGGAGCCGTATTCCATCTCCATGGCTATCGACGAGTTCGAACGCAGCAACCTCGGCCAGTTGAAGATGGGCGCGCAAATCGTGGCCACCGACCTGTCCGGCACCATGCTGACCAACTGCAAGACCGGCGAGTACGACAGCCTGGCGATTGCCCGTGGCTTGTCCCAGGAGCGCCTGCAGCGCTACTTCGAAACCAAGGGGCCGGGGCGCTGGGCAGTCAAGCCGGCGATTCGCAGCCGTGTCGAGTTCCGCTCGTTCAACCTGCTCGACAGCTATGCCAGCCTGGGCAAGTTCGATGTGGTGTTCTGCCGTAACGTGCTCATCTACTTCTCGGCGCAGGTGAAGAAGGACATCCTGTTACGTATCCACAGTACCTTGAAGCCGGGCGGCTATCTGTTCCTCGGGGCTTCCGAGGCGCTGAACGGGCTGCCGGACCATTACCAGATGGTGCAGTGCAGTCCGGGGATCATCTACCAGGCGAAGTGAGTCGGCTATCTCCGTGAGATGAAATTTTGCGGTAATCAGGAGTGGGTCCCAAGCGCCTGGCGGCGCTTGGTCCATTGCTGGTCGATGCGGGAAGGCTGTGCTTGTAGATAAATTGCCTAAAAGTCGGAAAGGGCGAATGGCTTGAGTTCGGATATTTGCGATAGAAGCATCAAGTGCTCCACAATTTTTACTTTCGCCAAATGGTCAAGATTATCAGGGCCGCCAAGCATGATGGCGGGGGTGAAACCATACATCTCGTCAGGGCCTAGCTGGCCAAGTTTTTGTCGAGCCGGCTTGAATAGGTCGCCGTAGTCGTTGGTATCTACCCGCTTGGATGCCATGAAGGCCTTAACCCCCTTGTTCATTTTGTCTCCAACGTAAATGGAGTTATGAACTCTGTAGCGCGAAAGCACGCTCGTGATTTTGAGTGATGCGCCTGTCTTCTCTCCCCAGAGGTACAAGTCTCCAAAGGCGCTTCTGGCAATCACGTGATAGTTGTCGATGGTTTCGAGCGCGGTGCCTTCAAGCCAGGATGCTACAATGCCATTATACTCCTGTGGGTTGACCATCCAGAAAATCCCATCGCCATAACCGCACCATCCATGCTCGCTCCAATACTCCAGTAGCTGATCAGGCAGTGTCCCGCGATAGCGCTGAATGCTCGATACTGGGACTTCTCGGCGCTCTATGGTATTGCCAAACTCTTCTAGAAAAACAGAAAAAGCCTCATCCATTTATTGTCTCCTAGCATTTGTGAAGATTTACATTTATCAACGTTCTGCCACGAGAGGATTCTGGTATTGCCGCTGCGGCATTTCTTAGGTTCTCGACCTTAGTCTTCCATTGTGGTCCGATACTTGAGTTGACCTGCCGATCTCCAAAATCAGCAATGACATCTTTCCCGCCGGCTACAAGGTCAGGGTTGTGCAGGGCTGCAAGGCTTGCCATGGTTTTCTTTGCCCTCTTAGCTGCTTCTGCTTTTGCAGCTCTATATCCCATTGATTCCTGTAACTCTTCTTCCAGTCGCTGGGTCAGTGCTTCTTCCAGCTCTTTGCGCGCTCTTTTTGCCGCGCTAGGGCTCCGCTTTACGGGGTTGGCAATATTCTCGAGAAACTCCTCAACCGTCAGCCGGTTCAACCCTTCCTGCTGCCCTTTCAACTGCCGTTCAAACTCGCCATGCTTGGATACTGGCAATTTGTCTGCCTTGAAGCACGCCACGGTATGCAACGGCATGCTACCGGGCTTCCCTGTCGAGGGCTCCTTGTCTTTCCCTGCCGGCCGATCAGGCTGCATCGGTTGCGGCTCACCCACCGCCCCCTTGCGCCGCTCCGCTACCTGCAGGTCCGGCCGTTTCTTCAAGCCCTCTTCATGCTTGAGCATCCATTGCCCCAGCCGCGCACCTTTGCGGCTGGCCGCCATCTCCTGGGCCAGCACCCGGGCATCGCCGCGGCCGCGGGTGAGGTACGACACGATCGCCCCCAACAACAGCAACACGACTTCCACATGGCCTTGGGCAATCTGATGCGTGGCCCGGGATATCGCATAGGGGTCGTCCCGGCAGAACGGGCCCGTGCCTTCATTGCCGCAGGTGCCTTCCCAGGCGAAGCGAATGCCGTCGACGTAGTACTCGCCGATACGCGGCAAGCCCTCGATGAAGAACTCGGCGATGGAGGCCAGCCCCAGCGCGCCGAGGATCCAGCCACTGACCTTGAGGCCCATGGCCGCGC
>NZ_JBKGFP010000072.1:0-110819 GCF_046557535.1 Pseudomonas sp. S1(2024)
TCCTGGGCCAGCACCCGGGCATCGCCGCGGCCGCGGGTGAGGTACGACACGATCGCCCCCAACAACAGCAACACGACTTCCACATGGCCTTGGGCAATCTGATGCGTGGCCCGGGATATCGCATAGGGGTCGTCCCGGCAGAACGGGCCCGTGCCTTCATTGCCGCAGGTGCCTTCCCAGGCGAAGCGAATGCCGTCGACGTAGTACTCGCCGATACGCGGCAAGCCCTCGATGAAGAACTCGGCGATGGAGGCCAGCCCCAGCGCGCCGAGGATCCAGCCACTGACCTTGAGGCCCATGGCCGCGCCCGCGCCGGCGAACGGAATGGTTCCGGCGCCGCCGGCGAATGCGCCAACCCCCGCACCAATCAGGCCACCGGTAATGGTGCTGCCGGCGACGATCATCGCCATCTGCCGTACGACCATCAGCAGTTCGTCGACGATGCTGTTGATGTCAAGGTCGGCGAAGCGCTGGCGCAGCATGTGCGCCGCCTGCCATTCGGCGTGGTAGAAGGCTGTGCGGACAGCTTCTATACGGCGCAGGTTGAGGCCCAGCGAGGCGACTTCTTCATTGAGGCTGGTGCGGAACTGGCCACCGCTTTGGTAGCCCACCATGGCGATGACACGTGACTCGATCTCGTGCCAGGAGGGCACGAGGTAATCCAGGTACATGAGGTGTCTCCCTGACAGCGTGTACAGGGGGAAATCCCATCATGGATTCGGATCGGAGGTTTCTGAGTCAGCTGTAGGAAAAGGCGACTTCATTCCCGGCATGTTCGGCGAAGTTCATGTGTATGTGCTGTGAGAGGGCGGGGCGGGTGTCCGTGGTTGGTGGTGATGGCTGCTCATTGACGTCAAATTTTTGTTTTGCCGCTTCTGCCGCCCGGCAATTGCCGCTTTCGCGGCCGAAGGCGGAAGGCCTTTGCCGCTTTTCTGGCATCACTCTGACAGCACCTCGCTCTGCAAGCCCGTATTTCCGGGCTTTCGGTTGTTTGGCACAGCCCTTGCTACACCTTGGCCAACGATATTCCGGTCAACCTCCGAAGGTTTCCCCGACATGAGCATCAGCTTCGACAAGGCGCTTGGTATTCACGAAAAGGCTCTGGGCTTCCGCGCCCAGCGTGCCGAAGTGCTGGCCAACAACATCGCCAACGCCGACACGCCCAATTACAAGGCGCGAGACATGGACTTCGCTTCGGTGCTCGCTGCCGAGAGCGACAAGCAGCAGAGCGGCGGCCGTTTCAGCCTGGATCGTACCAACAGCCGCCATATCGAGGCCGAGGGCCTGGCCATGGTTGACGATACCCTCAAGTACCGCACGCCAACGCAGCCGTCGATCGACCAGAACACCGTGGACGCGCAGATCGAGCAATCGAACTACACCGAAAACGCCATCGGCTTCCAGGCCAGCTTCACTTTGCTCAACAGTAAATTCAAAGGGCTGGTTTCGGCCCTGCGGGGAGAATGACCATGTCCCTTTCCAGTGTCTTCAACATTGCCGGTAGCGGCATGAGTGCGCAGAACACGCGCCTGAACACCGTTGCTTCCAACATCGCCAACGCCGAGACGGTGTCCTCGAGCATCGACCAGACCTACCGCGCCCGCCACCCGGTGTTCGCCACCACCTTCCAGGACGCGCAGGCCGGCGGTAGCCAGTCGCTGTTCGAAGACCAGGGCGAGGCAGGGCAGGGCGTGCAGGTAAAAGGCATCGTCGAGGATCAAAGCAACCTGGAGGCCCGTTACGAGCCCAACCACCCAGCGGCGAACAAGGACGGTTACGTCTACTACCCGAACGTCAACGTGGTCGAAGAGATGGCTGACATGATCTCCGCCAGCCGCGCGTTCCAGACCAACGCCGAGCTGATGAATACGGCCAAGAGCATGATGCAGAAAGTCCTGACCCTGGGGCAGTGATAGGAAGCCGACATGACCACCACCAATTCCACCACCGAGGCCGGTAGCGCGTACCTGACCTCGCTGCAGAAGCAGACGTCGAAGACCGACAGCAGCACAGGCAGCGCCGGCAGCGCCTTGGGCAAGGATGCATTCCTGCAGTTGCTGGTTACCCAGATGAAGAACCAGAACCCGCTCGACCCGCAGGAGAACGGCGAGTTCGTGGCGCAGCTGGCGCAGTTCAGCAGCCTCGAAAGCATGCAGTCTCTGAATGATTCGGTGACCAGTATCGCGGCCGGTTTGCAGTCATCCCAGGCCTTGCAGGCGTCGTCACTGGTCGGGCGCAACGTAATTGTCGAGACCAACAAGGCTCTGGTCGACACCAGCAAGGAAATGAAAGGTACGGTCAATCTGACGTCGTCCAGTACTGCCACTTCGGTGGGCATCTACGACAAGGACGACAAGCTGGTGCGCACCATCGACCTGGGTACGCAGAAAGCCGGCAAGATCGACTTTACCTGGAATGGCCTGAATGACGACGGCGAAGCCGTCGCAGCAGGTGCCTACACCTTCAAGGCCACCGCCTCGATCGATGGCAAGGCCACCACCATGACCACCAACCTGCCGGCCTCGGTCACCAGTGTGACCATGGGCACCAACGGTTCGGAGATGACGCTCAACCTGGCTGGGCTGGGCAGTGTTGCGCTTTCCAAAATCCAAAGCATCGGCATCTAGGGCCTGAGCAAAACGACAGGAGTTACACATGTCTTTCAATACCGGCCTTAGCGGCCTCTATGCAGCGAACAAGGCCCTGAACGTTACCGGCAACAACATTGCCAACGTTGCCACCACCGGCTTCAAATCGTCGCGTGCCGAATTCGCCGACCAGTATTCCAACTCCATTCGCGGCACCAGCGCCGGCAAGACCGTGGTGGGCACTGGTGTGAAGACTGCTGCGGTGTCGCAGATGTTCTCCCCGGGCAATATCAACGGCACCGGTCAGGCCTTGGACATGGCCATCGATGGCAACGGCTTCTTCGTGATGAGCGACGGCGGTTCGAAGATCTACACCCGTGCCGGTGCGTTCTACAGCGACAAGGATGGTTACGTGGTCAACTCGTCGGGCGCCAACCTGCAAGGTTATGCAGTGGATGCCAATGGCAAGATCATGCAGGGCGTGCTGACCAACCTGCAGATCGATACCTCGAACCTGACGCCCAATCCGACCGGAAAAATCTCCGAGAACGTCAACCTGAACTCCAGTGCCACCGCGCCGGCCGTGACGCCGTTCGATCCCACCAATACCGGCAGCTACAACTACACATTCAACACCGACGTGTACGACAGCCAGGGTAACGCGCACCAGTTGAACCAGTACTTCGTCAAGGATGCCAGCAGCAACTCCTGGACCATGTACACCACCATCGATGGGCGTAACCCGGCCGACCCGACCTTGACCACGCCACTGACCAACAAGCTGCCGTTCAAGTCTGACGGCACCCTGGACACCGCGGCCATGACCGCAGGCCCGGTAGCCGGTGGCATGACCATCGCTGCCGACAAGACCTTCACCCTGGGCAACTGGATCCCGGCGCAGAAGAACGCTGCCGGCGTATGGAGCCCGAACGGCGCCACTGCCAACCTGGCCGGGGTGAACCTGGACATGCTCGGCACCACTCAGTACAACGCGGCAAGCGCCACCACCGCCAAGAGCCAGGACGGCTTCGCTACCGGTGAGCTGTCGGGCCTGACCATCGATCAAAGCGGCAACATGTTCGCCAACTTCACCAACGGCCAGGACAAGGTAATCGGCCAGGTGGCCATCGCCAACTTCGCCAACCTGCAGGGCCTGACGCCGATTGGCGGTACCAGCTGGCAAGAGTCCTACGCCTCGGGTGTGCCGGTAATCGGCGCTCCGGACACGGGTACTCTTGGCCAGATCAGTGGCGGTGCGCTGGAAGACTCCAACGTCGACCTGACCGGCGAGCTGGTCAACCTGATCAAGGCACAGAGCAACTATCAGGCCAACGCCAAGACCATCTCCACCGAAAGCACCATCATGCAGACCATCATCCAGATGGCCTGATGGTCATTGGGGCCGCAAAGCGGCCCCAAATTCTCGAGGTCCCAACGCATGAAACGGCTAATGCTCACAATCCTGTTGACCATGGCCCTGCCGCTCGCGGCCGCTCCCGCCCCGTTCTACCAATGGCAAAGCCTGGCCACCGGTCGCTACATGTGCTCGGCCAGCAGTCCGGGCGAAGGCTGGGTGCGCCATTCCGGTCCCTACAACAACGCCGCTTGCCGCACCTTCTAAGCAAACCCTTGCCGCAGGCGGCAAACATCCGCCGACAAACTGACGTTTATTGCCCCTCACTATGCTGAACCCCCTGTAAACAAGGGCTTTCAGAGTTGGTTCGATTATTGCTTTGACCTGCGCAGTGACAGCGCGGCAGCTACGCGCAGAGGAGATGCTGTGGACAAACTGCTTTATGTGGCCATGACCGGCGCCAGCCAGAACGCGCTGGCGCAGAAGGCCCACGCCAACAACCTGGCGAACATTTCCACCAACGGTTTCCAGCGTGACCTGGAGCAGGCACGTTCGATGCCGGTGTTCGGCGACAGCTTTCCGTCGCGCGCCTTTGCCATGACCGAACGCCCGGCCACCGACTTCAGTGAGGGCCCAATGGTCGAGACCGGCCGCGACCTGGATGTGGCGGTGACCGGCAAGGGGTTCATTGCCGTGCAGGCGCCCGATGGCAGCGAAGCCTACGTGCGTACCGGCAGCTTGAACATCGATGCCCTTGGCGTGCTACGTGCCGGCAATGGCATGCCGGTGATCGGTAATGGTGGCCCGATCGCCATTCCGCCGGAGCAGAAGGTGGAAGTGGGCGCCGACGGCACCATCAGCATTCGCTCCATGGGTGAAGACCCGCGGGTGATGGCCGAGGTCGACCGCATCAAGCTGGTCAACCCAGACACCAAAGGCCTGACCAAGGGCCTGGACGGCTTGATCCATACCCGCGACGGTCAGCCGGCCGACGCCGACGTCAACGTGCGGGTGGTGTCGGGTTTCCTGGAAGGCAGCAACGTCAATGCCGTCGAGGAAATGACCTCGGTGCTGGCGCTGTCCCGTCAGTTCGAACTGCACGTCAAGATGATGAATACGGCCAAGGAAGGCGACGAAGCCATGGCTCGGGTTTTGCAAATCGGCTAATCACTTTTGAACGGGTGCCGTAAAACAGGCGCACGAGGAGAATCAACATGCTTCCGGCTCTTTGGGTCGCTAAAACCGGCCTGTCCGCCCAGGACACCAACCTGACGGTCATTTCCAACAACCTGGCCAACGTTTCGACCACTGGTTTCAAACGTGACCGCGCCGAGTTCCAGGACCTGCTGTACCAGATCCGCCGTCAGCCTGGCGCCCAGTCTACGCAGGATAGCGAGCTGCCCTCGGGCCTGCAGGTCGGTACCGGTGTGCGTATTGTCGGCACCCAGAAAAGTTTCGTTGCCGGCAGCCTGCAGACCACCGAAAACCCGCTGGACATGGCGGTCAACGGCCGTGGCTTCTTCCAGATCCTGCAACCGGACGGCACAGTTTCGTATACCCGTGACGGTACCTTCCACCTGAACTCCGACGGCCAGATCGTCACCGCCAACGGTTACGCGCTGGAGCCTGCCATCGTCGTGCCGAACGACGCGCAGACCTTCACCGTCGGCCAGGACGGCACCGTGTCGATCACCACCGCCGGCAATCCGGCTGCGCAGGTGATCGGCAACATCCAGACCGCCGACTTCATCAACCCGGCGGGCCTGCAGGCGATTGGCGACAACCTTTTCCTCGAGACCGCTGCCAGTGGCGCGCCGCAGGTTGGCACCCCGGGCCTGAACGGGTTCGGCACCACCCTGCAGCAGACCCTGGAAAACTCCAACGTCAGCACCGTGGAAGAGTTGGTGAACATGATCACCACCCAGCGTGCCTACGAGATGAACTCCAAGGTCATTTCCACGGCTGACCAGATGCTGTCGTTCGTTACTCAACAGCTCTGAAGCAGGCAGCTCTAACCCCGTCACTCCGTTGCACCCGTGAGGTAAGCGTCATGAATCGTCTGTTGTCCGTTTTCGCCCTGGGGGGGGCGGTGTTGCTGGCAGGCTGCGTCGCGCCGACGCCCAAGCCCAACGACCCGTACTACGCGCCGGTACTGCCGCGCACCCCGTTGCCGGCAGCGGCCAACAACGGTTCGATCTACCAGGCCGGTTTCGAGCAGAACCTTTACAGCGACCGCAAGGCGTTCCGGGTGGGTGACATCATCACCATCACCCTCAACGAGCGCACATCGGCCAGCAAGAACGCCGGCTCGCAGATTCAGAAAAACAGCAACGCCAACATCGGCCTGACGTCATTGTTCGGCAGCACGCCGAGCACCAACAACCCGTTCGGCAGCGGTGACCTGTCGCTGGAGGCCGGCTACAGCGGCGAGCGCGCCACCAAGGGCGACAGCAAGGCCACCCAGGGCAACACCCTGACCGGTTCCATCACCGTGACCGTGGCCGAAGTGCTGCCCAACGGCATCATCGCCGTGCGCGGAGAGAAGTGGCTGACCCTGAACACCGGCGAAGAGCTGGTGCGCATTGCCGGCATGATCCGCGCCGACGACATCGCCACCGACAACACCGTGCCGTCCACCCGTGTGGCCGACGCGCGCATCACCTATTCCGGTACCGGCTCGTTCGCCGATGCCAGCCAGCCCGGGTGGCTGGACCGCTTCTTCATCAGCCCGCTTTGGCCTTTCTGAGTACGGATGACCATGTTCAACGTGAGGCAGCTGATTGCCGCAACCCTGCTCCTGTCCTGTGCTTTTGGCGCCCAGGCCGAGCGCCTGAAGGACATCGCCAGCATTTCTGGCGTGCGCTCCAACCAGCTGATCGGTTACGGCCTGGTGGTGGGGCTCAACGGCACGGGTGACCAGACCACCCAGACGCCATTCACCCTGCAGACCTTCAACAACATGCTGTCGCAGTTCGGCATCAAGGTGCCGGCCGGCTCCGGTAACGTGCAGCTGAAAAACGTTGCAGCAGTGTCGGTGCATGCCGACCTGCCAGCGTTCGCCAAGCCAGGCCAGGTGGTGGACATTACCGTGTCCTCGATCGGTAACTCCAAGAGCCTGCGCGGTGGCAGCCTGCTGATGACCCCGCTCAAGGGTATCGATGGCAACGTCTATGCCGTGGCCCAGGGCAACCTGGTGGTGGGCGGCTTCGATGCCGAGGGCCGTGACGGTTCGAAGATCACCGTCAACGTTCCGTCAGCCGGTCGCATCCCTGGCGGTGCTACCGTCGAGCGTGCGGTGCCGAGCGGCTTCAACCAGGGCAACAGCCTGACCCTGAACCTCAACCGCCCCGACTTCACCACCGCCAAGCGCATCGTCGACAAGGTCAACGACCTGCTCGGTCCGGGCGTGGCCCAGGCCGTGGACGGCGGTTCGGTGCGTGTCACTGCGCCGATGGACCCTAGCCAGCGCGTGGACTACCTGTCGATCCTCGAGAACCTCGAGATCGACCCGGGCCAGGCGGTCGCCAAGGTCATCATCAACTCGCGTACCGGCACCATCGTCATCGGCCAGAACGTCAAGGTGTCGCCGGCCGCGGTGACCCACGGCAGCCTAACCGTGACCATTACCGAAGACCCGATCGTCAGCCAGCCGGGGCCGTTCTCCAACGGCCAGACCGCCGTGGTGCCGCGCTCGCGGGTCAATGCCGAGCAGGAAGCCAAGCCGATGTTCAAGTTCGGCCCGGGTACCACGCTGGATGAAATCGTCCGCGCGGTGAACCAGGTGGGCGCAGCGCCCAGCGACCTGATGGCCATCCTCGAAGCCCTGAAACAGGCCGGCGCCTTGCAGGCCGACCTGATCGTGATCTGAGGACGGTGCGGATGAACAGCAAAAGCTTGGTTTCCGGCAGCGTCGACAGCGGCGCCTACACCGACCTCAACCGCCTCAGCTCGCTGAAGGTGGGTGACCGCGACAGCGAAGCCAACGTGCGCAAGGTGGCCCAGGAGTTCGAATCGCTGTTCATCAGCGAAATGCTCAAGGCCTCGCGCAAGGCCAGTGACGTGCTGGCCGACGACAACCCGATGAACACCGAAACGGTGAAGCAGTACCGCGACATGTACGACCAGCAGCTGGCCGTGAGCATGTCCCGCGAAGGTGGGGGTATCGGCCTGCAGGATGTGCTGGTGCGCCAGCTGACCAAGGGGCGCAGTGCATCCATCAACACCAGCCCGTTCCCACGGGCCGATGCCAGTGGCCCGGCATTGTGGGGCAGCAAGGTGGCGGAGCCGGCGCATGCCGCTGATTCGACGTCTGGCCGCAACGATGTTGCCGCGCTCAATGCGCGGCGACTGGCGTTGCCGAGCAAACTCACCGACCGCCTGCTGGCCGGCATCGTGCCGTCGGCGGCCACCGCTAACAGCGCTGCCGTGCCGGCCCGTGACGGTCAGCAGGTAGCCCAGGCCTTCGCCGTGCCGGACAACGGCCTGCGCATACTTGGCCGCGCCGTGGCCCAACCGCCACTGGCCCCGAACAAGGCCTTTGCCGACAGTGACGAGTTTGTCGCCACCATGCTGCCGATGGCCGAGCAGGCTGCCAAACGTATTGGTATCGACCCGCGCTACCTGGTGGCCCAGGCTGCTCTGGAAACCGGCTGGGGCAAATCGGTAATGCGCAATACCGATGGCAGCAGCAGCCACAACCTGTTCGGCATCAAGGCCACCGGCAACTGGCAGGGCGAGCAAGCGCGGGCGATCACCAGCGAGTTCCGTGACGGCCAGTTCGTCAAGGAAACGGCTGCATTCCGCAGCTACGACTCATACCAGGACAGCTTCCACGACCTGGTAAGCCTGTTGCAGAGCAATTCCCGCTATCAAGATGCCCTGAATTCGGCCGATAACCCTGAGCAGTTTGCAAGAGAGCTGCAAAAGGCAGGTTATGCGACCGACCCGGGCTATGCGAAAAAAATCATCAGCATTGCCCGGCAAATGCAAGCAACCCCGCAATACGCCATGGCTGGCAGAACCACGAATCTATAAAAGGACTAAATCATGTCGAGCCTGATTTCCATCGGCCTGAGTGGCCTGAGTGCCAGCCAGGCGGCATTGTCGGTCACCAGTAACAACATCGCCAACGCTGCGACCAGTGGCTATTCGCGCCAGCAGACGATCCAGGCAGCGGGCCCTTCGCACAACATCGGCGCGGGCTTTTTGGGCACCGGTACCACGCTGTCGGATGTGCGCCGCATCTACAGCGCCTATCTGGACAACCAGTTGCAGACCGCCACCTCGCTGCAGGCCGATTCGGTCGCCTTCCAGGACCAGATCACCAGCGTCGACAAGCTGCTGGCCGACCGTGACACCGGCATCAGTTCGGTCCTTACCGCATTCTTCTCGGCCCTGCAGACCGCATCGGCCAAGCCTGGTGATGTTGCCTCGCGGCAGCTGCTGCTGACCCAGGCGCAGACCTTGAGCAACCGCTTCAACGCGGTGTCCACCCAGCTGAACCAGCAGAACGAGGTGATCAATTCCCAGCTCGATACGCTGGCGGGGCAGGTCAACAAGCTCACCGGCAGCATCGCCGAATACAACAAGCAGATCGCCGCGGCCAGCGGCACCGGCAACACGCCCAACAGCCTGCTGGACGCACGCAGCGAAGCCGTGCGCCAGCTCAACGAGCTGGTCGGTGTAACGGTGCAGGAGCGTGACGGCAACTACGACGTCTACCTGGGCAGTGGCCAGTCGCTGGTCACCGGCAACAAGGCCAACACCCTGTCGGTACAGCCGGGTACCGCCGACAAGAGCCAGGCCAGCCTGCGCATCAACTATGAATCGTTCAGCTCCGATGTGACCTCGGTGATCACTGGTGGCACCATCGGCGGCCTTTTGCGCTATCGCCAGGATGTGCTGACACCATCGATGAACGAGCTCGGTCGGGTCGCCCTGGTGGTTGCCGACAGCATCAACAGCCAGTTGGGCCAGGGCCTGGATGCAAACGGCCAGTTCGGCAGCTCGCTGTTCTCCAGCATCAACAGTGCCACCGCCGTTGCCCAGCGCAGCCTGGCCTCGTCGAACAACAGCTCCGGCTCTGGCAACCTCAACGTGACCATTGCCGACAGTGGCGCGCTGAGCACCTACGACTACGAGGTGAAGTTCACTAGCGCCAATCAGTACAGCGTGCGCCGCTCCGACGGCACCGACATGGGCACCTTCGACCTCAGCGCCGACCCGGCACCAGTGATCGACGGCTTCAGCCTGTCGCTGAATGGCGGCGGCCTGGCGGCTGGGGACAGCTTCAAGGTGATCCCCACCCGTTCGGCAGCCGGTAGCATCACCACCACCCTCACCGATGCCAACAAGCTGGCTTTTGCCGGGCCGATCAGTGCCACGGCGGGCAGCGGCAACAGTGGTACCGGCACCATCACCCAGCCGACGCTGGGCGAATCACTGGACATCTACGGTGGGGCCGACACTGCGCTGATCCAGCAATCGATTCGCGACTCGATGCCGGTGCGCGTGGTGTTCGACGCGGCCAGTGGCGGCTCCCAGGGCTACAAGCTGTACGATGCCAAGGGCACCCAGATTGGTACCGGCAGCGTGGTGCCAGGGCAGGACAACAAGCTGTCGATCGCCGTGCCGATGCGTGATGCGTCCGGTAACCCGATTCTCGATGGCAGCGGCAATCCGAGTACCTTTGCCGTGGAAACCACCATTGGCGGCAGCCCGGCTACCAACGACAGCTTCACCCTGTCGTTCAATGCCGACGGCAAGGCCGACAACCGCAACGCCAACGCACTGCTGGACCTGCAGACCAAGTCGACCGTGGGCACCAACTCCGGCACCGGCACCAGCTTCACCTCGGCCTATGCCTCGCTGGTCGAGCGGGTAGGGGCCAAGGCCAGCCAGGCCGCCATCGATACCACGGCGACCCAGGCGGTGTTCAAGTCCGCCGCCGAAAGCCGAAGTGCGGTGTCGGGCGTCAACCTCGATGATGAGGCGGCCAGCCTGGTGAAGTTCCAGCACTACTACACGGCGTCGTCGCAGATCATCAAGGCGGCGCAAGAAACCTTCAGCACCCTGATCAACGCCTTGTAAGGAGTAGACTACCGTGCGCATTTCCACTGCTCAGTTCTACGAGACCAGCGCCACCGGCTACTCGCAGAACTACTCCAACCTGGCCAAGATCACCGAACAGGTTACCTCCAAGTCGCGCATCCAGTCGGCCGGCGACGACCCGGTCGGCGCTGCGCGCCTGCTGGTGTTGCAGCAACAGAGCGCCTTGCTGGACCAGTACAGCGGCAACATGACCACAGTCAAGAACGCCCTGTTGCAGGAAGAGAGCGTGCTGTCGACCATCAACGATGCCCTGCAGCGCGCCAGCGAGTTGGCGATCCAGGCCGGCAACGGTGGCCTGAGCGATGCCGACCGTACCTCGATTGCCAGTGAGATCAAGGAAATCGAAGCCAACGTCTTCGGTCTGCTGAACTCTCGCGACGCCAACGGCGACTACATGTTCGGCGGCTCCAAGTCGTCGACCCCACCCTATGTGCGCAACGCCGACGGCACCTACAGCTACCAGGGCGACCAGACCCAGCTGAGCCTGCAGGTGTCCGACACCCTGCGCCTGGCGACCAACGACACCGGCTACAGCATTTTCGACCAGGCCACCAACAACAGCCGCACCCAGTCGAACCTGGTGGCACCGTCGCCGGATGATGGCAAGGTGCTGCTCTCTGGCGGCCTGCTGACGTCGGCCACCACCTACAGCAACCAGTTTGCTGCTGGCCAGCCTTATACCGTCACATTCACCAGTGCCACCGAGTACAGCGTGAAGGACGCAGCCGGCAACGACATCACCACCGAAACGGCGGGCAAGGGCAAGTTCGACGTCAACACCGAAGGCGGCAAGATGATTTCGCTGCGGGGCGTCGACTTCGAAATCAACCTGAACCTGGCGGAGGGCGATGATGCCGACGCCGTGGTGGCGGGCCACGTTTTCACCCTCGAAGCCAAGCCAGACACCCTGGCTGCCACCCGCAGCGCTGGTAACCCATCGACCGCGCAGGTAACCGGTACCAGTATCACTGACCCTGATGCCTACCGCAGCACCTTCCCGAGCAACGGTGCGGTGATCCGCTTCACCAGTGATACGGAGTATTCGCTGTATGCGCAGCCGTACTCTGCCGATAGCAAGCCTATTGCCTCCGGTACACTAGGAGCGGGCAATGCGATCACGGTGGCCGGCGTTACCTACCAGTTTGACAGCGCACCAGCCCAGGGTGACCAGTTCTCGGTCAATGCCAATACCCACCGCTCACAGAACGTGCTGGACACCCTGGGTCAGCTGCGCAGTGCCCTGGAAAAGCCCCTTGACTCGCCAGAGGCGCAGGCTGCGCTGAAAACTGCCACCGACTCGGCGATCTCCAACCTGGCCAGTGCCCGTGACAGCATCGACATTACCCGTGGCTCCATCGGTGCACGGGCCAACTCGCTGGAAATTCAGGCGCAGGAGAACGAAAGCCTGGGCTTGGCCAACAAAAGCACGCAAAGCGCTATCGGCGATACCGACATGGCTTCGGCGACCATCCAGCTGACGCTGCAGCAGGCCATGCTCGAAGCCTCGCAGCTGGCGTTTGCGCGTATTTCACAGCTGAGCCTGTTCGACAAGATCTGATCGGGCGCCTGGCAGGCTGGAGCGCTCGCCCTAGTGGGCGCTGCTGCCCTGCTCAATTTCTGGAAGCTGGCGCGATCCCTGTGGGAGCGGGTTTACCCGCGAACACCGGCGCAGCCGGTGCCATCCACCGCGTCGCCTGCTTCGCGGGTGAACCCGCTCCCACAGGTGTCGATCAGGTTTCAGGATCCCACTTACTTGTGGATGCTTTTTGCTGACTTACGCGTCAGAAGCTACCCCGCAGGTGTTGTGTCTGTTCGGTCACTCCCCGAATTCCCCAAGTCCCCCACACCTTCCACACGGCTTTCGTAGCATTTCAATGTGACCAATGAGTCAAAACGGTCATCTTCCCTGTATTCTATGCAACAGCTGTTGCAGCATTTTGTTACCGGTGCGCAGGCGAGCACTGCCTTCAACCCCCAGCGGTGACGTTCCGGTATTTGGCGCCCTCAATTCATCGAGTGGTGGTCTTTGGCTGTTTTCATTGGGAAGCCAGAATGATTGGCATCAAAAGCATCGCGAGTTACGTGCCCACCGCTGGCCTGGACAACTATGTTCAGGGTGCGAAGTTCGGCAAGGACGAAGAGTTCATGTTTGGCAAGATCGGCGCATCGTTCCTGCCGCGCAAGGCCGCCGAGCAGGAAACCTCGGACCTGTGCGTGGAAGCCGCCCAGGCGCTGTTCGCAAGCAATCCCGACCTCGACCCGCAATCGATCGATGCGCTGATCGTGGTCACCCAGAACGGTGACGAAGAAGGCCTGCCGCACACTGCCGCCATCGTCCAGAGCAAGCTCGGCCTGTCTACCCGCGTGGCGGCGTTCGACGTGTCGCTGGGCTGCTCCGGCTACGTGTACGGCTTGTATGCCATCAAGGGCTTCATGGAAGCGGCGGGGCTGAAGAACGGCCTGCTGATCACCGCCGACCCGTATTCGAAGATCGTCGACCCGGAAGACCGCAACACCACCATGTTGTTCGGTGATGCCGCCACGGCTACCTGGATGGGTGAAAACGCGGTCTGGAACCTGGGCCAGGCGCGCTTCGGTACCGACGGTTCCGGTGCCGAGCACCTCAAGGTGAGTGATGGCAAGTTCTTCATGAACGGCCGCCAGGTGTTCAACTTTGCCCTGGTCAAGGTGCCGGCGCATCTGCACGAACTGCTGGATGCCAGTGGTCTGAAGTCGTCGGATATCGACGCCTTCTGCATCCACCAGGGCAGTGCGGCGATTGTCGATGCCGTGGCCCGGCGTTTCGAAGAGGACCACCCGGAAAAGTTCGTGAAAGACATGCTGGAAACCGGCAATACCGTTTCCTCCAGTGTGCCGCTGCTGCTGCAGAAGCACATGCTCGACGGTAGCTGGAAGCGCGTGGCGATCAGCGGCTTTGGCGTGGGCCTGTCGTGGGGCTCGGCCATCCTGTACCGCGACTGATCCCCCCAGCAGTCCAGAAAAAGCGCCCGGCGGCCACCGCCCGGCGCTTTTTTAATGCTCGAAAGAAAATCGAGGCCGTCACGCGGTTTCTGTGGGAGCGGGCATGCCCGCGAACACCGGCGAAGCCGGTGCCATCCATCGCGTTGCCTTCTTCGCGGGCGCGCCCGCTCCCACAGGGCAGGGTGATGCTCCTGATATGGCATTTGGCCTACTCCCGCACAGTTTTTGACGCCAATAAACTGCCCCTAACCCCTTGATTTCTCAGGGCTGGCCCCATGCCAGCATTTTTTTTTCAAAAACGCCCTCAAGCAACCCGCACACCCGACGATAACTATTACGAAGGTTCTCTAGGCCACACCCGGCTGTCGCCAGGGCCGGAAGCCGCAGTATCCATACAACGAGGAATTCGTCATGGCTTTGACCGTTAACACAAACATCACCTCCATGAGTGTTCAGAAGAACCTGAACAAGTCGTCCGACGCCTTGGGCACCACCATGGGTCGTCTGTCCTCTGGCCTGAAAATCAACAGTGCCAAAGACGACGCCGCTGGCCTGCAGATCTCCAATCGTCTGACCACTCAAATCAAAGGCCTGAGCGTTGCGGTCAAGAACGCCAACGATGGTATCTCCATAGCGCAAACTGCTGAAGGCGCCATGGCGACTTCCGGCAACATCATGCAGCGTATGCGCGAACTGGCCCTGCAATCGGCGAACGGTTCGAACAGCGATGACGACCGTGCCTCCATGCAGCAGGAGTTTACCGCTCTGTCGGGCGAGCTCACCCGTATTGCTAACACCACCACCTTCGGTGGTCGTAACCTGCTGGATGGAACCTTCTCTGGCAGCAGCTTCCAAGTTGGCGCAAACTCCAACGAAAGCATTTCGTTCGGCATGAAAGATGTAAGCGCTACCGCGATGAAGGGTAACTACAACGAAGCCAGTGTCGCCGGCGGCGTTGCTACCCTGCAAGCCAGCGTTACCGGTGCGGCCGGTAAGTTCGGCACCAACAATGCCGGCAGCACTTCTGCTTCTGTTGTGGGTACTGCAGGCGCAGGCGTATTTGATAAGCCGACCATCGGTGCTGCTGCCGGTAACTTGGTGCTGAACGTTGGTACCACCACCACCACCATCGCGGCTGCGGCAGGCGACACCCTGCAGGACGTGGTTGACAACATCAACCTACAAACCAGCAATACCGGTGTTACCGCAAGCATCGACAGTTCCACCGGTGCGCTGAAGCTCGACGGCACCCAAGCATTCACCATCGATGCCAGCACTGATGACGTCTTGAGCACTGCCTTGGGCCTGGCGGAGGCCGGTGGTGCGCAGCTGTCGAAAACCGGTACTGCCAACCTGCGTGATGGCGTATTGGGTGCCGGTGGTGCCGGTAACCTGACGCTCGGCTCTACCAACATTGCATTAGTTGCGACTGACACCCTGTCTTCGGTAGTCGGCAAGGTTAATGCTCAAACCGGCACGACTGGTGTAACAGCTTCCATTGACAGTGCCACTGGGCAACTGAAACTGAACTCGGCTGCTGGTTTCGACGTAAGTGGTGCTGCGGGTACCTTGGCTGGCCTGGGTCTGACTGCAGGTTCTGTTGCCATAGCGCCTCAGACTACTGGTCTGGCGTCGGCTGCTTCGATCGATATCAATGGCACTACCTTCAACTTCGCTCAAGGCGATGACCTGGATGCGATCGTTGACAACATCAACAACAATGGTGC
Source organism: Pseudomonas sp. S1(2024) (assembly GCF_046557535.1). Taxonomy (NCBI): domain Bacteria; kingdom Pseudomonadati; phylum Pseudomonadota; class Gammaproteobacteria; order Pseudomonadales; family Pseudomonadaceae; genus Pseudomonas; species Pseudomonas sp. S1(2024). The sequence continues at coordinate 15,762 of NZ_JBKGFP010000072.1, forward strand.
AGGCGCTGTCGGTTCGGGTACTGCCCTGACTGGTGTCACTGCCAAAAATGATAACGGTCGCCTGGTGCTGACTTCTGCCAATGGCCAGGACATTAAGCTGGACAATGGCTCTGGCGTGACTGGCCAAGGGGCGCTGGCTGCCGTAGGTCTGAACTCGGGCACCACCAAGGCTGGTTTGGTTGCTGATACCTCCATCTCTCTGAACGGCGTAGAAGTCAAGTTCAAGAAGGGCGATGACATGGATAGCATCGCAGCCTCCATCAACGCCGCTAGCACCGGTGTCAACGCGAGCGTTGTGGTTAATGCCGGCAGCAGCACTCTGTCGCTGTTCGCGGACCAGGACATCACCGTTGCTGATGGCAGCAATGGTACCGGTCTGGCCGCGCTGGGGCTGACTGCTGTTGCAGGCACGACCTCTGCCGTCGAGATGGAATCTACCGTTTCCAACCTGAACATCCTGGATGCGCAAAGTGCGCAGCAGGCCATCCAGGTTCTGGACGGTGCCATGCAATCGCTTGACTCTCAGCGTTCCCAGCTGGGTGCAGTGCAGAACCGTTTCGACAGCACTGTTGCCAACCTGCAGTCAATCTCGGAAAACTCCACCGCAGCCCGTAGCCGTATCCAGGATGCCGACTTCGCTGCCGAAACCGCGGAGCTGAGCAAGCAGCAAACCCTGCAGCAAGCTTCCACCGCTATCCTGTCGCAGGCGAACCAGCTGCCATCTTCGGTACTGAAGCTGCTCGGCTAATTTGAGTCTGTGATGAATCGCGAAAGGGTGCGGCAACGTACCCTTTCGTTTTCTGATTCTATGAGGCAAGCATCATGGATATGAGTGTCAAGCTGAGCTCTGTTCTCTCTGCGCCCACCGCTCAAGAAGCCAGTAGTGCGCAGCCATTGAGCAAATTGAATGCTGAGCTGCCCGGCATGCCGACCAGGGAAGTCCAGCGGCCGGAACTCGAGAAAGCGGTCAGCGACATACAAGAATATGTCAAAGCTTCGCAGCGTCAGTTGGATTTTTCCGTGGACGATTCAACGGGCACCCTGGTGGTCAAGGTTATTGCCACTGGCAGTGGCGAAGTCATTCGACAGCTTCCAAGTGAAGCAGCCCTGAGCCTGGCTCGCAGTCTGGCGGAGGGTAATGGTTTTTTACTTGATGACAATGTGTGATGTTGGCATGAGTCTTGAGACAGACTTTGTCTCGCTCATTCATCGTCAAGCTATTGGCATTCGCTGATTAGGGATATAAGCAATGGCAAGTACAACAGTCAGTGGTATCGGTTCCGGCGTTGATACCCAGTCGATTGTCAAGGCTCTGGCCGATGCCGAAAAGGCGCCCAAGCAACTGCAGATCACTACTCAACAGAAGACGAATACCACACAAGTGTCTGCTGTTGGCATGATTAAGAATGCATTGGATACCTTCCGCTCTGCGATTGCCAAGCTGAATACATCCACCTCTTTCACAGGGCTTGCGGGTACGTCTTCCGATGAAAAAGTCGCCAGGGCAACCGTGACCGCGTCCGCTTCTGCGGGTAACTACGCGTTGGAAGTCACTCAGCTCGCCACCTCTTCGAAGATCACAACTGATGTTTTCGCCGGCGGAGTTTCTTCCGTCGTGAACAATAGCGGTGATCCCCAGACCTTGACCATTTCGCAGTCCTCTGCAGACTACAATGTCACGATTCCGGATGGGGCGACCCTGCAGCAGGTTCGCGACCTGATAAATAAACAACTGGGCTCACAAGGCATCAACGCCAACATCCTGACGGATGCCAAGGGCTCACGGCTGGTAATGAGTTCTTCGACGACCGGCGAAGGCTCCGATATCACATTGAGCGGTGACTCCACCCTCGTCCAGAATGCCACGCCCGGCGCGCCGGCTCAAAATGCAAAATACACAGTTGACGGCCTGGAGCTTGAGTCCAAGAGTAATACTGTCACTGGCGCAATCAGTGGCGTCAACTTCGAATTGTTGGCTGAAGGTAAGTCAAGACTCAGCGTTGCGACCAATGCCAGTACGCTGAAAACTTCAGTGCAATCTTTTGTCAGTGCCTATAACGCCTTGATCACGGCAATCAACACGCAGACAAAAGTCACGGCCACTGGCGATGCTAGCACTACCACCTCCGGAGCGCTGACCGGGGATGCGACGATGCGTGCCTTGGTCTCGACAGTGCGGAACGAACTGGTGAAGAGCACCGGGTCGGGAAGCATCTCTATGCTTTCGCAGATGGGTATCAATACCGATCAGCAGACGGGCCTGCTGGTGCTGGACGACACCAAGTGGGACAAGGCGGTCGCCAAGGGTGCAGCCGATATCGCGGCGGTGTTCACCGGTGACAAGGGCTTGATCAAACGCATGACTGCGGCCACGGATGCTTACACTGGCACGACTGGGATCTTGGCAACGCGGACAAAGAACCTCAACGACAACTTAACTGAGCTCACCAAGCAGCAAGAGGCGCTCGATCGTCGTATTGAGACGTTGACTGCCGCGCTGACAGCTAAATACAACGCGATGGATACTCTCGTCGCCAAGCTCAATGCCACTAGCTCCAGCGTGATGGCGACCCTGAATGCGATGAACAAGGCCAATAACGACGACTGATGGTCGTATTAAAGATCTTTGGGGTCAAGCCGATCACTTAGGTATGTAGCCCTGTGTAGCCCCGTTCAAAGAGGATTTCCCATGCACCCAATGAGAGCCCTTCGTCAGTACCAGAAGGTCAATTCACACGCTCAGATTTCCGAAGCCACTCCGCACCGCCTAGTGCAGATGTTGATGGAAGGCTCGCTCGATCGCATGGCTCAGGCCAAAGGGGCGATCGCGCGCGGCGACGTGGCGCAGAAAGGGGTGATGCTGGGCAAGGCCATCGACATCATCGGCGGTCTGCGTGAAGGCCTGGACAAGGAAAAGACCGACAACCCGGACGAACTGGACCGCCTCGACAGCCTTTACGACTACATGGCTCGTCGTCTGACCCAGGCCAACCTGCACAGCGACCCGGCAATTATCGATGAAGTCGCACAGCTGATGATCACTGTGAAAAGCGGCTGGGACGCCATCGCCTCCGCCGAGCAATAACACCCTGAGGACACTCCCTATGAGCGCGTTGCAGAAAATCGAAGATACCCGTCTGGCCCTGAGCCAGGCCCTGCAAGCGCGCGACTGGGCGGCCATTGGTGAGCTCGACCTGGCGTGTCGGGCGCTGATGGATGAAGTGCTGCAGGAGGGGCGGGGAGATGAAGCCGCCGTGCGGGCTAATCTGGAAGCGTTGATGGCGGTTTATCGTCAGCTAATCGACGTTGCAAGTGACGAGCGTCAATCCTTGGTCACGCAAATGTCGAATATCAACCAAGCGAAACACGCCACAAAGGTATACCATCTGTTCAGCTGAAGCTGGCCAGAATGCAACGCTTCGGCGCCATAAATTTGACTGCCTTTAAGTTTTTGACTTTACTAGTGGCTGTTTTCGAATTTCAGACGTCCGAACACTGACCATTCAGTCGGAATGATGTCGAGCACGCCCTCGGGCGCCGATATGACTAGGGAAGTTGCTATTGCATGTGGCGTGAAACCAAGATTCTGCTGATCGACGACGACAGCGCACGCCGCCGCGACCTGGCGGTGGTGCTTAACTTCCTCGGCGAAGAAAACCTCGCTTGCTCCAGCCAGGACTGGCAGCAAGTGGTCGAGCCGTTGTCTTCGAGTCGCGAAGTGCTGTGCGTGCTTATCGGCACTGTAAATGCCCCGGGCAGTGTGCTTGGGCTCGTTAAGACAGTGACTGGGTGGGATGAGTTCCTTCCGGTTCTGCTTTTAGGTGAAATTTCTTCTGCGGAGTTCCCGGAAGACCTTCGCCGCCGGGTGCTTTCCAACCTGGAAATGCCGCCAAGCTACAGCCAGCTGCTGGATTCGCTGCACCGTGCCCAGGTCTATCGCGAGATGTACGACCAGGCGCGCGAGCGTGGTCGCCAGCGCGAACCCAACCTGTTCCGCAGCCTGGTCGGCACCAGCCGTGCCATTCAGCACGTGCGGCAGATGATGCAGCAAGTGGCCGATACCGATGCCAGCGTGCTGATCCTGGGTGAGTCCGGCACCGGCAAGGAAGTGGTCGCGCGCAACCTGCACTACCATTCCAAACGCCGCGAAGCGCCGTTCGTGCCGGTCAACTGCGGTGCGATCCCGGCCGAGCTGCTGGAAAGCGAACTGTTCGGCCACGAGAAGGGCGCCTTCACCGGGGCGATCACCAGCCGTGCCGGGCGCTTCGAGCTGGCCAACGGCGGTACCCTGTTCCTTGACGAAATCGGCGACATGCCGTTGCCGATGCAGGTCAAGCTGTTGCGCGTGCTGCAGGAGCGTACTTTCGAGCGCGTGGGCAGCAACAAGACCCAGAGCATCGATGTGCGCATCATTGCCGCGACCCACAAGAACCTCGAGACCATGATCGAGGAGGGTACGTTCCGCGAAGACCTGTACTACCGCCTGAACGTGTTCCCCATCGAGATGGCGCCGCTGCGTGAGCGGGTGGAAGACATCCCGCTGCTGATGAATGAGCTGATCTCGCGCATGGAGCACGAGAAGCGCGGGTCCATCCGCTTCAACTCCGCGTCGATCATGTCGCTGTGTCGCCACGGCTGGCCGGGCAACGTACGTGAGCTGGCCAACCTGGTCGAGCGCATGGCGATCATGCACCCGTACGGGGTGATTGGCGTTTCCGAGCTGCCGAAGAAATTCCGTTACGTCGATGACGAAGACGAGCAGATGGTCGACAGCCTGCGCAGCGACCTGGAAGAGCGCGTGGCGATCAACGGCCATACGCCGAACTTCAGCAACCACGCCATGCTGCCACCTGAAGGCCTGGACCTGAAGGATTACCTGGGCAGCCTGGAGCAGGGCCTGATCCAGCAGGCGCTGGACGATGCCAACGGTATCGTTGCGCGCGCAGCTGAACGTTTGCGCATTCGCCGCACCACCTTGGTCGAGAAGATGCGCAAGTATGGCATGAGCCGCCAGGGCGGCGAGGAGCAGGCGGAGGATTGACGCCTGGCGGTTGTCTGTACCGGCCTCTTCGCGGGCACGCCCGCCCCCACAGGAACGATGCACAGCTTGATTCGATGATATCCCTGTAGGAGCGGGTTCACCCGCGAAGGGGCCGGCACAGCCAACCCAAATCCCTATCTCCGGCACGGCTATTGCTACACCGCTGGTAACACACCGTTTTTATGACGGTCAGCCACGCGAGAGAGCAAGATGCCCCAGGCCGCCCACGTAATCCGAGCCCCCGATCCGCAGGGGCAAACCCCGATCGAGCAGGACAGTCGCCAGGGTGTCGAGCAGGCCTTCGCCCTGTTCAATCAGGTGTCCAGCCAGTTGAGTCAGTCCTACAGCCTGCTGGAGGCCCGGGTCAGCGAGCTCAAGGGCGAGCTGGCGGTGGTCAGCGCCCAGCGCATCGATGAACTGAGCGAAAAGGAACGCCTGGCCAACCGCCTGCAAAACCTGTTGGACCTGCTGCCCGGCGGGGTGATCGTGATCGATGGCCAGGGCCTGGTACGCGAAGCCAACCCGGCAGCCTGCGAATTGCTCGGCGAGCCGCTGGTCGGCCAGCTGTGGCGCCAGGTGATCGCCCGCAGCTTTGCCCCACGCAAGGATGACGGTCACGAAGTCTCGCTGCGCGATGGCCGCCGCCTGTCCATTGCCACTCGCTCGCTGGATGCCGAACCTGGCCAATTGGTGTTGCTCAACGACCTGACCGAAACCCGTCGCCTGCAGGACCAATTGGCTCGCCACGAGCGTCTGTCGTCGCTGGGGCGCATGGTTGCCTCGCTGGCGCACCAGATCCGCACCCCGCTGTCGGCGGCAATGCTCTATGCCAGCCACCTGGCTGACCCCGAACAAGACCTGGGCGCGGAAACCCGCCAGCGCTTTGCCGGCACCCTGAAGGAGCGCCTGCACGAGCTGGAGCATCAGGTCCGCGACATGTTGGTATTCGCTCGTGGCGAGCTGCCGCTGGGTGATCGAGTCACGCCAAAAGCCCTGTTCCAGGCTCTGCAGCAGGCTGCCCAGGCGCATGTGCAAGGGCACGCCGTGCGCTGGCAGTGCGACAGCCACCTGGGTGAGCTGCTGTGCAACCGGGACACCTTGATTGGTGCATTGCTCAACCTGATCGAAAATGCGCTGCAAGCCAGCGACGGCCCGGCGCGCCTGAAGGTGCACCTGTTCCGCCGCGAGCGCAGCCTGCACCTGTGTGTAAGCGACGCCGGCAGTGGCATAGATGCCGACCTGCTCGGTCGCCTGGGCGAGCCGTTCCTGACCACCAAGGCCACTGGCACCGGCTTGGGCTTGGCCGTGGTCAAGGCCGTGGTGCGTGCGCACCAAGGTACGCTGCGCCTGCGCTCCAAGGTTGGCCGTGGCACCTGTGTGTGGGTGGAGCTGCCGTTGATCGGTGGGCAGCTGGCGGAGGGCATGTAATGACGATCAAGGTGCTGCTGGTCGAGGACGACCGTGTATTGCGCCAGGCACTGGGCGATACCCTGGAAATCGGCGGTTTCGCCTACCAGGCGGTAGGCAGTGCCGAAGAAGCGTTGGAAGCAGTGCTGGAGGAGGCCTTCAGCCTGGTGGTCAGCGATGTGAACATGCCTGGCATGGATGGGCACCAACTGCTGGCCCAGCTGCGCCGCCAGCAACCGCAACTGCCCGTGTTGCTGATGACTGCGCATGCCGCGGTGGAGCGCGCCGTCGAGGCGATGCGCCAAGGGGCTGCCGACTATCTGGTCAAGCCGTTCGAGCCCAAGGCATTGCTCAGCCTGGTCGAGCGGCATGCCGCCGGGCGCGTGGCTGAAGAAGAAGGCCCGGTGGCTTGCGAGCCAGCCAGCCGACAGTTGCTGGAGCTGGCCGCCCGCGTGGCGCGCAGTGACTCGACCGTGCTGATTTCGGGCGAGTCCGGCACCGGCAAGGAAGTGCTGGCGCGCTATATCCACCAACAGTCGGCGCGCGCGGCTCAACCCTTCGTGGCGATCAACTGTGCGGCCATCCCCGACAACATGCTCGAGGCCACCCTGTTCGGCCACGAGAAGGGCGCCTTCACTGGCGCCATTGCCGCCCAGGTCGGCAAGTTCGAGCAGGCCGAGGGTGGCACCTTGCTGCTCGATGAAATCTCGGAAATGCCGATGGCTTTGCAGGCCAAGCTTTTGCGCGTGCTGCAGGAGCGCGAGGTGGAGCGGGTCGGCGGGCGCAAGCCGATCAGCCTGGATATCCGTGTGCTGGCCACCACCAACCGTGACCTGGCTGGCGAAGTGGCTGCCGGGCGTTTTCGTGAAGACCTGTACTATCGCCTGTCGGTGTTCCCTCTGGCCTGGCGCCCGCTGCGCGAACGCCCGGGTGACATCCTGCAACTGGCCGAGCGCTTGTTGGCGCGCCACGTGGCCAAGATGAAGCATGCCCCGGTGCGCCTGTCGCCCCAGGCACAAGACTGCCTGCAGGCGTACGCCTGGCCGGGCAACGTACGCGAACTGGACAATGCCCTGCAGCGGGCGTTGATCCTGCAGCAGGGTGGGGTGATCGAGGCGGCGGATTTCTGTCTGGCGGGCGCCATTCCATTGTCAGCCGGCACAGAGCCATCACTCGAGGTGGTGGCCGAGGCTGGCGGGCTGGGCGATGACATGCGTCGTCATGAGTACCAGATGATCATCGACACCCTGCGAGCCGAGCGCGGCCGCCGCAAGGAGGCGGCCGAACGCCTGGGGATAAGCCCGCGTACCTTGCGCTACAAGCTGGCGCAGATGCGCGATGCCGGGTTTGACGTCGAGGCCAGCCTGTTCGGCTGACGGGCAATATATACCGCTGCTGGCGCGGTCCCCGTGTGGGAGCGGGCGTGCCCGCGAAGAATTCGACGCGATGGCTGGCACCGGCTGTGCCGGTGTTCGCGGGCGCGCCCGCTCCCACAGGGATCGCGTTGCTCGCCAAGGCTGGCACCTTTGTTGCTTTAGGTTGGCTATCCGCCGCATCACTGTCAAAAAAATGCGGCCGCAGGAGAGAGAAGGGTCATGAGCCAAGGTGTTGAATTCAATCGTCTGATGTTGGACATGCGGGCCATGCAGGCCGATGCCATGTCGCTGCCCAAGGTGGCCGCCGCCCCCGAGCTGGCGCCGGGGCAGAGTACCTTTGCCGACATGCTCGGCCAGGCCATCGGCAAGGTGCATGAGACTCAGCAGGCTTCGACCCAACTGGCCAACGCTTTCGAGATCGGCAAGAGTGGCGTCGACCTGACCGACGTGATGATCGCTTCGCAAAAGGCCAGCGTGTCGATGCAGGCCCTGACCCAGGTACGCAACAAGCTGGTCCAGGCGTACCAGGACATCATGCAGATGCCGGTTTGAGGACGGACGTAAACCATGGCTGAAGCAGTCGTCGACAACGCCCCTGCCAAGAGCGGCCCGCCCGCGGCCAAGCCGCCGCTGTTCGGCATGGCGTTTCTGGAAAACATCGCGCAGATGCCCATGCTGCGTCAGATCGGCCTCATGGTCGGCCTGGCCGCCAGCGTGGCGATCGGCTTTGCCGTGGTGCTGTGGTCGCAACAACCCGATTACCGTCCGCTGTACGGCAGCCTGGCCGGCATGGACACCAAGCAGGTCATGGATACCCTGGCCGCCGCCGACATCCCCTACAACGTCGAGCCCAACTCCGGGGCTCTGCTGGTCAAGGCCGACGACCTCTCCCGTGCGCGCCTGAAACTGGCGGCCGCCGGGGTGGCGCCAAGCGATGGCAACGTCGGTTTCGAGCTGCTCGACAAGGAGCAGGGCCTGGGCACCAGCCAGTTCATGGAAGCCACCCGTTACCGTCGCAGCCTGGAAGGCGAACTTGCGCGTACCGTGTCCAGCCTGAACAACGTCAAGGGCGCGCGCGTGCACCTGGCCATCCCGAAAAGCTCGGTGTTCGTGCGTGACGAACGCAAGCCCAGCGCCTCGGTACTGGTCGAACTGTACCCGGGCCGTGCCCTGGAAGCCGGGCAGGTGATGGCCATCGTCAACCTGGTCGCCACCAGCGTGCCGGAACTGGACAAGTCCCAGGTCACAGTAGTCGACCAGAAGGGCAACCTGCTGTCCGAGCAGATCCAGGACACCGCCCTGACCCAGGCAGGCAAGCAGTTCGACTACAGCCGCCGGGTAGAAAGCATGCTCACCCAGCGGGTACACAACATCCTGCAGCCGGTGCTGGGCAATGACCGCTACAAGGCCGAAGTGTCTGCCGACCTGGACTTCAGCGCGGTCGAGTCCACCTCCGAGCAGTTCAACCCCGACCAGCCGGCGCTGCGCAGCGAGCAATCGGTCGATGAACAACGTGCCAGCAGCCAAGGCCCGCAAGGCGTGCCTGGCGCGCTGAGCAACCAGCCGCCAGGCGCTGCATCGGCACCGCAGACAACCGGTGGCGCCGCCACGCCGGCTGCTGCCATCCAGCCAGGCCAGCCGCTGGTGGATGCCAATGGTCAGCAGATCATGGACCCGGCCACCGGCCAGCCTATGCTTGCGCCGTATCCGTCGGATAAACGTCAGCAGAGTACCAAGAACTTCGAGCTCGACCGCTCCATCAGCCATACCCGCCAGCAGCAGGGGCGCATGACCCGCCTGTCGGTGGCGGTAGTGGTGGACGATCAGGTCAAGATCGACCCGGCCACCGGCGACACCACCCGTGCGCCTTGGGGCGCCGAGGACCTGGCACGCTTCACGCGCCTGGTACAGGACGCGGTCGGCTTCGATGCCAGCCGTGGCGACAGTGTGACGGTGATCAACGTGCCGTTCGCCGCCGACCGTGGCGAAGAGATCGCCGACATCGCCTTCTACCAGCAGCCGTGGTTCTGGGACATCGTCAAGCAGGTGCTGGGCGTGGTGTTCATCCTGGTACTGGTATTCGGTGTGTTGCGGCCGGTGCTGAACAATATTACAGGGGGCGGCAAGCAGGCTGCCCCGGACAGCGACATGGAGCTGGGCGGCATGATGGGTCTGGATGGCGAACTGGCCAACGACCGCGTCACTCTGGGTGGCCCGACAAGCATTCTGCTGCCTAGCCCCAGCGAGGGTTACGAGGCACAGCTCAACGCAATCAAAGGCCTGGTGGCCGAAGACCCGGGCCGCGTTGCCCAGGTCGTGAAAGAGTGGATCAACGCCGATGAGTGACAACCGAGCCGTTACCGCCAAGCTGAGCCGCGTCGACAAGGCGGCAATCCTCCTGCTTTCTTTGGGCGAGACCGACGCGGCCCAGGTGCTGCGGCACATGGGGCCAAAGGAAGTACAGCGGGTGGGTGTGGCCATGGCCCAGATGGGCAATGTGCACCGTGACCAGGTCGAGCAGGTGATGAGCGAGTTCGTCGAAATCGTCGGCGACCAGACCAGCCTGGGCGTGGGCTCCGATGCCTACATCCGCAAGATGCTCAACCAGGCGCTGGGCGAGGACAAGGCCAACGGCCTGGTCGACCGCATCCTGCTCGGTGGCAACACCAGTGGCCTGGACAGCCTCAAGTGGATGGAGCCGCGCGCCGTTGCCGATGTGATCCGCTACGAGCACCCGCAGATCCAGGCCATCGTGGTCGCCTACCTCGACCCCGACCAGGCCGGCGAAGTGTTGAGCAACTTCGACCACAAGGTGCGCCTGGACATCGTCCTGCGCGTGTCGTCGCTGAACACTGTGCAACCGGCGGCGTTGAAGGAGCTGAACCAGATCCTCGAGAAGCAGTTCTCGGGCAATTCCAATGCGGCACGTACCACCTTGGGTGGCATCAAGCGCGCCGCCGACATCATGAACTTCCTCGACAGCTCGGTGGAAGGTGCGCTGATGGACGCGATCCGCGAGATCGACAGCGACCTGTCGGAGCAGATCGAAGACCTGATGTTCGTCTTCAACAACCTGGCCGATGTCGACGACCGTGGCATCCAGGCGCTGCTGCGCGAAGTCTCGTCCGACGTGCTGGTGGTATCGCTCAAGGGCGCCGACGAGCGGGTCAAGGACAAGATCTTCAAGAACATGTCCAAACGTGCCTCGGAGCTGTTGCGCGACGACCTGGAGGCCAAGGGGCCGGTGCGGGTCAGCGACGTGGAAACGGCGCAGAAGGAAATCCTCACCATCGCCCGCCGCATGGCCGAGGCCGGCGAGATCGTGCTCGGCGGCAAGGGTGCCGAGGAAATGATCTGACACTGATGGTGAACCCACCGTTGACCCTGTGGGAGCGGGCGTGCCCGCGAAGCAGGCGCTGCGGTGGATGGCACGGGCGATGCCCGTGTTCGCGGGCACGCCCGCTCCCACAGAGACCCGCGTAGGTCGAAGATGCGTTGAGTACCTGAAAACATGCCCACCAAAGAACATCACCCCAGCGACCTGATCCGCGCCCGCGACCTCGAAGGCGTGGACGTATGGGCGCTGCCCAGCTTCGACCCGGAACCCGAGCCTGAGCCCGAACCGGAGCCGGAGCCCGAGGTAGTCGAGGAAGAAGTCGAGGAAGTGCCGCTGGAAGAAGTCCAGCCACTGACCCTGGAAGAACTCGAGGCCATCCGCCAGGAAGCCTACAACGAAGGCTTTGCCACCGGTGAGCGCGAGGGCTTCCATAGCACCCAGCTCAAGGTCCGCCAGGAAGCCGAAGAGGCCCTGAAGACCAAGCTGGAAAGCCTCGACCGCCTGATGACCAACCTGATGGAGCCGATCGCCGAGCAAGACACGCAGATCGAGAAGGCCCTGGTCCACCTGGTTGCTCACATGACCCGTCAGGTAATCGGTCGCGAACTGCGGAGTGATTCCAGCCAGATCACCCAGGTACTGCGCGAAGCGCTCAAGCTGCTGCCCATGGGCGCGGACAATATCCGCATCCATCTCAACCCGCAGGATTTCGAGCTGGCCAAGGCCCTGCGCGAGCGCCATGAGGAAAGCTGGCGGCTGCTCGAGGACAGCGCGCTGCTACCAGGCGGCTGCCGTATCGAGACCGCGCACAGCCGCATCGACGCGACCATGGAAACCCGCATCGAGAAAGCCGTGGCGCAACTGTTCGATCAGTTGCACGACCATTCGCTGCACCCGGCGGCAGCGGATATGTCCATTGATCTGGACAGCCTGGTGGATACCCCGGATGCACCTTGAACGCACCAGCTTCGGCAAACGCCTGGGCAGTTATGCCGAGGCCATCGAACTGCCGGCCCAGCCCATCGTCGAAGGCCGCCTGCTGCGCATGGTTGGCCTCACCCTGGAAGCCGAAGGCCTGCGCGCTGCAGTCGGCAGCCGCTGCCTGGTAATCAACGACGACAGTTATCACCCGGTGCAGGTGGAAGCCGAAGTCATGGGTTTTGCCGGGCCCAAGGTATTCCTCATGCCGGTCGGCAGCATCGTCGGCATCGCTCCCGGCGCCCGGGTGGTGCCGCTGGATGACGGCGGCCGCCTGCCCATGGGCATGAGCATGCTCGGCCGGGTGCTCGACGGCGCCGGCCGTGCGCTGGATGGCAAGGGCGGGATGAAGGCCGAGGACTGGGTGCCGATGGACGGCCCGGTGATCAACCCGTTGAACCGCGACCCCATCAGCAAACCGCTGGATGTGGGTATCCGCAGCATCAATGGCCTGCTCACCGTCGGTCGCGGCCAGCGCCTGGGCTTGTTCGCCGGTACCGGCGTGGGCAAGTCGGTGTTGCTGGGCATGATGACCCGCTTCACCGAAGCCGAAATCATCGTCGTCGGCCTGATCGGTGAGCGGGGCCGCGAGGTCAAGGAATTCATCGAGCATATCCTGGGTGAGGAAGGCCTCAAGCGCTCGGTTGTGGTCGCTTCGCCCGCCGACGATGCGCCGCTGATGCGCCTGCGCGCCGCCATGTACTGCACACGTATCGCCGAGTACTTCCGCGACAAGGGCAAGAACGTGCTGTTGCTGATGGACTCGCTGACTCGTTTCGCCCAGGCCCAGCGTGAAATTGCCCTCGCCATCGGCGAACCGCCGGCCACCCGGGGTTACCCGCCGTCGGTGTTCGCCAAGCTGCCCAAGCTGGTGGAGCGGGCCGGCAACGGCGAGCCAGGCGGTGGTTCGATCACCGCGTTCTACACTGTGTTGTCCGAGGGTGACGACCAGCAGGACCCGATTGCCGACTCGGCGCGTGGTGTGCTCGATGGCCACTTCGTGCTGTCGCGGCGGTTGGCCGAGGAAGGCCATTACCCGGCTATCGACATCGAAGCCTCGATCAGTCGGGTCATGCCTCAGGTGGTCGATGCCGACCATTTGCGCCAGGCGCAAAAGTTCAAGCAGCTGTGGTCGCGCCTGTCGCAAAGCCGTGACCTGATCAGTGTGGGTGCCTACGTGGCGGGTGGCGACCCGGAAACCGATCTGGCCATTGCCCTGCAGTCGAAGCTGGTGGAGTTTCTGCGCCAGGGCCTGCGCGAGAACGTGGGCATGGCGCAAAGCCGCGACCAGCTGGGGGCGATCTTCACGCCCCCGGCAGGCTGATAAGCCATGGCGCTGCCTGGACGTGCCGCGCGCCTGGCGCCGGTGGTGGACATGGCCGAAGAGACCGAGCGCAAGGCGGCGCAGCGCCTTGGGCAGTTCCAGCAGCAGGTGGCCACTGCCCAGGCCAAGCTGGCCGAGCTCGAGCGGTTTCGCGAGGATTACCAGCTGCAGTGGATCAACCGCGGCGGGCAGGGGGTAAACGGTAGCTGGCTGGTCAATTACCAGCGCTTCCTCGGGCAGCTGGAAACGGCCATGACTCAGCAGCGCCAGAGCCTGGTCTGGCACCAGAACAACCTCAACAACGCCCGCGGCACCTGGCAGCAGGCCTATGCCCGGGTGGAAGGCCTGCGCAAGCTGGTACAGCGCTATCTGGAGGAAGCCCGGCGGGCCGAAGACAAGCGCGAGCAGCGCCTGCTCGACGAGCTCTCACAACGCCTGCCGCGGCAGAATCACCTATAGCCTGTACTGGCCTCTTCGCGGGTAAACCCGCTCCCACAGGCACGGCGCAGGATTCGAATTTGTGGAGATCCTGTGGGGGCGGGTTCACCCGCGAAGAGGCCGGGACAGGCAGCCCACATGCTTGCCACCCCCGCCATCGCCTGCTAAACCTTTATGGAGTTGCATCCGCCATCATCGAAGGAATCGCTAGCATGGCAGTCGAGACTGATTTTTCGCAGGACGGGAAAAAGCTGACGATAAAGATCAAGGGGCGCTTCGATTTCGGCAAGCACCAGGAATTTCGCGACGCCTACGAACGCCAGCCCAGCCGGCCAGATTCGGTGGTCGTCGACCTGAAGGACACCACCTACCTCGACAGTTCCGCGCTCGGCATGCTGCTGTTGCTGCGTGACCATGCAGGCGGCGATGAGTCGGATGTGCGAGTGGTGCATGCCAGCTCCGACGTGCGCAAGATACTCGCCATCTCCAATTTCGAAAAACTCTTCGATATCAGTTGAGCGCCGACATGCCGGCCGAACAGGCGTTGACCGTGCTGGTGGCCGAAGACGGTGCCGCCGACCGCCTGCTGCTGGCGCAGATCGTGCGCCGTCAGGGTCATCAAGTATTTACCGCGGAAAACGGCGAGCAGGCGGTGGCGTTGTTCGTCGAGCGGCGCCCGCAACTGGTGCTGCTGGATGCGCTGATGCCGGTGATGGATGGCTTCGAGGCGGCGCGACAGATCAAGGCCCTGGCCGGCGAAGCGCTGGTGCCGATCATTTTCCTGACTTCATTGAACGAGGAGGAAGGCCTGGTGCGCTGCCTGGAGGCAGGGGGCGACGACTTCATGGCCAAGCCCTACAGTGCGGTGATCCTTGGTGCCAAGATCCGCGCCATGGACCGACTGCGCCGGCTGCAGGCCACCGTGCTGGAGCAGCGTGACCAGATTGCCCGGCACCACCACCACCTGCTCAACGAGCAGCGGGTGGCCAAGGCGGTGTTCGACAAGGTGGCCCACTCCGGCTGCCTTGCCGCGCCTAACATCCGCTACCTGCAATCGCCCTATGCGCTGTTCAATGGCGACCTGATGCTGGCCGCGTTCACCCCGTCCGGCGACATGCGTGTGCTGCTCGGCGACTTTACCGGCCACGGCCTGCCGGCGGCGGTAGGGGCGATGCCGCTGGCCGAAGTGTTCTACGGCATGACTGCCAAGGGCTACGGCATGGCGCAGGTCCTGCGCGAGATGAACGCCAAGCTCAAGCGCATCTTGCCGGTGGACATGTTCTGTTGTGCGCTGCTGCTCAACCTCAGCATGCAGCGCGGTTCGGTGGAGGTGTGGAACGGCGGTATGCCTGATGGCTATCGCCTGGCAGTGGATGGCCAGGTGCTGTCGGCGCTGGGTTCGCGACACCTGCCGCTGGGCATCCTGGACGCTGAGCGTTTCGATGACAGTACCGAAGTGCTGCCGCTGGCGCCGGGTGAGCGCCTGCTGCTGCTTTCGGACGGCGTGCTCGATACGGCCGACGACCAGGAGCGCCTGTTCGGCGTGCAGCGCCTGCGCAGGGTGCTGGCCGACAACCGTGACCCGGCGCGGCTGTTCGACGAAGTGATGCAGGCCCTGGAGCGCTTTGGCGGGCGCCCGCGCGATGACATCAGCCTGTGCGACATTCGTATGTTCTGTGCCGAGGAGCGGGTGCCGGCGCCGATGATCTACTCTGATAGCGGCCGCTCCAGCCCGCTGGACTGGTCGCTGGGGTTCGAGGTGCGTGGCGAGAGCCTCAAACGCTTCAACCCGGTGCCGTACCTGGTGCAGTTGTTGCAGGAGATTCACGGCCTGCGTGCGCGCACCGGCAACCTGCACAGTGTGCTCAGCGAGCTTTATTCAAACGCGCTGGAGCATGGCGTGCTGGGCCTGGATTCGCAGCTCAAGCGCGATGGCCAAGGCTTTGCAGACTATTATCAAGAGCGCGCCCGGCGCCTCGGGGTGTTGACCGACGGTTACGTGCGCATCGATTTCAAGGTTGAACCGCATGCCGACGGCGGGCGTCTGATGATCGAGGTCCGTGACAGTGGTGCCGGGTTCGATGTGCAGGGCGTGCTGTCGCGGCCCACGCTGGAGCAGGGGCTGAGCGGGCGTGGCCTGAATCTGGTTCGGCGGCTGGCCAGCAGCGCGTGCTGGAGTGAAGGCGGGCGTTGCGCGCATGTGGAGTTCGTCTGGTGAGCCACGGGTTGGCTCGGGCATAATCTGGCTTGATCAAGGAGTGAACAAGTGACTGACATGCATATTGACCACAAGGTACTCAGCGACCTGCGTGAGGTCATGGAAGATGGCTACCTGCAGTTGGTGCAAACCTTTCTTGACGACTCCGAGCGGCGCCTGGGCCAGTTGCATGCGGCCAAAAATGCTGAAGAGCTCGGTTCTGCGGCCCATAGTTTCAAGGGCAGTAGCAGCAATATGGGCGCGGTTGCACTGGCCAGCCTGTGCCAGCAACTGGAGGAGCGCGCGCGGCGGCCTCCGCTGTATGGCATCGAGGACCTGATCAACCGCATCGACCTGGAGTTCGTCGAGGTACAGCGCTTCTACCGAGGTGAGCAGCAACGCATTTCGGCGGGTTGATACACGACTTGGCGCGAGTCTTGCCTGTCTCTGGCTGGATGTTTTTTTTGTTTCTGGCGCGGAGACCGCTCGATGCCTGTCGCACCCAACCCATTGCTGCAAGGCAACGCCGTTGCCAATACCTCGCGTTCGGCCACCGCACAGGCCGACAAGCCGCTGCAGGCGCCGGGCGACAAGGGCGAAGGCTTCGGCCAGGTGATGGCCAAGCAGGGCCGCGACAAGGCCGCAGGGCAGGACGACAAGGTCGCCCAGGCCAAGCCAGAGGCGGCGCAGGGCGGCAAGAAAGCCGCTGCCGACAAACCCGCAGTTGCCGATGACGGCAAACAATTGCCAGCCGACGACCAGGCCAAGGCTGACACCGGCTTGCGCGATGCCAGCCTGGTGGCCGGCCAGGTAACCGACGCCCAGCCTGGCGCTCAACTGATCCAGGCGCAGGCCGAGGCGGTGGCGCCGGTGTTGCAGGCCGCCACGGCGCAGGTCACGGCCGTGCTGCCCGAGGAGTCTGCCGCCGAGGAAACCTTCGATCCTGACGCCGACCCTCTGGCCAACCTGCCGACCTTGCGTCTGGCGCTGGAGCAAAGCGCCCAGGCCAAAGGGGCGACTTCGGCACATGCCCTGGACGCTTCGCAGGCTCAGGGCGAGGAGGGGCAGATGGCCGTCAATACCTTGGCGAATCTGGTCGAGAATGCCGAGGGTGAGGCGGGCGAGCCCGGCGACAAGGCCTTTGCTGCCTTGCTCGAAGATGGCCTGAAGGACACCAAGGGCGCTGGCAGCGATACGCGCATCGACGATTTCGCCAACCGCCTGGCCAACCTGACCCAGGCCGCCACGGCCAAGACCGCCAATGCCGTGCCAGCCAACGCCAGCCCATTGCACCAACCGCTGCCGATGAACCAGAACGCCTGGGCCGAGGGCCTGGTCAATCGGGTCATGTACCTGTCCAGCCAGAACCTGAAGTCGGCGGATATCCAGCTGGAGCCGGCTGAACTGGGCCGCCTGGACATTCGCGTCAATGTTGCGGCGGACCAGTCGACCCAGGTCACCTTCATCAGCGGCCACGCCGGCGTGCGTGACGCCCTCGACAGCCAGGTGCACCGCCTGCGCGAGCTGTTCGCCCAGCAGGGGCTGGCACAGCCGGATGTCAACGTGGCCGACCAGTCGCGCGGGCAACAGCAGCAGGGTCAGGCGCAGGGCAGCAACCTGTCCGGGGTGGCGGCGCGCCGGGCCGAGCAGGGCGGGGTAGAGGCAGTCGATAGCGCCCGGCCTGTGGAGCAGCAGGTGGTTGTTGGCGACAGTGCGGTCGATTATTACGCCTGATAACCGTTAGCCTGAGCCGGCCTCTTCGCGGGCGCACCCGCTCCCACAGGTATTTCATCGGTTTCGAATCCTGTGCGTTGCCTGTGGGAGCGGGCGTGCCCGCGAAGAAGGCAGCGCCGCAAAACCTGCCGGAACCCATCCTCTACAAAATCTGGCATAACACTTGCTCAAGCCAAGCCATCCTCCCTTGAACCCCCGATGGACGACGGATTATTGGCATGGCGAAGAGCGAAGCAGTCAAAGACCCCGCCACTAAAGGCAAACTCAAGCTGATCCTGCTGGCAGTAGTGGGCCTGTTGCTGGCGATCGGCCTGTCGGTGGGCGCTACCTGGTTCATCATGCACAAGAGCGAGCCGGCCCCGGCCGCCGATCCTGCAGCCAGCAACGTCAAGCCAGCGGCTATCTACGAAGCACTGACCCCGGCCTTCGTGGTCAACTTCAACCAGAACGGTCGCCAGCGCTACATGCAGGTGAGCATCACCCTGCAAGCACGCAACCAGGCCGACCTGGATGCGCTCAAGGTGCACATGCCGGTGATCCGCAACAACCTGGTGATGATGTTCTCCGGGCAAGGCTTCGACACCCTGGCCGGCAGCCCGGTGGGGCAGGAAATGCTGCGTCAGAAGGCCACCGCAGTGGTCCAGGAAGTGGCGCAGAAGGAAGTCGGCAAGCCGGTCGTCGACCAGTTGCTGTTCACCAATTTCGTATTGCAGTAGGAGTCCGCAATGGCCGTACAGGACCTGCTGTCCCAGGATGAAATCGATGCCCTGTTGCATGGCGTCGACGACGGGCTGGTGCAGACCGAGAGTGCATCCGAGCCTGGCAGCATCAAAAGCTACGACCTGACCAGTCAGGACCGTATCGTGCGGGGTCGCATGCCGACCCTGGAAATGATCAACGAGCGCTTCGCCCGCTACACCCGTATCAGCATGTTCAACCTGCTGCGCCGCTCCGCCGACGTGGCGGTGGGTGGCGTGCAGGTGATGAAGTTCGGCGAATACGTGCACTCGCTGTACGTGCCGACCAGCCTCAACCTGGTCAAGATCAAGCCGCTGCGCGGCACTTCGCTGTTCATCCTCGATGCCAAGCTGGTGTTCAAGCTGGTGGACAACTTCTTCGGCGGCGATGGCCGCCATGCCAAGATCGAAGGCCGCGAGTTCACCCCCACCGAGTTGCGCGTGGTGCGCATGGTGCTGGACCAGTGCTTCGTCGACCTCAAGGAAGCCTGGCAGGCAATCATGCCGGTCACCTTCGAGTACATGAACTCCGAGGTCAACCCGGCCATGGCCAACATCGTCGGCCCCAGCGAGGCGGTGGTGGTGTCCACCTTCCACATCGAGCTGGACGGCGGTGGCGGCGACCTGCACGTGACCATGCCGTACTCGATGATCGAGCCGGTGCGGGAAATGCTCGACGCCGGTTTCCAGTCCGACCTGGACGACCAGGACGAGCGCTGGGTCAAGGCCCTGCGCGAGGACGTGCTGGATGTTGCCGTGCCGCTGACCGCCACCGTAGCCCGTCGCCAGTTGAAGCTGCGCGACATCCTGCACATGCAGCCTGGCGACGTGATCCCGGTGGAGCTGCCCGAGCACCTGGTGCTGCGTGCCAACGGCGTGCCGTCGTTCAAGGCGCGCCTGGGTTCGCACAAGGGCAACCTGGCGCTGCAGATCATCGACCCGATCGAACGCCGCTGACGGCGTGCCGATCGCACATAACGAATTGAATGCCTGTCGAGGAAACCATGGCTAACGAAAACGAGATTACCTCCGCAGAGGACCAGGCACTGGCCGATGAGTGGGCTGCGGCACTGGAAGAAACCGGTGCAGCCGGCCAGGCCGATATTGATGCACTGCTGGGTGGTGACACCGGCAGCAGCACCAGCGGACCGGGACGCCTGCCGATGGAGGAGTTCGCCAGCTCGCCGAAGCCGAACGAAAACGTCAGCCTCGAAGGCCCGAACCTGGACGTGATCCTGGATATCCCGGTGAACATTTCCATGGAAGTGGGCAGCACCGAGATCAACATCCGCAACCTGCTGCAGCTCAACCAGGGCTCGGTGATCGAGCTCGACCGCCTGGCCGGCGAACCGCTCGACGTGCTGGTCAACGGCACGCTGATCGCCCATGGCGAGGTAGTGGTGGTCAACGAGAAGTTCGGCATCCGCCTGACCGACGTGATCAGCCCCAGCGAACGTATCAAGAAGCTGCGCTGAGTGAAGGGCACGATGCGCGCCATCGCGGCGGCTGCCGCGCTGCTCGCCAGCCAGGCTTGCCTGGCCGCGGCCACACCTGCGGCCACACCGGCAACCGCACCTGGCAGCCTCGGTGGGCAGCTGGCGCAGATGGTTTTCGGCCTGCTGCTGGTGGTCGGCCTGATCTTCTTCCTGGCCTGGTTGCTGCGGCGTCTGCAAAGCACGGCGGTGAAGGGCGGGCAGGTGATCGAGATCGTCGGCAGCCGGGCCATCGGCCCGCGTGACCGCCTGCTGCTGGTGCAGGTGGGCAAGGAGCAGATCCTGATCGGCCATACCCCTGGCAGCATCGAGGCCCTGCATGTGCTGGCCGAGCCCGTGGAAGTGCCGGAAAACGCCCGCCAGGCGACGCCGGAGTTTGCCCAGCGGCTGATGGAGCTGATGGGCAAGGACCCTAAGGACAAGAAGTGATGAGTGGCGCGCTGCGTGTGTTGTTGACTCTGGCGCTGCTGCTGGCTGCGCCGCTGGCCCTGGGTGCCGACCCGCTGTCGATCCCGGCCATTACCCTGTCCAATACCCCGGACGGGCAGCAGGAATATTCGGTCAGCCTGCAGATCCTGCTGATCATGACTGCGCTCAGCTTCATCCCGGCGTTCGTCATCCTGATGACCAGCTTCACCCGCATCATCATCGTGTTCTCGATCCTGCGTCAGGCCTTGGGCCTGCAGCAGACGCCGTCGAACCAGTTGCTGACCGGCATGGCGCTGTTCCTGACCATGTTCATCATGGCGCCGGTGTTCGACCGGGTGAACCAGGACGCCCTGCAGCCGTACCTGAAGGAGCAGATGACCGCCCAGCAGGCCATCGACAAGGCCCAGGGGCCGCTCAAGGACTTCATGCTGGCACAAACCCGGCAAAGCGACCTCGACCTGTTCATGCGCCTGTCCAAGCGTACAGACATCGCCGGCCCGGACCAGGTGCCGCTGACGATCCTGGTGCCGGCGTTCGTCACCTCCGAGCTGAAGACCGCGTTCCAGATCGGTTTCATGATTTTCATCCCGTTCCTGATCATCGACATGGTGGTGGCCAGCGTGCTGATGGCCATGGGCATGATGATGCTGTCGCCACTGATCATCTCGCTGCCGTTCAAGATCATGCTGTTCGTGCTGGTCGATGGCTGGGCGCTGATCATGGGTACCCTGGCCAGTAGTTTCGGCGGCGTCTGACGCCGTCAAGGAGAGCCGCCGATGACACCTGAAGTCGCTGTCGACCTGTTCCGTGATGCGTTATGGCTTACCACGCTGATGGTTGCCGTGCTGGTGGTGCCGAGCCTGCTGGTGGGCCTGGTGGTGGCGATGTTCCAGGCCGCCACGCAGATCAACGAACAGACCCTGAGTTTCCTGCCGCGCCTGTTGGTGATGCTGGTGACGTTGATCATCGCCGGGCCGTGGCTGGTGCAGAAGTTCATGGAGTACATCACCAGTCTCTACACCAACATCCCGCAGCTGATCGGTTGACGCGCCGATGCTGGAGCTGACCGACACGCAAATCGGCACCTGGGTCGCGACCTTCATCCTGCCGTTGTTCCGGGTGACGGCGGTGCTGATGACCATGCCCATCCTCGGCACTCGCATGCTGCCGGCGCGGGTGCGCCTGTACGTGGCGGTGGCTATTACCGTGGTAATCGTCCCGGCACTGCCCCCCCTGCCTGAGTTCGACCCGCTGAGCCTGCGCGGTTTGCTGCTGTGTGCCGAGCAGATCATTGTCGGCGCGCTGTTCGGTCTGGCGTTGCAGTTGCTGTTCCAGGTGTTCGTGATTGCCGGGCAGATCGTCGCGGTGCAGATGGGTATGGCCTTCGCTTCGATGGTCGACCCAGCCAACGGTGTCAACGTCACGGTGATCAGCCAGTTCATGACCATGCTGGTAAGTGTGTTGTTCCTGCTGATGAATGGCCACCTGGTGGTGTTCGAGGTGCTGACCGAAAGCTTCACCACCTTGCCGGTGGGCAACGCACTGGTAGTCAACCATTTCTGGGAGCTGGCCGGGCGCCTGGGCTGGGTATTTGCCGCAGGCCTGCTGCTGATTCTGCCGGTGATCGCCGCGCTGTTGGTCGTGAACATTGCCTTTGGTGTGATGACCCGCGCCGCGCCGCAACTGAACATTTTCTCTATCGGTTTCCCGCTGACCCTGGTCATGGGCATGTTCATTTTCTGGGTCGGCCTGGCCGATGTGCTGTCCCACTACCAGGCATTGGCCAGCGAAGCGCTGCAATGGCTGCGTGAACTGGCGAGGGCGCGCTGAGCATGGCGGAAAGCGAGAGCGGTCAGGACAAGACAGAAGACCCCACCGAAAAGCGCAAGCGCGATGCCCGCGAGAAAGGCGAGATCGCGCGCTCCAAGGAGCTGAACACGGTGGCGGTGACCCTGGCCGGCGCCGGTGGCCTGCTGGCCTTCGGCGGCCACCTGGCCGAGACGCTGCTGGAGATGATGCGCATGAACTTCAGCCTGACCCGCGACATCATCGTCGACGAGCGGGCTATGAGCGCCTTCCTGTTGGCCTCGGGCAAGATGGCGATTTGGGCGACGCAGCCGGTGCTGATCCTGCTCTTCGTGATCTCCTTCGTGGCACCCATCGCACTGAGCGGTTTCCTGTTCTCCGGCAGCCTGCTGCAGCCCAAGTTCAGCCGCATGAATCCGCTGTCGGGTATCAAGCGCATGTTCTCGATGCATGCCCTGACCGAGCTGCTCAAGGCGCTGGCCAAGTTCTTCGTGATCCTGGTGGTGGCGGTGGTGGTGCTGGTCAGCGATCGCCAGGCCTTGCTGTCGATCGCCAACGAGCCGCTGGAGCAGGCGATCATCCACAGCTTGCAGGTAGTGGGCTGGAGTGCGTTGTGGATGTCGGCCGGGCTGCTGCTGATCGCGGCGGCGGACGTGCCGTTCCAGCTGTGGCAGACCCACAAGAAAATGAAGATGACCAAGCAGGAAGTGCGCGACGAGTACAAGGACAGCGAAGGCAAGCCTGAGGTCAAGCAGCGTATTCGCCAGCTGCAGCGCGAGGTATCGCAGCGGCGCATGATGGCGGCTGTGCCGCAGGCCGACGTGATCATCACCAACCCGACGCATTATGCGGTGGCCTTGCAGTACGACCCGGAAAAAGGTGGGGCAGCGCCGTTGCTGCTAGCCAAGGGGACGGATTTCATTGCCTTGAAGATTCGCGAGATCGGTGTGGAGCACAAGGTCCAGATCCTCGAATCACCGGCATTGGCGCGGGCGATCTACTACTCCACCGAGCTCGAACAGGAAATCCCTGCCGGGCTTTACCTGGCGGTGGCGCAGGTGCTGGCCTACGTGTTCCAGATCCGCCAGTACCGGGCTGGCAAAGGCAAGCGGCCAGAGCCGCTTAAGGACGACCTGCCGATTCCGCCGGACCTGCGCCGCGACAGTTGATCTTGTGTAAGGGCTTCTGGCCCTTTCGCGGGCACGCCCCTCATGATCCGCGAGGGCGACGCCGCATCTGTAGGAGCGGGCGTGCCCGCGAAGGGGCCGGAAAAGGCAACATAAATCCCCCGTCGAGCAAAGTTGGAAAGCTTCTTGCAAAGCCAGCGCCAGGCGCCCCCTGTGCGTCAAAGTTTTGCATCAAGAGGACTCGCGGTGGATCGCACTCAGTTAATCAGCAACGCCCGTAACAACCTGGCCGGGCTCGGTCGGGGCAACCTGGGTGTGCCGCTGTTGCTGCTGGTGATGTTGGCAATGATGATGTTGCCGATACCGCCGTTCCTGCTCGATGTGTTCTTCACTTTCAACATCGCCCTGTCGATCGTGGTCCTGCTGGTCTGCGTCTACGCCCTGCGCCCGCTCGACTTCGCTGCGTTCCCTACCATCCTGCTGGTGGCCACGCTGCTGCGCCTGGCCCTGAACGTGGCTTCCACCCGGGTGGTGATGCTGCATGGCCAGGAGGGCCATGGCGCCGCCGGCAAGGTGATCCAGGCCTTCGGCGAGGTGGTGATCGGCGGTAACTACGTGGTCGGTGCCGTGGTGTTCGCCATCCTCATGATCATCAACTTCGTGGTGGTGACCAAGGGTGCCGGGCGTATCTCGGAGGTGAGCGCGCGTTTCACCCTCGACGCCATGCCCGGCAAGCAGATGGCCATCGACGCCGACCTCAACGCCGGCCTGATCGACCAGGCCCAGGCCAAGCACCGTCGTGCCGAAGTGGCGCAGGAGGCCGAGTTCTACGGTTCGATGGACGGTGCCAGCAAGTTCGTTCGCGGTGACGCCATCGCCGGTTTGCTGATCCTGTTCATCAACCTGATCGGCGGCATGCTGATCGGCATGCTGCAGCACGGCATGAGCTTTGGCGATGCCGGCAAGGTGTACGCCTTGCTGACCATCGGTGACGGTTTGGTGGCGCAATTGCCATCACTGCTGCTGTCGACCGCTGCCGCGATCATGGTTACCCGCGCCTCGGGCTCCGAGGACATGGGCAAGCTGATCAACCGGCAGATGTTCGATTCGCCCAAGGCCCTGGCGGTGTCCGGCGCGCTGATGATCGTCATGGGCCTGGTGCCGGGCATGCCGCACGTGGCCTTCCTCAGCCTTGGCCTGCTGGCCGGTGGTGGCGCGTACCTGGTGTGGAAGAAGCAGCAGAAGGCCAAGGCGCAGGCGCTGCAGGAAGCGCAGCGCCAGCAGGACCTGCTGCCATCGCCACAACGCGCGCTGGAAACCAAGGAGCTGGGCTGGGATGACGTCACGCCGATCGACATGATTGGCCTGGAGGTCGGCTACCGGCTGATCCCGCTGGTCGATCGCAACCAGGGTGGCCAATTGCTGGCGCGAATCAAGGGCGTGCGCAAGAAGCTGTCGCAGGACCTGGGCTTCCTCATGCCCACCGTGCACATCCGCGACAACCTTGACCTGCAGCCCAGCGCCTATCGCCTGACCCTGATGGGGGTGATCCTGGCCGAAGCCGAGATCTACCCGGATCGCGAACTGGCAATCAACCCGGGGCAGGTGTTCGGTACTCTCAACGGCATTGCCGCACGCGATCCGGCGTTCGGCCTGGAGGCCGTGTGGATTGATGTCGGCCAGCGTTCCCAGGCGCAGTCGCTGGGCTACACCGTGGTCGATGCCAGTACCGTGGTGGCTACGCACCTGAACCAGATTCTGCAGAAGCACTGCCACGAGCTGATCGGCCATGAAGAGGTCCAGCAACTGCTGCAGGTGTTGGCCAAGGCATCGCCTAAACTTGCAGAAGAGCTGGTGCCGGGTGTCATTTCGTTGTCGGGCCTGCTCAAGGTGCTGCAGGCGCTGTTGTCGGAGCAGGTGCCCGTACGCGATATCCGCAGTATCGCCGAGGCGATCGCTAACAACGCCGGCAAGAGTCAAGATACCGCCGCGCTAGTGGCGGCGGTGCGCGTCGGATTGTGTCGCGCCATCGTGCAAAGCATTGTCGGCGTTGAGTCGGAGCTGCCAGTGATTACCCTGGAGCCAAGGTTGGAACAGATTTTGCTCAATAGTCTGCAAAGGGCCGGGCAAGGTCAGGAAGACGGTGTTCTTCTGGAACCGAGCATGGCCGAGAAGCTGCAGCGTTCGTTGATCGAGGCGGCCCAGCGCCAGGAAATGCAGGGCCAACCGGCCATCCTCCTGGTCGCCGGCCCGATCCGCGCCATGCTGTCGCGTTTCGGTCGTCTGGCTGTACCGAATTTGCATGTTCTGGCGTATCAGGAAATACCGGACAACAAGCAAGTCACCATCGTTGCCACCGTGGGCCCTAACGGCTGAGGTAGGGGATAATGCAAGTTAAGCGATTTTTCGCCGCCGATATGCGTCAGGCCATGAAGCTGGTCCGTGATGAGCTGGGCGCCGATGCCGCCATCATCGGCAACCGTCGCATCGCCGGCGGTGTCGAACTGACGGCCGCGCTGGACTACAAGCTGTCTGCCCTGGCCCCGCGTGTGCCCAACGCCGAACTGGAAGAAGAGCTGCGCAAGACCCATACGCGCATCGCCACTGCCCAGGCCGAACTGGATCATCGTCATGACAGCAGCGACAACAACCGCCAATTGTTCGCCGGGCAGTCGCTGACCGCCGCCGAGCCGTTGATCGAACCGCACATCGATGCGCCCGAGGCCGCTGCGCCAGCCCCTGCGTCGGCGCCGGTCGATCCGCGCCTGTTCGATGCCATGCGCTCCGAGCTTTCGGGCCTGCGCGAGCTGCTGGAAGTGCAGCTCGGCTCGCTGGCCTGGAACCAGCTGCAAGGCAGCAAGCCGCAGCAGGCCACCGTCTGGCGCCGGCTGCAGCGCATCGGTCTGTCCGGGCCGATCGCCCGTGAGCTGCTGGACCTGACCGCCGAGATCGACGAGCCACGCCAGGCCTGGCGCATGTTGCTGGCGCATCTGGCGCGGATGATCGAAATCCCCGAGGTCGAGCCGATCGAAGAGGGTGGGGTGATCGCCATGGTCGGCCCGGCCGGCATGGGCAAGACCACCACCCTGGCCAAGCTGGCCGCCCGCTACGTGCTCAAGTACGGCGCGCAGAACCTGGCGCTGGTGAGCATGGACAGCTTCCGCATCGGCGCCCAGGAGCAGCTCAAGACCCTGGGCCGCATCCTTAACGTGCCTGTGACCTACGTCGACCCGGGCCAGTCGCTGGCCGCGGCGCTGGAGCCGCTGCTGCGCAAGCGCGTGGTGCTGATCGATACCGCTGGCCTGCAGGCCAGTGACCCGGCCCTGCGCATGCAACTTGAAACCCTGGCCGGGCGTGGCATTGCTGCGAAGAACTACCTGGTGCTGGCCACCACCAGCCAGAAGCAGGTGCTGACTGCTGCCTACCACAGCTACAAGCGCTGCGGCCTGGCTGGTTGCATCCTGACCAAACTCGATGAAACGGCGAGCCTTGGCGATGTGCTGAGCCTTGCCATCAGTCATGAACTGCCAGTGGCCTACCTGACCGATGGGCCGCGCATTCCTGACGACCTGCACCTGCCTCGGGGGCACCAGTTGGTCACCCGCGCGGTCAATGTGCAGCAGCAGGACGAGCCCAGCGAAGAGGCCATGGCCGACATGTTCGCTGATCTCTATCACAACCCACGGCGAGCGGGTTGATGATGAAGTGTGTGCAAGGTAGCTATGCCAAAGGGTACGCAGAATTGCCCTACGTGTGGCCTGAGTCCCAGCGAGACAAGGTAAAGAACAGACATGGGTAGCATGCATCCCGTACAGGTGATCGCCGTGACCGGTGGCAAAGGTGGCGTCGGCAAGACTAACGTTTCAGTGAACCTGTCCCTGGCGCTGGCCGAGCTTGGCCGCAGGGTCATGCTGCTCGACGCCGACCTGGGCCTGGCCAATGTCGACGTGCTGCTGGGCCTTACCCCCAAGCGGACCCTGGCCGATGTCATCGAAGGGCGCTGCGAATTGCGCGACGTGATGTTGCAGGGCCCCGGTGGTGTGCGCATCGTACCGGCTGCCTCGGGCACGCAGAGCATGGTGCACCTGGCCCCGGCCCAGCATGCCGGGCTGATCCAGGCGTTCAGCGAAATTGGCGACAACCTCGACGTGCTGGTGATCGACACCGCGGCGGGTATCGGTGATTCGGTGGTCAGCTTCGTCCGCGCGGCACAGGAGGTGCTGCTGGTGGTATGCGACGAACCCACCTCGATCACCGACGCCTACGCCCTGATCAAGCTGCTCAACCGCGACTACGGCATGAACCGTTTCCGCGTGCTGGCCAACATGGCGCAGAGCCCGCAGGAAGGCCGTAACCTGTTCGCCAAGCTGACCAAGGTCACCGACCGTTTCCTCGACGTTGCCCTGCAGTATGTGGGCGCTGTGCCGTATGACGAGTGCGTGCGCAAGGCGGTGCAGAAGCAGCGTGCCGTGTACGAAGCTTTCCCACGGTCCAAGTGCGCGCTGGCCTTCAAGGCGATAGCCCAGAAGGTCGACAGCTGGCCGCTGCCGGCCAACCCGCGTGGCCATCTGGAGTTCTTTGTCGAGCGTCTGGTGCAACCCACCAGCGCGGGTCCAGTGCTATGAACGCCAGCGGTTTCAAGATGTACAGCCGAGCGTCGAAAGACGCCCAGTACGAGCTGATCGAACGCTACGCCCCGCTGGTCAAGCGCATTGCCTACCACCTGCTGGCGCGGTTGCCGGCCAACGTGCAGGTCGAGGACCTGATCCAGGCCGGCATGATCGGCCTGCTGGAAGTAGCCAACAAATACGACGCCAGCAAGGGCGCCAGCTTTGAAACCTACGCCGGCATCCGCATTCGCGGGGCCATGCTCGATGAAGTGCGCAAGGGCGACTGGGCACCGCGTTCGGTGCACCGCAACACCCGCATGGTCAGCGACGCGATGCGTGCGGTTGAAGCCAGAACCGGGCGTGACGCTAAAGATCATGAAGTTGCTGCCGAACTCCAATTGAGTCTCGATGATTACTACGGGATCTTGAACGATACCTTGGGCAGCCGCCTGTTCAGCTTCGACGACCTGTTGCAGGACGGCGAGCACGAAGGGCTGCATGAGGATGGCGCCAGTGGCCAGGTAGAACCTGCGCGTGGCCTGGAGGACGAGCGCTTCCAGGTCGCCCTGACCGAGGCCATCGCCAACCTGCCGGAGCGTGAGCGCCTGGTGCTGGCGCTGTACTACGACGAAGAGCTGAACCTCAAGGAAATCGGTGAGGTGCTGGGGGTCAGCGAGTCGCGGGTCAGCCAGTTGCACAGCCAGTGTGCCGCGCGCCTGCGCAGCCGCCTGGGGGAATGGCGGGCGCGTTGAGCCCGCTGTCGTTGCAGTCGTTTTCTACGTTGTACCGAATTGTGAATGCGCGCTCGGGGCCGAGCGCGTTTGAGACTGCTTGGAGGTCTACTTGAACAAAGACATGAAAATCCTCATCGTTGACGACTTTTCGACGATGCGGCGGATCATCAAGAACCTGTTGCGTGACCTGGGCTTCACCAACACCGAAGAAGCCGATGACGGCACCACGGCGCTGCCGATGCTGGAGAACGGCCACTACGACTTCCTGGTGACCGACTGGAACATGCCTGGCATGTCCGGCATCGACCTGCTGCGTAAAGTGCGTGCCAGCGACAAGCTGAAGAGCATGCCGGTACTGATGGTGACCGCCGAAGCCAAGCGCGACCAGATCATCGAAGCGGCCCAGGCCGGCGTCAATGGTTACGTGGTCAAGCCGTTCACCGCCCAGGTGCTCAAAGAAAAGATCGAGAAGATCTTCGAACGCGTCAACGGCTGAGTCACGTCAGGGGGCGCGCCATGGATTCATCACAAACGTCTTTGGGCGAGTTCGAATCGACCCTGAAGAAGCATGCCCAGGAGCTGGTCGAAAGCCTGGAGCGGGGCCGTTTCGGCGAGGCGGTGCAGCTGATTCATGAGCTGAACCAGACCCGCGACCGCGGCCTGTACCAGGAAGTCGGCAAGCTGACCCGCGAGCTGCACAGTGCCATCGTCAGTTTCCAGATCGACCCGACCATGCCGCAGGCCGAGGAGGTGTCGCAGATTACCGACGCCACCGAGCGCCTGTCTTACGTGGTCAGGCTTACCGAGGGCGCGGCCAACCGCACCATGGACCTGGTCGAGGAAAGCACCCCGGTGCTCAACGATTTGGCCAGCGAGGCACAGGCACTGAGCGCCGACTGGCAGCGTTTCATGCGCCGTGAAGTGGCTGCGCCGGAGTTCCGTGACCTGGTCAAACGCATCGACAGTTTCCTGACGCACAGCGCCGAGGGCAACCGCAAGGTCGCCGGGCACCTCAACGACATTCTGCTGGCCCAGGACTATCAGGACCTGACCGGCCAGGTGATCAAGCGCGTCACCACCCTGGTCACCGAGGTGGAAAGCAACCTGCTCAAACTGGTGCTGATGGCCAGCCAGGTCGACCGCTTCGCGGGCATCCAGCATGACCACGATCAGCTGCGCGCAGAAAAAGATCGAGAAAAACATCCGACTCGGGGTGAAGGTCCGCAGATTCATGCCGATAAGCGTGAAGACGTCGTGTCCGGTCAGGACGATGTCGATGATCTGCTGTCCAGCCTGGGTTTTTAAGGAGCACGTTTGATGAGCTTCGGCGCCGATGAAGAAATCCTCCAGGATTTCCTGGTAGAAGCCGGCGAAATTCTTGAGCAACTGTCCGAGCAACTGGTCGAGCTGGAAAGCCGGCCCGACGATGCCGACCTGCTCAATGCGATCTTTCGCGGTTTCCACACTGTAAAAGGGGGCGCCGGCTTCCTTCAGCTGAACGAGCTGGTGGAGTGCTGCCATATCGCCGAGAACGTGTTCGACGTCCTGCGCAAAGGTGAGCGCCGGGTCGACGCGGAACTGATGGATGTGGTGCTCGAGGCACTGGACACGGTCAACAGCATGTTTGGCCAGGTGCGCGAGCGCGCCGAAGTGACCCCGGCTACCCCCGAGCTTTTGGCGGCGCTGTCGCGCCTGGCCGAGCCGGGGGGCGCCGTGGCCGTTGAAGCGCCTGCCGCCGCAGCACCGGCACCGGTTGCCGAAGCGCCTGCCGAGGAGCAGGACATCACCGACAGCGAGTTCGAACAGCTGCTCGATTCGCTCGATGCGGTCAAGGCGCAAGCTGCGGCCGACGAGCAGATGCAGGGCGAGACCGTGAGCGGCGAAGGTGACGAAATCACCGACGCCGAGTTCGAGTCGCTGCTCGACCAGTTGCACGGCAAAGGCCAGTTCAGCCCCGAGGTTGCCGCGCAGCCGGTTGCCAGCGCGCCGGAAGTGGCCAGCGACGAAATTACCGACGCCGAATTCGAATCGCTGCTGGACCAGTTGCATGGCAAGGGTACCTTCCAGGCCGATGCCTTGCCCGGTGCCAAGGCGCCGGCGCCTGCTGCAACTGACACCAGTGCAGCCAGCGATGAAATCAGCGAGCACGAGTTCGAGGCGCTGCTGGACCAGTTGCACGGCAAAGGCAAGTTTGGCGGCGACGTGGCCGCCGTCGAAGCCCCGGCTGCAACCAAGGTGCAAGCGCCGGCTGCGGCCAAGGCCGACTGCCAGCCTGTGGCCAAGCCAGCAGCAGCTACTGCTCCGGCACCGGCGCCGGCGCCTGCCAGCAAACCTGCCGCAGCACCCCGCGCCCCGGCCCCGGCCGCCGACAAGCATGGCGCCAGCGAAGCGGAAACCACCGTGCGGGTCGATACCGCGCGCCTGGACGAGATCATGAACATGGTCGGCGAACTGGTGCTGGTGCGTAACCGTCTGGTGCGCCTGGGCCTTAACAGCGGTGACGAGGCCATGTCCAAGGCCGTGTCCAACCTCGACGTGGTCACCGCCGACCTGCAGACCGCGGTGATGAAAACCCGCATGCAGCCGATCAAGAAAGTCTTCGGCCGCTTCCCGCGCCTGGTGCGTGACCTGGCCCGCCAGCTCAAGAAAGAAATCAACCTGGAGCTGGTCGGCGAAGAGACCGACCTCGACAAGAACCTGGTCGAGGCCCTGGCCGACCCGTTGGTGCACCTGGTGCGCAACGCCGTCGACCATGGCGTGGAGATGCCCGAGGAGCGTGAAGCCTCCGGCAAGGCGCGTACCGGCCGCGTGGTGCTGTCGGCCGAGCAGGAAGGCGACCACATCCTGCTGTCGATCTCCGACGACGGCAAGGGCATGGACCCTAACATCCTGCGCGCCAAGGCCGTGGAAAAGGGCCTGATGGACAAGGATGCCGCCGAGCGCCTGAGCGAGTCGGACTGCTACAACCTGATCTTCGCCCCGGGCTTCTCGACCAAGACCGAGATTTCCGACGTGTCCGGTCGTGGTGTGGGCATGGACGTGGTGAAGACCAAGATCTCCCAGCTCAACGGCTCGATCAACATCTTCTCGGCCAAGGGCCAAGGCTCGAAGATCGTCATCAAAGTGCCGCTGACCCTGGCGATCATGCCCACCCTGATGGTGATGCTGGGCAACCAGGCGTTTGCCTTCCCGCTGGTCAACGTCAACGAGATCTTCCACCTCGACCTGTCGCGCACCAACGTGGTCGACGGCCAGGAAGTGGTGATCGTACGCGACAAGGCGCTGCCGCTGTTCTACCTCAAGCGCTGGCTGGTCCAGGGCCAGGTGCACGAAGAGCAGCACGAGGGCCACGTGGTGATCCTGTCGGTCGGCACCCAGCGCATCGGCTTTGTCGTCGATCAACTGGTTGGCCAGGAAGAAGTGGTAATCAAGCCGCTGGGCAAGATGCTGCAGGGCACCCCGGGCATGTCCGGGGCCACCATCACCGGCGACGGTCGCATCGCGTTGATTCTCGACGTCCCGAGCATGCTCAAGCGTTACGCCGCGCGGCGTATTTGATTTCGGTGGCGCACCCTGGCGGGTTGCGCCGCCTAATGGAGTGTTTATGGCAGTCAAGGTCCTGGTGGTGGATGATTCCGGTTTCTTCCGCCGCCGCGTCTCGGAAATCCTCTCGGCGGATCCGACGATCCAGGTAGTGGGTACCGCGACCAACGGCAAGGAAGCAATCGACCAGGCGCTGGCGCTGAAGCCCGATGTCATCACCATGGACTACGAAATGCCCATGATGGACGGCATCACCGCGGTGCGGCACATCATGCAGCGCTGCCCGACGCCGGTGTTGATGTTCTCGTCGCTGACCCATGAAGGCGCCCGTGTCACCCTCGATGCGCTGGATGCCGGTGCGGTGGATTACCTGCCGAAGAACTTCGAGGACATCTCGCGCAACCCCGACAAGGTCAAGCAACTGCTGTGCGAGAAGGTGCATACCATTTCCCGCAGCAACCGCCGTTTTGGCAGCTACGCCAGCCATGCGCCGGTTGCCGCACCTGTACCCGCGCCAGCAGGCAGCGGTCACGCAGCTGCCAGCAGTTTCGCCAGCCCGGCAGCGGCGCGCACGCCTGCGCCTGCCCGTGCAGCGGCCCCGGCAGCGGCGCCAGCGCATTCGCCGGCACCCAAGCGCAAGCCATACAAACTGGTGGCCATCGGTACCTCCACGGGCGGCCCGGTCGCCCTGCAGCGGGTGCTGACCCAGCTGCCGGCCAACTTCCCGGCGCCGATCGTACTGATCCAGCACATGCCAGCGGCGTTCACCAAGGCCTTTGCCGAGCGCCTGGACAAGCTGTGCCGCATCAGCGTCAAGGAAGCCGAGGACGGCGACATGCTGCGCCCGGGCCTGGCCCTGCTGGCCCCAGGTGG
The DNA here is from genome assembly GCF_046557535.1 of Pseudomonas sp. S1(2024). Lineage (NCBI taxonomy): Bacteria > Pseudomonadati > Pseudomonadota > Gammaproteobacteria > Pseudomonadales > Pseudomonadaceae > Pseudomonas > Pseudomonas sp. S1(2024). The sequence goes on from NZ_JBKGFP010000072.1 coordinate 48,946, forward strand.
CAAGCAGATGATGATCGACGGCCGTGGCGCGGTGAAGATCCTGCCCGGTGACGAGCGTCTGAACTACAAACCGTGCGTGGACATCACCTTCGGCTCGGCGGCCAAGTCGTATGGCGACAAGGTGCTGTCGGTGGTGCTTACCGGCATGGGTGCCGATGGTCGTGAAGGGGCGCGCCTGCTCAAGCAGGGCGGCAGCACGGTCTGGGCCCAGGATGAAGCCAGCTGCGTGATCTATGGCATGCCCATGGCCATCGTCAAGGCCAACCTGGCCGACGCGGTGTACAGCCTGGACGAAATCGGCAAGCACCTGGTGGAGGCGTGCGTCTGATGGACGTGCTCAGCCTGATCGGCCTGATCCTCGCGTTTGTCGCCATCGTCGGTGGTAACTTCCTCGAAGGCGGCCATGTCGGCGCCCTGATCAATGGCCCGGCGGCACTGATTGTGCTGGGCGGCACCCTGGCGGCGGCCTTGCTGCAGTCGCCGCTGTCGTCGTTCAAGCGTGCCTTGCAGATTCTGCGCTGGATCCTGTTTCCGCCACGGGTCGACCTGGCGGGCGGGATCGACCGCGTCGTCAACTGGAGCCTGACCGCGCGCAAGGAAGGCCTGCTGGGCCTGGAAGGGGTGGCCGACAGCGAGCCTGACCCTTATGCGCGCAAGGGCCTGCAGCTGCTGGTGGATGGTGCCGAGCCGGAGGCCATCCGCAGCATCCTCGAAGTCGACTTCCTGACCCAGGAAAGCCGTGATATCCAGGCCGCGAAGGTGTTCGAGAGCATGGGCGGCTACGCGCCGACAATCGGCATCATCGGTGCGGTGATGGGCCTGATTCACGTGATGGGCAACCTGGCCGACCCGTCGCAGTTGGGCAACGGCATTGCCGTGGCCTTTGTCGCGACCATCTACGGCGTGGCCAGCGCCAACCTGGTGCTGCTGCCGATCGCCAGCAAGCTCAAGGCCATCGTCATGCGCCAGTCGCGCTACCGCGAGATGCTGCTCGAGGGCCTGCTGTCGATCGCCGAGGGTGAGAACCCGCGCTCGATCGAGCTGAAGCTGCAAGGCTTCATGGAGTAACCCATGCGTCGCCGTCGTCATACCGAGGAGCACGAAAACCACGAACGCTGGCTGGTGTCGTACGCCGACTTCATTACTCTGCTGTTCGCCTTTTTCGTGGTGATGTACTCGATTTCCTCGATCAACGAGGGCAAGTACAAGGTCATTTCCCAGGCCTTGCTCGGGGTGTTCAACGACCCCGAGCGCAGCATGAAGCCGATCCCCATCGGTGAAGAGCGGCCGCTGAGCGTGCGCCCGGCCGAGCCGTTGGTGAAGGACAGCGAGCAGACCGATGCGGGCCTTGGGGCGACCAGTATCGACCCGCTGAAAACCATCAGCGATGACGTGCGCGATGCCTTTGGCGACCTGATCAAAAGCGACCAGATGACTGTGCGCGGCAATGAACTGTGGATCGAGATCGAGCTCAATTCCTCGTTGCTGTTCGGCAGTGGCGATGCCATGCCCAGCGACAAGGCGTTTGCGATCATCGAGAAGGTGGCCGGCATTCTCAAACCGTTCGCCAACCCGGTGCACGTCGAAGGCTTTACCGACAACCTGCCAATCCGCACTGCGCAGTACCCGACCAACTGGGAGCTGTCTTCGGCTCGGGCGGCAAGCATCGTGCGCCTGCTGGCCATGGAAGGGGTCAACCCGGCACGCATGGCCTCGGTCGGCTATGGCGAGTACCAGCCGGTTGCCAGCAACGACACTGCCGAAGGCCGTGCGCGCAATCGACGCGTGGTGCTGGTGATTTCGCGCAACCTCGAAGTGCGCCGCAGCCTGACTGGCTCGGGCAGTGCCAATGCCACGCCGGATGCTGCATTGCGCCGGGCTGGCACACAAAGTGCACCGGCAACGCCAGCAACGGTGGCGGGGCAGTGATTCGTCAATTCCCCGACGCTGCCACGAACACAAATTTGAAGGCAGTACTGTCCCCTGTGGGAGCGGGCGAGCCCGCGGATCAGGCGATGCGGTGAATGGCACCGGCTGCGCCGGTGTTCGCGGGCGCGCCCGCTCCCACAGGGATCGCGCCAGCTTTCCGATGTTGAGCAAGACAGTTGCCCCAGCAGTGTCCCTGCCAAATCAATAGATAGAGTTTGCTTGATGAGAGTCTGGGCAGTAGCCAATCAAAAAGGTGGCGTCGGCAAGACCACCACTACCATCGCCCTGGCCGGCCTGCTGGCCGAGGCCGGCAAGCGCGTGGTCGTCGTCGACCTCGACCCGCACGGCTCGATGACCAGCTATTTCGGGCACAACCCCGATGCCCTGGAGCACAGCTGCTACGACCTGTTCCTGCACAAGGGCGCGGTGCCCGAGGGCCTACCGGGGCAACTGCTGCTGCCCACCAGTGACGAACGCATCTCGCTGTTGCCGTCGAGTACCGCGCTGGCAGTGCTGGAGCGCCAGTCACCGGGGCAGAACGGCCTGGGCCTGGTAATCGCCAAGAGTCTGGCGCAGCTGTGGCAGGATTTCGACTATGCCCTGATCGACAGCCCACCCTTGCTCGGTGTGCTGATGGTCAATGCCCTGGCAGCCAGCCAACAGCTGGTGATTCCGGTGCAAACCGAATTTCTCGCGGTCAAGGGCCTGGAGCGCATGGTCGGGACCCTGGCCATGGTCAACCGCTCGCGCAAGCAGGCGCTGCCGTACCAGATCGTGCCGACCTTGTTCGACCGCCGCACCCAGGCCTCGCTGGCCACGCTCAAGCTGCTGCGTGACACCTACGGCCAGCATGTGTGGCAGGGCTACATCCCGGTGGATACGCGCCTGCGCGATGCCAGCCGCAAGGGCGTCACGCCCTCGCAATTCGATAGCAAGAGCCGCGGTCTGGTTGCCTACAGGGCGCTGCTCAAGCACCTGCTGACCTACAAGACTACGGCGCAGGTGGCCTGATGACCCAGCCCCGGCAAACCAGTACCCGGCCACAGATGGCCCTGCAGTCGTACCTCGACGGCCTGCTGCAGGACGCCACCGAAGCCGAAGACTTGTTCGAGGCGCCAGCGGCGGCGGACGAGTTCGCCGAAGCGGTGCGCGAAGAGCAGGTGCGTGATGCCTTGCAGCAAGCCAGGCCAGCGTCAGCCGAAGCAACCGGCAGCCCCGCACCACGGCTGTTCGCCGAGCCCAGGCTGGCGGTGCTGCCCCAGGTGATGCCGGTGGAGGCGCCGGTAGTGACGGTAGTCGAGCGCGAAGTGGTGGCCGAGGCCAGCATCCCGGTGCTGGTCGAGGAGCAGACCGTGGAGCCGGCCGTGCCGCTGGTGGACGTACACCTGCCGGCGCCGCAGGTGCCCGAGCCCCCGGCCACGGTCGATGGCCGCCCGGCCTGGGCCGCCGAGCCGTTCGAATGCCTGCTGTTCGACGTGGCGGGCCTGACCCTGGCGGTGCCGCTGGTGTGCCTGGGCTCGATCTACACCCTGGCCGGCCAGGAACTGACACCACTATTCGGCCAGCCGGATTGGTTTCTCGGCATCCTGACCTGCCAGGCCGGCAACCTGAAGGTGCTGGACACCGCGCGCTGGGTGATGCCCGATCGCTACCGCGATGATTTTCGCCAGGGCCTGCAGTACGTGATTTCCGTGCAGGGCTACGAATGGGGGCTGGCCGTACACCAGGTCAGCCGCTCGCTGCGCCTGGACCCGTCCGAGATCAAGTGGCGCAGCCAGCGTGGCCAGCGCCCGTGGCTGGCCGGCACGGTTATTGAACACATGTGTGCGCTGCTCGACGTCGCTGCACTGGCCGAGCTGATCGCCAGTGGTGCGGTCAAGCAGATGCACGCCAAACAGAAATGACACCGAACACACCGCCTGTGGCGGATTTTGAGGGTAGGGGAATGAAAAAGTCGTCTGCACAAGGTTCCGAAGATCCGATCCTGCAATGGGTTACCTTCCGTCTGGACAATGAGTCCTACGGCATCAACGTGATGCAGGTGCAGGAAGTGTTGCGCTACACCGAGATCGCCCCGGTGCCGGGTGCACCAAGCTACGTGCTGGGCATCATCAACCTGCGCGGCAACGTGGTGACCGTGATCGACACCCGCCAGCGCTTTGGCCTTATGCCGACTGAAGTCACCGACAACACCCGTATCGTCATCATCGAGGCCGACAAGCAAGTGGTCGGTATCCTGGTCGACAGCGTGGCCGAGGTGGTCTACCTGCGCCAGTCCGAGATCGAGACTGCGCCGAACGTGGGTAACGAAGAGTCGGCCAAGTTCATCCAGGGCGTGTGCAACAAGAACGGCGAACTGCTGATCCTGGTCGAGCTGGACAAGATGATGACCGAGGAAGAGTGGTCCGAGCTGGAGAACATCTGAGTTGATCCTAGAGGTTGCTGTCATCTTCCTGGCGCTGGTCTGGGCGCTGAGCCTGTGGTTTTTTCTCAACTACAGCAAGCGCCAGCGCGAGCTGGCTGCGCAGCAGGCAGCGGGTGACGCGCTGCGTGACCAGCGCATCAAGGACCTGGCCAAGCGCCTGGACGATTACCAGAACGGTACCGTGCGCATGGGCGAGGCGCTGCATGACTTGCGCGTGGCGGTTGCGCCGCTGCCCGACAAGATCCAGCAACTGGAACAGCGCGACCCGCACAACGTCACCTTCACCCAGGCGGCCAAGCTGGTGGGCATGGGCGCCAGCGTGGCCGAGCTGACCGAAAGCTGCGGCCTGACCCAGGCCGAGGCAGAACTGATGAGCAAGCTGCATCGCGGCAACTGATTGCCATGAGTCTTGTGCGGCCCCAGGCACAGCGGCCGCGCAAGCCCGTCCGGCAGTCAGTAGCCCTGTGCGTTCCCCACCATTGCGACCTCTTCCAGTGGCCGGCACTGGGTCATGTTCGGCTCCAGGAATGGTTGCCACCGACGGTGGCGAACCGGTTCAGGGGCAGGAGCGTACGCACCGAATCGCGCATGCGTGGCAGATCGACGAACCGGTAGGCATTGATGCGCGGCATCCCATAGAGATTGGTGAGCTGGCGCAGGATGCGCAGGCTCGGCAGTTGCCGATCGACCACGTCGCTGAGCAGGGCAGGGCCGGTGAGGTAGCTCAGGCGGCTGGCATACTCATAGAAATTCCCCGGGTCTTCAGCCAGGCTGGGCTTGCTGTCGTAGAAGTCGCGATTGAGCTGGTAGCGTGCGTACATCTCTTCGGAAATGGCCTCCAGGGTGGGGTTGCCGGGGTGGCTGCCGATAAGGCTGGAGTTGTAAAGGCTGTTCATGCCCATCTTTTCATTGGACATGGGCGGTACCAGCAGCAGCCCATTGGCGTCCGTGCTCAAATCGACCTGATCGATGGGTTCACCGGCGGCACCTACCGGTTGGCCGTCGATGATCAATGAGTATTCGCCTGGCGCGAGCAAGGTGTCATCGACATCCATGTACAAGCCACCTTCGTGGTGCAGCATCGGGTAGCGCAGCACATCGCATGCCGATGCATAGTTGCGGGCAACGCCGCCGTTGCCATCCAGGGCAGCGTCGTACTGCGCGTAGTACCTGCTTTGGCGGAAAGCCCTGAAGAAGGCCTGCTCTTCCAAGGGCAGCACCTGCAAACCCGGGGCATGACTGGCCAGCAGCTCCAGGTTTTCGGCATAGGCCTGCTGGGCAGTGCTGGAAAGGAACAACCGCATGCTGTATTCGCTACCTTGCAACCGCGCTGCGTTCTGGCCCAAGTTGGCCAGCAGCTCCGGGCCGATGATCTGGTCACCGACCCACAGGCAGGAGATGTGCTTGGGTATTGGCCAACTGCCTGGCGCTCTGGCCGGCACCTGTAGCGGCAATGGCAGGTCCACGCCCAGCGCCCGCAGGGTACGACTGCGCATCGCATGGGTAACCACGCGCCCTTGTGGCGCGGGGCGCAGGTTCCGGCTGCCGGGTACCGCCACGAAGCCGACAGGGTCGACCTGGTTCAGGTCTTCGGCCCGAATGAATACGTCCCGCTCCATGTCGTAGATCACCCTGGCGTTGTAGCCATCGATGTTCGCTGCCAGGGTGTCTGGCTCACCATCGTACTGGGGTGTACGAATGACGGCGTCGGCAACTGCCTGGTCAGCGTCCTCCAGTGGCTCTATCGGGTCGGTGATATGGAAGTAGCTTGCGCCCTCGGGCTCCGGGAAGCGCGGTGGCGAGAGCGGGCTCAGGGGGTAGCCGATCTGTTCATTCAGCCGCGTCGGCGGCGCGAAACCTTCGACCTTGAATTCGAACAACGCCTGGGCCCTTGCGGCAGCGCCTGCCGCCAGGGGCAAGGCGTTGAACAGGCCCCAGGTGATGTTGCCGATGCCTTCCTGACGCTGCTGCAGTGACTTGCCGTTGATTGCCTGGTCGAGCCCCAGGCCAAGCTGGGCGATACCGCCGACGGCCAGCAGCGGCCCCAGGCCGGGTACTACCAGGCACAGTGGCGCCAGCAGATTGAGCGTTGTGGCCAGGTAGCCACGCCACCTGGCCTTGATGACTTCGCTGTCAGCCGTGATAAGAAACGCGGCATCGTCGTAGCTGCGCTGACGCTGGCGCTCGGCCAGTGCCTGGAACAGGTCGCCCTTGATTTTGGGGTTGTACTTGGCTGGTCGATAATTGACATAGGTCTGCGGCGGCCAGGTACCGTCGTCGTTGAAATAGCCGTGTTCGGGCGGCAGCAGGTGCCGTTCAGGGTAGGCGCCCAGCCCCTCCATGGCAGTGTCCAGGCCGCTGAAGTCGAGGCCTTGCGGGCAATCGGCCAGGCGAAAGTGCTGTTTCAGGGCCTGGCGCCTGGTCGGGTCTTTGCATTGTTCACCGACCCAGGCCTTCAATTCTCGTTCGCTGCTGAACGTCAGCAACGGTGAGCTGTTGCCAGGTACGTACAGCACCGTCAGGTCGGTGGCGGGGTCGTTCAGGTACAGCAGGTCGGTCGCTGCATAGCCGTAGATGCTCAACGTGCTGCGTCGCAGCCTGTTGCGCCGTGGCATCAGCCCGGCCGCTTGCCAGACCAGTTGCCGTGCAGGTTCGCTGAGGCTGCCCTCGCTGACCTGTCTGTTGCAGGCTGCGATGAAGTTGAGCTTCAGCGCCAGCCTGTGGCTGTGCAGATGGTCACGCCAGTAGGCATCGAGCGCCGCCTTGAAAGGCTGCTGGAAATCCAGGTTGTTGATGAACTGCTGGAAGGCTTCGGCGCTTACCGGCAAATGGGTGGAAGCGTCGTAGCGTTGCGCGGTAGTGCGCCGGAACAGTCCGTTGAATACCTCGAAGGGTGCCCCGTAGTGATTGAAGGCGGGGGCCGGGAGGGTGTCCACCAACCGTATCGGACCTGCGGGTAACGCACCGGCCCATGGTGCTTGCAGCAGCTTGCCGAACACGTCACTGGCCGACTCGCCCTGCCAGTTGCCCAGCAGTGCCTGGGTCAGGCTGGTGCGCTGGCTGATTGCGGCCAGCTGGCCACCTGCGCCATCCGAACAGTAGTGGAGGGTAACGACGTCGAGCTGGTCCGGGTCCAGGTCATGGCCTTGCTGCGCAAGCCATTGGCGGATGGCGCGGTTGGCCTCACGATCGGGGCGGGGCACATGGCCAAGGTGGTCTATAACGTAATGCGTGCCCATCACGTTGATGCGGGTCGAATGCATGGGGGGTATACCTTGCGCTGAGATGAGGTCGGCAAGGTTGAAACAGGGGCGCGGGAAAACGGTGGTAGATATTTCGGTACAGGACCTGACCGGTCTCATCGCACCTGGCCTCGGTCGCTGATGGCATTTTGCATGTATGTCACTATCCTTCCGTTTCCTGTCCGGTTCCCTTCTTACCCGGCGTCTTACTTAAACGTTTAAATCCCTGCCTGTACGCACAAGGGATTTACGCAATGAACACCCTCTCTTCAAAGCAGTTGGCCCCCGGCGAACCACAGTTGCAGTGGTTGCGCCAGGCTGACAGCCATACCGCGCCAGCCATCATGCAACTCATCAACAGCACAGTTGGCGATGGCGGTGTTCTGGGTTACGAGCACGAGATGTCTGCCGGGCAGAGCGTCGAATTCACGGCCTCGCTGCAAGAGCGCATCCGTGGCGGCGATACCCACGTCCTGCTCGGCCAGGCAATGGCAGGGCCGGCATGCCTGGTCATCCTTTCGCGCAGCAGCATGCCGAACTGCCGGCATATTGCCGACCTTAGCAAGGGCGTGGTGCATCCGGCCTATCGCGGGTCCGGCCTGGTGGCACGGGCTTTCTGCGAAGTCGTGCGCTTGTGCCAGGCCCAAGGTATCGAGCTGTTGACCCTGGATGTGCGCGAGGGCACTCGTGCACACCGGTTATGGCAATCCTTCGGGTTTCAGACCTACGGCGTGCTTGACGACTACGCGCGGGTCGATGGCGTGAAGCATCGCGGCCATTACATGGCCCAGACCGTGGAAAGCCTTGCGCTGCGACTCAACCTGCACTGAATTGCCCTTCATTGACCCCGCCCGCGGTCATCCCCGTCAACGGCAACTGCTCATTCACCCAAGGAACGCCCCAATGGCCTTATCTACTGCAGATTTTCGCGATCAGTTGGAGCAGAAACTGCACCACCATCTGACCTTGTCCCACCCGATATTCGAGGAATTGCTTGCGCCTGAGGGCAACCGGCTGCTGCTGCGCAAGGTCGCGCTGCAAGGCTACCAGCTCACCAAGTATTTCCTGACTTATGTCGAGCACTTGTTCTTTCATTGCCCGCTGCCCGCCCACAAGCGGGCATTGATCACCAATTGCTTCGAAGAAGAAACCGGCCGGCTTTCGCGCACCGATAACCATGTCGTGCTCATGCAGAACTTCCTGCGGGCGCTCGGTATCTCCGATGCCGAGCGTGATGCCGAGCAACCGCTGCCAGCCACCCGGGAGTTGATCGATTTCCGCCTGCAGGCGGTACGGGACCCGGCGCGTTATCACATTGGTGCAGCAGCAGTGATGATCGCCAGCGAGGGGCAGAACCTCGAGACCGTCGCTGGAGATGCACGGCACGTGTTGCTGGGGCGAGCCTATGGCCTGACCGAACAGGACCTGCTGTTCTTCTCGGTGCACCAGAAGGAAGACGTGGGCCACGTCAATGAAGGCTTGGACCTTGTCTCGCAGTTGTGCACCACCGCGCAGATGCAGGAAGAGGCGTTGCAGGCGGTAGACCACACATGCCGGCTGTTCTACGCAATGTACGAAAACATGTACCAGGCCTATTGCCGAGCTCCGCAAGCCGAGGCGGTGTAATGCCCACACGATAAGGATTGGCCATGAAACAGAAATTCAGCTCTACCTTGATCGTCTCGGTGCTGGTAGTCGGCTTCGTGGTGATGTTTCTGTCCAGCGCATTGAAAGGGTTGTACCAAGTCTACTTCGTCGACCTGGCCTCGCACTTTGGCGAGGGGCGCGCAGCCTTGGCCACCGCAGGATCGCTGTTCGTCCTGACCATTGGCCTGGTGTCGCCCGTGGTGGGGTGGCTGAGCGACCGGGTTGGCCCCTTGAGCACGGTGGCCCTGGGCAGTCTCAGCGGCGGGGTGGTGCTGCTGGGCTTGACCTTCGCCGGCACGCACCTGCTGGTGTTCACCCTGGTGTATGGCCTGCTTGGAGCCTTTGCCCTTGCGGCGATGACCTATGTACCCATGGGTATTCTGGTCGATCGCCTGGTCGCCGAACGGTTCAAGGCATTCGCTTTTGCATTCGTCACCAACGGCACGTCCATCGGCTTCATCGTGCTGTCGCCGTTGTGGATCATGCTGCAGCAGAGCGTGCCCTGGCAGTCGGTGTTCTCTTGGGTTGGCCTGATCTTCCTGGTGCCTTTGAGCCTGGCGCTGTATTGGGTATCCCGCACCGTGCCGCTGAAGCCCGACCCGCAGGCAGCAAAGGTCAGGCATCCGGTGATGTTTCTGCTGCGTGACCCGCGCTTCTTCGTGCTGGCGCTCAGTTTCGCCAGTTGTGGTGCCACCATGGCGTTCATCGATGTTCATCTGGTGTCGTTCTGGCAGGGTGAGGCGCTGCCCAGTTCGGTGCAGGCCAGCGGCCTGAGCCTGCTGGGTGTGCTGGAACTGGTCAGCGGCCTGCTGGCGGGTTGGTTGGCCACCCGCTACAACAAGGGGCTGCTGTTGATGATGTTCTACCTGCTGCGAACCGCTGCGGTCATCGTGTTGTTGACCACCCCAGGCCCCCTCGGGACTTATGTGTTCGCTGTGCTGTTTGGCGCCAGTTACCTCGGAACGGTGGTGCTCACGTCTGCCTTCTGCTTCGCGCTGTATGGCGCCGAAATCAAAGGCAAGGTGTTTGGGATGCTGTTCCTGGTACACCAACTTGGCGCGTTGGTGGCCACGCAGCTGGGCGCACTGGATTTCGACCGGCATCAAAGCTACCAGCTGACCTTGGCCGGCCTGGCCACGGCCACGGCGGTGGCTGCCCTGGCATCCTTGTGGCTGGTAGCGGTTCGCCCTTCAAGCGAAACCCTGGCCACTCAACTCGCCGAACCTGAATAGTCCACCGATCAATTGCGCATTGTTCAATGCAAACAAGGAGGCGCATAACCATGCAATCGACCGTGATTGGCCTGGATGATTTCAACGCAACTGATTTCAATGCAACCAGGGCGTTGCATGCTCACCGGGTCAGCGACCTGTCCGATGTGTTCTGTGAGCCGTTGGCCATGACGTCCGCCTATACCTTCGCTTCAGCCAAAGAGGCATGCGAGCGCTTCAGCGGCCAGCAGCAAGGCAATGTATACAGCCGGTTCACCAACCCGACCGTCCAAGCGTTTGAAAGCCGTGTGGCAGCGCTCGAACGCGCTGAAAGCGCAGTGGCGTTCGCTTCTGGTATGGGCGCTTTCACCGCGCTTTGTCACGCCTTTCTCCAGCAAGGCGACAACATCGTCTGCAGCCGGGACGTGTTCGGTACTACGGTCAATGCCTTCAGCTACTACATGGCCCGCTTCGGGATCGAGGCCCGATTCGTCGATTTGACAGACCTGGCGCAGTGGAAGTCAGCAATCGACGGCAGGACCCGCCTGGTGGTGTTGGAGTCGCCCTCCAATCCGCTGCTGAAAATCGGTGATATCCGCGCCATAAGCATGCTGGCACATGAAAAAGGGGCATTGCTGGTGGTGGACAACACCTTGCTGACCCCGGTTTTTCAGCGGCCACACACACTGGGAGCGGATCTGGTCATCCACTCCGCTGGCAAGTACATGGATGGCCAGGGGCGTGCATTGGCGGGCGTCGTGACCGGTTCGCAAAGCCTCCTGCAGGTGTTGCGGGGTGTTCTGCGTACCTTGGGCATTTCTTGCAGCCCGTTCAACGCCTGGCTGCTGCTCAAAAGCCTGGAAACCCTCGAAGTCAGAATGATGCGGGCGCAGGAGAGCGCCTTTGAGCTGGCACGCTGGCTTATGGATCAGGACCTGGTGACTGCAGTCCATTACACCGGCCTTGAACACCACCCCCAGCATGCATTGGCGTGCCGCCAGCAGGACGGCCATGGCGGGCTATTGGCTTTCGAGATCGTCGGGGGCCAGGCCGCAGCCTGGCAATGGATTGACGAACTGCGTTGTGTGGCGCGCTGTACCAACATCGGCGACACCCGCAGCATGGTCACGCATCCGGCCACAACCACACACGGGCGCTTGGACGCACAGGCACGCCAACAGGCGGGTATCACGGATGGTTTGATCAGGTTGTGTGTCGGCCTGGAGCGTGTTGACGATATCAAGGCCGACCTGCAACAGGCCTTCCAGGCCGTGTCCTCGCAAAGGTCCATGGCAGCGACGGCCGGCCGTGCCCGGAACGCGGTGTTCAATGGCTGAACTGCTTGCTTCAGGATTCGGCATCGGCGTGTTCGCCGTGGGGGTGCAGATCCTTGCATTGATCGCGGTGTATGGCACGGCCTGCGCGAAGGAGGTGCGTTTTTATGCCGTGGCTTTTGTGCTGGCGAGTTGCGTGATGACAGGTATGGCGATGCTCGACCCGTTGGCATTCACCCAAAGGCATGTTGATGGCCTGGCACTAATGACGATGTGCGGCTGATGCCAGGCGCCGCCAATTTTCGATAACGGGTGCCGGTTCAACACCCGCTCATGACGTTCAGGGGTAACCAGATGTTCAAAGTAATGGCCATCAGCTTGGTGCTTGGCTGTGCGCTTCCGTTCGCAGCGGCCCGGGCTGAGGTCGCCGCCACCGATAGCGGCACCGTTGCCACTGTCAGCAAACGGCTTGTCTCTTTCTATAGTCAGCCACTGCCATCCGCTGGCAAGGCGATACCGATTCGGGTTCCGGCTGTGTTGTCGCTGCCGGCCAACGCTGCGGGCCCGGTACCGGCGGTGATCATCCTGCATGGCTCGGCGGGCATGGATTCGCGCGGCCCGTTGCATGGCGGCGACCTCAATGCCCGCGGCATCGCTACGCTGGAGTTGGATATGTGGGGCGCGCGCAGGATTGCGGGCGGTGCACAAGGGCGGCCACCACGTGTGCACGATACCCTGCCGGACCTGGCAGGCGCCCTGGCTTACCTGGCCAAGCAACCCGGTGTCGATGACAAACGCGTGGGCGTGCTCGGGTTTTCCTGGGGTGGCGTACAGGCCATGCTCGCCGCCTCTGCTCCCATCAATGACGAACTGGAGAAAGCCTCAAGCGTACGCCCCATCTCGATGGCCGCGTTCTACCCCGTGTGTTGGGGTTACAACCGTGTGCCAGGTTATACCTTCAAGCATCTGGCCCCGGCGCGCTTGCTGGTGCTGGTGGGCGAAAACGACCAGTACGACGATGACCCGCGTGCCTGTTCGTCGCTGATTTCAAACCTGCCCAGCGAAGACCAGGCGCGGGCGCAGGTGCTGGTGTACCCCGGCGCAGAGCACGGCTTCAATGGGTTGGAGGCTGCACAGGAGTATCAGGACCCGTTCCTGCACCGTGGCCAGGGAGGCGTGGGGCGTTCGGCACCTGACCCGGCAGCGCGCGACGCTTCGCGCCGGGCCGTGGTGGAGTTTTTCACCGAAAGCTTCGCCCCGACTGCGATAAGCGAGCGGTAGCAGCGCAAAGATCTAGGCGCCCTCGTGAGCCAGAGCATGGCGAAACTGCAGTGGCGGCTGCGGCATTTCCTGGCGCCATGCCAGGCGAAAGGCATGGCTGCTGCCGTAGCCGCAACGCTCGGCGATCTGTTCCACGTTGAGATGGCTGCCGCGCAAAAGCTCACGGGCCAGGTCGATGCGTTGGGCGCGCAGGTAGTTCTGCAGTGTCTGGCCGGTATTATCGCGAAACAGCCGCGCCAGGTGCCGGTAGCTCACATTGAACTGGCTGGCCAGTTGTTCGAAGCTGAAGTTGGTACCCAGGTGTGCATCCATGTAGTCCTGGGCTGCATGCACCAACGGGTGGATGTGGTTGCGCGCCAGGTCTGCCGCGCGCAGTTGCACATCTTCGCCGGCGCGGCGACGGTAGATGACCAGTTCCTGCGCCACCTGGTTGGCTACTACCTTGCCAAATTGCAGGCTGACGATGTGCAGCGCCAGGTCGGTTCCGCTGGACACGCCTGCCGAGGTGAACACGCCATCATCCTCGACGAACAGGCGGTTCTCCAGCACCTTGGCTGCTGGGTAGCGCGTTCGCAGCAAGTCGACGTAACGATGGTGCGTGGTGCATTGCCGGCCATCCAGCAAGCCAGCTTCGCCCAGCAGAAACGCACCGGTGCATATGGAGCACAGTTGTATATCCGGCGTTTGCCTGACCACCTGCGCCAGCCACCGGGCTGTGGCGGTCAATATCGCGGTATCGGCGGGTGTCGCAGAGAGCTTGTTGCCCACCACGAACAGCAAGTCCTGCGGTGCCAGCCGGTCAGGCAACTGGTGCAGGCCACTCAGTGTCACGCCCTGAAAACTGCTGACTTGTTGTCTGGCGGCTATGCAACGTACGTTGACCGGAGCCAGCTGGAGTTCTTCAAGGCTCGCCATGATTTGTAACGGGCCGCCGAGATCAAGGATGTGGGTGCCCGGAAGCAGCAAGAACCAGATGGTACGCATTACAGTATTCCTTACATCGCCAGGCGCCTGACCTTGAGCGGCACGTTACCAATATGGCGCAAAAAGGCAATTTGCATGAATACCAGGGTGGTCAGGTGCCTTCGCCTCCTGGCAGCAGCCTTCCCAGGAGCGGTGGCACAGGCCCTGGGGCGGCAGGTTCATCATCGAAGCCCGCGGGCACCTTGCCCCGCAGGTGCCAGGCAAAGGCGATGATTTCGGCGATGGTCAGGTACAGCGCCTCCGGTATCTGGTCCCCCAGCTCCAGGCGCGCCAGCAGACGCACCAGCTCGGCATTTTCGTAGATCGGCACCTCGTGTTCCCGGGCCAATGCCAGGATGGCCTCGGCCAGCGCATCGTCACCCTTGGCGGTGAGGGTCGGGGCTTGCTGCCCGTCGTAGAACAGGGCAATCGCCTGGCGTGCAGGTTGGTGCGTCATGCGTTCTCATCCACCCAACGTTGTTCTACCCGCGTACGCGGGCCTTGTGGTGGGATACCAGGATGGCATTCCAGATCACCCACATCCAGGCCCCGCGCCAACAGGCGTTCGCGCAAGCTGCCGAGCTGGCTGTCGATCAGCCGGGCTGTCGCCTCGCGTTCCGCCCAAAGCTGGCCACCCAGGCGGCCTTGGCTCAGTTGTGCCTGGACCTGCACCGGGCCAAGGGGCGAGAGGTCGAAAGCCAGCTCGATACGCCACAGGGCTTGCAGCGGGTCGGCTGCTTCCTGCTGGCGGTCGGCCTGCTGTTGTGGCGTTTCCTCGCGTTGCAGCTTGACCTGCAACGGGATGAACTCCTGGCCGTGACGGATCGGCACTTCGGTTTGCCAGGTGGTCTGCAGGTTGCCGTTTTCCAGGGTACCGGTTTGTTGCAGGCTGCTCATGGCATGGCTTTGCAGGCGCGATACAGCAGCGGCGGCCAGGCGTAGCAATTGTTGCAGGTCGCCTTCGTCTTCCATGGCCTTGAGCAGGCGCGACGGCAGCGGGAATGCGCCCGGCTGCGGTTTGGGGCTGACCCGTTCGAGCATGCCCAGCGCGCTGCGGGCCAGGGCCGGCATGGTAACGGCCAGGCTGGCGGGCGCCAGGTTGGGCGCCCCGGGTACGCTTGCCGGCGTGATTGTGATCAGCCGCAGCAAGTGGGCCTTGAGGTCGGTGGCGACGCTGGCCGGGAAACCGCCCAGCAGTTTGGCTTCGAGAAAGGCACCGCTGTTGTTCAGGGCCTGCGCCACTGCCTTGGCATCACCCAGTTGCCGGGCTTCTGGCAGGCTCGCCAGCAGGCGTTCGGCGCTGGCTCGCAATTCGCCATCGGCGCCCGGGGCGCGGGCCACCTGTTGCAGGGCATTGAGCAGGCCGGGCAGCGAAGCCTGGCGGTTTTGTTGGGTCAGCAGCTGCTGGGCAATGCTGAGCTGGTCCTGGCGGCCGCTGAGCGGTACGAAACGCAGCGACTGGTCGCCCTGCACCAGCGCGCTGAGCAGGCTGCCGACGGCCAGCGGGCGCGGGCTGTCCACGCTCAGGGTAGCGCCGGCCTGGGCGCTGTTGAGCAGGCTGACCAGCGCCCGGTAGACGGCTGGCTGGCCGGGCGCCTGGGCCAGCGCCTGGTTGGTCAGGACCTTGCCCTGCAGCAGGGTGCCGACCGGCACTTTGCTGGTGTCCAGGCGGGTGAGGGTGGCGACCTGGCTGGCGCTGGCCTGCTGCAGCATGATCGCCAGGCGGTTGCTTTCGGTCTGGCTGACCGTGACCTGGCTGCCCTGGGGCAGGGGCTGGCTGGCGCTGGCTTGCAGCTGGGTCTGGGTGCCGTTGGCCTGCATCAGCCGCAGCACCAGCTGAAAGTCCTGGCCCACCTGGCGCAACGACATGACTTCGGCCTGGGCGGTCTCGCCGGGGGCCATCAAGCCGGGTTGCGGTTGTGTCAGGCGCAGCAGTTCGCCGGTCATGCCCGCCTTGATGGCCTGGGGGCTGATTGCGGTTTGTGCGCCGAGACTATTGATTTCAGTCATGATTGTATACAACCTGTCGAACCCGCCCTCTTGGCAGCGTGGCGGCGCGTGTAATAATGCCGGCCGTCCGTCGTTGCCAGTATAACGGCAGCGAGGGGGGCGACTTGAGATACAGGGCTTCAGGGCCGTGTCGCCTGCTTCGCGGGCATGCCCGCTCCCACAGGGTTTTGCGCAGCTTTCAAGCCTTGCGTGAAACCTTGTGGGAGCGGGCGTGCCCGCGAAGCAGGCGACACCGCTCCGGAACCCTACAAAGATAAGGCGAAACCGTGACCCTTCACCTCCAAGCCGCGGGCCTGGCCTGCGAGCGCGACTGGCGCCTGCTGTTCGAGCACCTCGCTTTCGAGCTGCGGCCCGGCGACATGCTGCAGATCAGCGGCCCCAACGGCAGCGGCAAGACCAGCCTGCTGCGCTTGCTGGCCGGCCTGATGCAGCCGACGGCCGGGCAGATCCTGCTGGGTGGCAAGCCACTGGCCGAGCAGCGCCACGCCCTGGCCAGCATCCTGTTGTGGATCGGCCATGCAGCGGGCATCAAGGACCTGCTCACCGCCGAGGAGAACCTCACCTGGCTGTGCGCCTTGCACCAGCCAGCCAGCCGCGAGGCGATCTGGGCGGCACTGGCGGCCGTCGGCCTGCGTGGTTTTGAAGACGTGCCCTGCCACACCCTGTCTGCCGGCCAGCAGCGCCGCGTGGCCCTGGCCCGGCTGTACCTGGCCAGCCCGCCGCTGTGGATCCTCGACGAACCCTTCACCGCCCTCGACAAGCAGGGCGTGGCGCAGCTCGAGGCGCACCTGGCGGCCCACTGCGAGCAGGGCGGCACGGTGGTGCTGACCACCCACCACACGCTGGAACGCAAACCCTCCGGTTACCGTGAACTGAACCTGGGGCAATGGGCGGCATGAGCGTATTCATCCTGTTGTTGCGCCGCGAAGCGCGCCTGCTGTTCCGCCGCCCGGCCGAGCTGGCCAACCCGTTGGTATTCTTCGCCATCGTGGTTGCACTGTTCCCGCTGGCAGTCGGCCCGGAAAGCCAATTGTTGCAAACCTTGTCGCCAGGCTTGGTCTGGGTGGCGGCACTGCTGGCGGTGCTGTTGTCGCTGGACGGCCTGTTCCGCAGCGATTTCGAGGACGGCTCGCTGGAACAGTGGGTGCTGTCGCCGCACCCGTTGGCGCTGCTGGTGCTGGCCAAGGTGCTGGCACACTGGATCTTTTCCGGGCTGGCGCTGGTATTGTTGGCGCCGCTGCTGGCGCTGATGCTGGGCCTGCCGAGCCACTGCCTGCCGGTGCTGCTCGGTTCCCTGCTGCTGGGCACGCCCGTGCTGAGCCTGCTGGGCGCGGTGGGCGCGGCGCTGACAGTCGGTCTGAAACGCGGCGGTTTGCTGCTGGCATTGCTGATTCTGCCGTTGTATATCCCTGTATTGATCCTGGGCAGTGGTGCGTTGCAAGCGGCGTTGCAGAATATGCCGGCAACCGGCCACCTGCTCTGGCTCGCCAGCCTGACGGCCCTGGCCGTGACCCTGGCACCCTTTGCGATAGCGGCCGGCCTGAAGATCAGCGTCGGCGAATAACGAGTCCCGGGCTTTCAAGCCCGGCCAATACCCTGGATGTACCCTGATGAAAATAAGCTGGACGTGGTTCCACAAGCTGGGCTCCCCCAAATGGTTCTATGCCATCAGCGGCCGCATGCTGCCGTGGCTTGCCGGCGCTGCCGTGCTCCTGCTGCTGGTCGGCATCACCTGGGGCCTGGCCTTCGCCCCCCAGGACTACCAGCAAGGCAACAGCTTCCGCATCATCTACATCCACGTACCGGCGGCGATGCTGGCGCAGTCCTGCTACGTGCTGCTGGCAGTGGCCGGGGTGGTGGGGCTGGTGTGGAAGATGAAACTGGCCGACGTCGCCTTGCAATGCGCCGCCCCCATTGGCGCCTGGATGACCGCCGTGGCGCTGGTCACCGGGGCCATCTGGGGCAAGCCCACCTGGGGAAGCTGGTGGGTCTGGGATGCCCGGCTGACGTCCATGCTCATCCTGTTGTTCCTGTACTTCGGCATTATTGCGCTGGGCCAGGCAATCAGTAATCGTGACAGTGCAGCCAAGGCCTGTGCGGTACTGGCGATCGTCGGCGTGGTGAACATCCCGATCATCAAGTACTCGGTGGAGTGGTGGAACACCCTGCACCAGGGCGCCACCTTCACCCTCACCGAAAAGCCGGCGATGCCCGCAGAAATGTGGTTGCCGCTGCTGTGCACGGCGCTGGGCTTCTACTGCTTCTTCGGCGCGGTGCTGTTGCTGCGCATGCGCCTTGAAGTACTCAAGCGCGAAGCGCGCGCCAGTTGGGTCAAGGATGAAGTATTGAACAGCCTGGGGCGGAGGGCCGCACAATGAGTTTCGCCACCTTCGGTGACTTTCTCGCCATGGGCCACCATGGCCTGTACGTGTGGACGGCCTATGGCATCTGCCTGGCGGTGCTGGCGCTGAATGTCGCCACGCCCGTGCTGGCCCGCCGTCGCTACCTGCAAGATGAGGCGCGCCGTTTGCGCCGGGAGAACAACCAGTGAATCCGCAGCGCAAGAAACGCCTGTTGCTCATTGTCGGCCTGCTGGTCGGCGTCGGGGTTGCCGTCGGCTTTGCCTTGAGCGCATTGCAGCAAAACATCAACCTGTTCTACACCCCGACCCAGATCGCCAACGGCGAAGCGCCGCTGGACACCCGCATCCGCGCCGGCGGCATGGTCGAGAAAGGTTCGGTACAGCGTTCGTCCGATTCGCTGGACGTGCGCTTCGTGGTCACCGACTTCAACAAGTCGGTGCCGATCACCTACCGTGGCATCCTCCCCGACCTGTTCCGCGAAGGGCAGGGCATCGTCGCCCTCGGCAAGCTCAACGCCGATGGCGTGGTGGTGGCCGATGAAGTACTGGCCAAGCACGACGAGAAGTACATGCCGCCCGAGGTTACCAAGGCCCTGAAGGAAAGCGGCCAGGCCGCCACCGGCGGGGAGGCCAGGCCATGAACGCGGCGCTGGTGATCCCCGAACTCGGCCAGCTGGCGATGATCCTGGCCATCTGCTTTGCTGCCGTGCAGGCCAGCGTGCCGCTGCTCGGCGCCTGGCGTGGCGACAGCCTGTGGATGAGCCTGGCGCGACCGGCTGCCTGGGGGCAGTTCGCCTTCCTGGCCTTTGCCTTCGCCTGCCTGACCCATGCCTTCATGACCGACAATTTCTCGGTCGCCTATGTGGCCAGCAACTCCAACAGCGCCTTGCCCTGGTATTACAAGTTCAGTGCCGTGTGGGGGGCGCACGAAGGTTCGCTGCTGCTGTGGGCGCTGATCCTCGGCGGCTGGACCTTCGCCGTGTCGGTGTTCTCGCGGCAGTTGCCGCAGGTGATGCTGGCCCGCGTGCTTGCGGTAATGGGCATGATCAGCGTGGGCTTCCTGAGCTTCCTGATCATCACTTCCAACCCGTTCCAGCGCCTGCTGCCGCAGGTGCCGACCGATGGCCGCGACCTCAACCCGCTGTTGCAGGACTTTGGCCTGATCGTCCACCCGCCGATGCTGTACATGGGCTACGTCGGGTTCTCGGTGGCCTTCGCCTTCGCCATCGCCGCCTTGCTCGGTGGCCGCCTGGACGCCGCCTGGGCGCGCTGGTCGCGGCCCTGGACCATCGTTGCCTGGGCCTTCCTCGGTGTCGGCATTACCCTGGGTTCGTGGTGGGCCTACTATGAACTTGGCTGGGGTGGCTGGTGGTTCTGGGACCCGGTGGAAAACGCCTCGTTCATGCCTTGGCTGGTGGGTACGGCGCTGATCCACTCGCTGGCGGTGACCGAAAAGCGCGGGGTATTCAAGAGCTGGACCGTGCTGCTGGCGATTGCCGCGTTCTCGCTGAGCCTGCTGGGTACCTTCCTGGTGCGCTCCGGTGTCCTGACCTCGGTGCATGCGTTTGCCGCCGACCCGTCGCGAGGCATTTTCATCCTGATCTTCCTGCTGTTCGTGGTCGGTGGTTCGCTCACTCTGTTCGCCCTGCGCGCACCGGTGGTCAAGAGCCAGGTCGGCTTTGCCCTGTGGTCGCGCGAGACGCTGCTGCTGGCCAACAACCTGGTGCTGGTAGTGGCGGCCTCGATGATTCTGCTCGGCACCCTCTACCCGCTGGTGCTCGATGCGTTGACCGGTGCCAAGCTGTCGGTCGGCCCACCGTATTTCGACGCCTTGTTCCTGCCGCTGATGGCACTGCTGATGGTGGTGCTGGGCGTGGGCGTGGTGGTGCGCTGGAAAGACACCCCCGGCAAATGGCTGGCCAGCATGATGACCCCGGTGCTGCTCGGCAGCGCCATCCTCGCGCCGGTGGCAGGCTTTATC
The DNA here is from genome assembly GCF_046557535.1 of Pseudomonas sp. S1(2024). Classification (NCBI taxonomy): domain Bacteria; kingdom Pseudomonadati; phylum Pseudomonadota; class Gammaproteobacteria; order Pseudomonadales; family Pseudomonadaceae; genus Pseudomonas; species Pseudomonas sp. S1(2024). Next base: position 69,271 of record NZ_JBKGFP010000072.1, read on the forward strand.
GTCGACGACTTCGACTGGCCGACCCTGACCGCCTTCGCCCTGGCCGCCTGGGTGGTGCTTGGCGGGCTGCGCGACATTCTCGACAAGACCCGTCACAAAGGCCTGCTCAAGGGCCTGCCTGGCCTGGGTCGCAGCTACTGGGGCATGCAGCTGGCGCACCTGGGCCTGGCGGTGTGCGCGCTGGGCGTGGTGCTGTCGAGCAACAACAGCGCTGAACGCGACCTGCGCATGGCACCGGGCGAGAGCGTGGAGCTGGGCGGTTACCACTTCCTGTTCCAGGGGGCCCGGCACTTCGAAGGGCCGAACTTCATCTCCGACAAGGGCACCGTGGTGGTCAGCCGCGATGGCCGTGAAGTGACCACCCTGCACCCGGAGAAGCGCCTGTACACCGTGCAGCAGTCGATGATGACCGAAGCTGGCATCGACGCCGGCTTTACCCGCGACCTGTACGTCGCCCTCGGCGAGCCGCTGGAGAACGGTGCCTGGGCGGTCCGCGTGCATATCAAGCCTTACGTCCGCTGGATCTGGCTGGGCGGTCTGCTGACCGGCCTGGGCGGGTTGCTGGCGGCCCTCGACCGGCGCTATCGCGTCAAGGTCAAGACCCGGGTGCGTGATGCCCTGGGCGTGTCTGGAGCAGCTGCATGAAGCGTTGGATCATGGTAGTCCCCCTGGCGGTATTCCTGCTGGTGGCGGTGTTCCTCTACAAAGGGCTGTTCCTCAAGCCCGACGAGCTGCCCTCGGCAATGATCGGCAAGCCGTTCCCGGCGTTTTCCCTGGCCTCGACCCAGGGCGACCGTACCCTGACCGAGGCCGACTTGCGTGGCCGCCCGGCACTGGTCAACGTGTGGGCCACCTGGTGCCCGTCGTGCAAGGTAGAGCACCCGTACCTGAACCAGCTGGCCCAGCAGGGCGTGGTGATCCACGGCGTCAACTACAAGGACGACAATGCGGCGGCCCTGAAGTGGCTGGCCGAGTTCCACAACCCGTACCAGCTGGACATTCGTGACGAGCAGGGCAGCCTGGGCCTGGACCTGGGCGTGTATGGCGCGCCGGAAACCTTCCTGATCGATGCCAAGGGCATCATCCGCTACAAGCACGTGGGCGTGGTCGATGCCACGGTCTGGCGTGAGCAGCTGGCGCCGCTGTACCAGGGCCTGGTCGACGAGGCCAGGCCATGAAGCGGGGGCTGGCAGCTGCCGTGCTGGGGCTCTTCATGGGGTTGAGCCTGGCAGGCGTGGCCAAGGCGGCCATCGACACCTACCAGTTCCGCGACGATGCCGAGCGTGAGCGCTACCAGCAGCTGACCAAAGAGCTGCGCTGCCCCAAGTGCCAGAACCAGGACATCGCCGACTCCAACGCGCCGATTGCCGCCGACCTGCGTCGGGAAATCTTCCGCATGCTCGGCGAGGGCAAGAGCAACCAGCAGATCGTCGACTTCATGGTCGACCGCTATGGCGACTTCGTGCGCTACAAGCCGGCGCTCAGCGGGCGTACCTGGCTGCTGTGGTTCGGCCCGGGGATTTTGCTGGCTGGTGGTTTCGTGGTGCTGGCGCTGATCGTGCGCCGGCGCCGCAGTGCGGCCGTGCAGGGCGCCAATGAGTTGTCCGCCGAAGAACGCGAGCGTCTCGCCAAATTGCTGGAAAAAGAACAGACCCATGATTGAATTCTGGCTTAGCGCGGGCCTGCTGCTGCTCGCTGCCCTCAGCTTCCTGCTGATCCCGATCCTGCGTGGCCGTGGCCGCCAGCAGGAAGAAGACCGCACCGCCCTGAACGTGGCACTGTACCAGGAGCGCGTCGCCGAACTGGTTGCCCAGCAGGCCGCTGGCGTGCTCGACGAGGCGCAGATGGCCAAGGGCCGTGACGAGGCCGCCCGTGAGCTGCTGGCGGATACCGAAGGTGCCGAGGCCCCGCGTCAGGGGCACCTGGGCAAGGCCCTGCCGTTGCTGGCGGCGCTGCTGGTGCCGCTGCTGGCATTGGGGCTGTACCTGCATTTCGGCGCGGCCGACAAGGTTGAGCTGACCCAGGAGTTTGCCGAAGCGCCCAAATCGATGGAAGAAATGACTGCCCGCCTGGAGCGGGTGGTGCAGGCCCAGCCGGATTCGGCCGAGGCCGTGTACTTCCTGGGCCGAGCCTACATGGCCGAGCAGCGCCCCGCCGATGCCGCGCGTACCTTCGAGCGCGCCGTGGCCCTGGCCGGTCGCCAGCCCGAATTGCTCGGGCAATGGGCACAGGCGCTGTACTTCGCCGCCGACAAGAAATGGAGCCCGCAGCTGCAGGCGCTGACTGACGAGGCGCTGAAAGCCGACCCCAACGAAGTGACCAGCCTGGGGCTGCGTGGTATCGCTGCCTTCGAGGGCGAGCGTTACCAGGAAGCCATCGATTACTGGAAGCGCCTGCTGGCGCAGCTGCCGGAAGGTGATACCTCGCGTGCGGCGCTGCAGGGCGGCATCGACCGCGCCGCCGAGCGCCTGGGTGGTTCGCCGGGGCAGTCTGCGGCGCCCGTGGCGGCTCGCTTGAAGGTGCGCGTGGAACTGGCTGCGGCGTTGAAGGACAAGGTCAAGCCGGACGACACGGTATTCATCTTCGCCCGCGCCAGCAATGGCCCACCCATGCCGCTGGCGGCCAAGCGGGTGACCGTGGCGCAGTTGCCGATCGAGGTGGAACTGTCCGATGCTGACGCCATGATGCCGCAGATGAAACTGTCGGACTTTGCCGAAGTCCAACTCGTTGCACGTGTATCACGCGCTGGCCAGCCAACCCATGGCGAGTGGATTGGCCAGGGCACGCCATTGCCCAGCGCCACCCAGGCCATCCAGCACCTGACCATCGACAGCCCCGACCCGTAAGAGAGCAATGCCATGCACAGCATCGTCCGCCTGACCCTGATCACCCTGGCCCTGGGTTTGTCTGCGTGTACGGTGCATGAGCCGTACGAGCAGCCCGAACCACCGATCGAGCGCCTGCCGCCGCCGGGGCCGGCGGTCAAGCCCTTGCCGGACAGGCAGCCGGCCCCCGCGCCGAGCAAGCCTGCGGCCACGCCCAAGCCGATGCCTCGCACCTCGGCCAGCTTCGCGCCGCCGCCTGGCGGGGCGAGCCATTGGGACCCGAAGCTGGGTGTGTATGTGCTGGAGAAGAAGCCCAATACCTTCTACCGTCAGCGGACCTACTACCGCTTCAACAACGGCTGGAGCTGGTCGCTGAGCCCGGATGGACCGTGGCAGGAGACTGACAGCAGCGGTGTGCCGGGTGGTCTGGGGCGTGCGTTCGCCCAATAATTGCAACGTTGCCGTTGCCGTTGCCGTTGCCGTTGCTTTTGCTTTTAAGCGCGCGGTAGTCCAGGCGCCGCCGATTGCGACTTCAGGAGGCCGAGCGAAGGGACTGCGGAGGGAGGTGACGGGCATGGATGCCCGTCAAGCGCTGAGGCCCCATGGATGGGGCCTGCAGCGCGTACTCCCGGGAGCAGGCCCGTAGCGAGGGAACCCCGGAGCGCAGCGTAGGGGCCGGATGATAGGAGCCAGCGTTTTTTGGTTACTTTTTGTCGCGTTTGACAAAAAGTGACCCGCCGTAAGGGCGGAAAGGTGATTAAGCGCCACCTTCGAAAATGAATGTTGACCTTGTTGTTGATGCCCACGCTTGAAAGCGAAGAGCGAAGAGCGAAGAGCGAAGAGCGAAGAGCGAAGAGCGGAAAAGTACCGGTCTTGATCTCGCGCATAGTCCATTTACGATGGCGACGCATACTCACCTTTTCGCCCTTACGGCGAGTCACTTTTTGTCAAACGCGACAAAAAGTAACCAAAAAACGCTGCGCTCCCATCATCCGGCCCCTGCGCTGCGCTCCGGGGTTCCCTCGCGCCGGTCTTGCTCCCGGGAGTACGCGCTGCAGGCCCCATCCATGGGGCCTCAGCGCTTGACGGGCATCCATGCCCGTCACCTCCCTCCGCAAGACCTCTGCTCGGCCTCCTGAAGTCGCGAAGATCAAGATCAAGATCAAGATCAAGATCAAGATCAAGATCAAGATCAAGATCAAGATCAAGATCAAGATCAAGATCAAGATCAAGATCAAGATCAAGATCAAGAGCAAGAGCAAGAGCAAGAGCAAGAGCAAGAGCAAGAGCAGAGCAGAGCAGAGCAGAGCTAAGCAGAACAGTGCAGTTCCACCTCTTTATTTCGGTTGACTGTACTGGCCGGTGACTCCGCATAATGTCGCCTCGAACTGACCCGGAGGTGGCATGCACAAGACAGTCCTGGTGCTGGTGGAAACCGTCGATGATTACCTGCCCATGCTGGAGCAGGCCGGCTACCGTTTGATCCGTGCCCCTTCGCCGCAACTGCGGGCCGAGGCCATCCAGCGCCATGCCCATGAAGTAGATGCCGTGCTCACCCGCGGCCCGCTGGGCCTGACTGCCAGCGAAATCGACACGCTGTCCAAACTGCAGATCATCTGCGTGATCGGTGCCGGCTACGAACAGGTCGATCTGGCCGCGGCCGCTGCGCGCGGCATCACTGTCACCAACGGCGCCGGGGCCAATGCCGAAGCGGTCGCCGACCACACCCTCGCCCTGCTGCTGGCGCTGTTGCGCGACATTCCCCGCGCCGATGCCAGTACCCGCCGGGGCGAATGGAACCGGGTGATCAGCCCCTCGGTGAGTGGCAAGCGCCTGGGCATTCTCGGCCTTGGTGCGGTGGGCCTGGCCATCGCCAGGCGCGCCCACCTGGGCTTCGCCATGCCCGTCAGTTACCACAGCCGCACGCCGCGCCAGGATGTGCCCTACACCTGGTACGACAGCCCGCAGCACTTGGCTGACGCCGTCGACATCCTGGTGGTGGCAACCCCCGGGGGAGCCAACACTCGTCACCTGGTCGATGCGCAGGTGCTCGAGGCCCTGGGGGCCGAGGGCTACCTGGTGAATATCGCCCGAGCCAGCGTGGTCGACACCCAGGCCCTGGTGGCCGCGCTGCAGCATGGCCAGCTGGCTGGTGCGGCACTGGATGTGTTCGACGACGAGCCGGCTGTACCCGATGCCCTCAAGGCCCTTGGCAACACCGTGCTCACCCCCCACGTGGCCGGCCAGTCGCCGGAGGCGGCGCGCGATACGGTGACCCTAGTGCTGCGCAACCTGCAGGCGTTCTTTGCCGGCGAAGCCGTGTTGACTCCGGTACGCCAGTAACCCTTTTCATACATCTGCCTGGCAGCGATCGGGCAACAAGGAGTGTGTGCATGCAACTTGAAATCTTCCAGGTCGATGCGTTTTCCGCCGAGCCGTTCGGGGGCAACCCGGCGGCAGTGATCCCACTGCAAAGCTGGCTGCCGGACGACGTGCTGCAGCGCATTGCCGAAGAGAACAACCTCTCGGAAACCGCCTACTTCGTGCGCAACGGCGAAACCTTCGACCTGCGCTGGTTCACCCCGACCGTGGAAGTCGACCTGTGCGGCCATGCCACCCTGGCCTCGGCCTATGTGCTGTTCGAACAGCTGGGCGAGCAGGCGCAGGTGCTGCGTTTCAACACCCGCAGTGGCGAGCTGCGGGTCAGCCGCAACGCTGACGGGCTGCTGGCCATGGACTTCCCGGCCAAGCAGCCGGTCGCCGTGGACATGCTACCGGGCCTGTTGCAGGCGCTGGGCCTGGGCCAGGCACAGGCGCTGTACCGCAGTGACGACTATGTGGTAGTGATCGATGACGCCCTGTTGCTCGACACCCTGAAGCCGGATTTCGTTGCGCTGTCGGCCTTCGATGTGCGCGGTATCGCCGTTACCGCGGCAGGCCGTGGCTTTGATTTCGTCACCCGCTGGTTCGGCCCGAGGGTTGGCGTGAACGAAGACCCGGTGACTGGCTCGGCGCACACCTCGCTGGCGCCGATATGGGCAGAGCGTCTGGGTAGGAACGTGCTGAGCTGCGAGCAGGGTGGGGTGCGCAAAGGGCAGCTGCAGTGCGAAGTGCCGGGTAACGGCCGGGTGATCATCAGCGGGCGGGCGGCGTTGTACCTGCGCGGTACGGTGTACATCTGACCTTGGGCAACTGTCTTGTGCTGCCTGTGCCGGCCTCATCGCCGGCAAGCCAGCTCCCACAGGTACTGCACTGGCCTGAGAACGGCGCGGTCGGGGTGGGAGCAGGCTTGCCGGCGATGAGACCGGTACAGGCATCTATACTTGCTGGCCCATCTTCCGCTCAAGGAGCCAGCCATGGCCCTGGAAAAACACGGCACCTGCCTGTGCGGCGCCACCCGGCTCAAGGTCACCGTCGACAATACCCATATCAGCGCCTGCCACTGCAGCATGTGCCGCAAATGGACCGGCGGCCCATTGCTGGTGGTGCATTGCAGCCAGCCACCGGTGATCGAAGGGCGCGCGCCCAGCGTCTATGAGTCTTCCGATTGGGCCCAGCGCGGCTTCTGCGGCCAGTGCGGCACGCATCTGTACTACCGGCTCAAGGCCAATGACTTCCACGCCGTGCCGGTCGGCCTGCTCGACGGCGACCAGGAGTGGCATTTCGACTTGCAGATCTTCGTCGAACAGAAACCCGCCTGGTATTGCTTCGCCAACCAGACCAAGGAACTGACTGGCCAGGAAGCCTTCGAGCAGCTCGGCTGATTCAGGCGGCGTGCTGTGATCGATGCGCCAGCACGAAACGCCACGCGAACTTGCCAAACCGGTGCATTCCTGAGAAAAGGGCGGCTTTGTTTCCAGCGTTGGAGTATGCCCCGTGAGCCAAGAACTGCAGATCATCGACCTTGTGGAGGGGGATGGCAAAGCCGCCGTCAAAGGCGCCCTGATCACCACCCAGTACACCGGTTGGCTGGCCGACGGCAGCGAGTTCGACTCGTCCTGGTCGCGCGGCAAGCCGTTCCAGTGCGTGATCGGCACTGGTCGGGTAATCAAGGGGTGGGATCAAGGCCTGATGGGTATGCGCGTTGGCGGCAAGCGCAAGTTGCTGGTACCGGCGCACCTGGGCTATGGCGAACGCAGCGTGGGGGAGATTCCGCCGAATTCGGATTTGACCTTCGAGATCGAATTGCTGGAAGTGCTGACGCGGGATGATTGAGTGGCAGTACTGCAACCCGATGTTCTTGCGCCCTACACATTTCAGCAACACCCCATCCTCTAATCTAAGCCTTGCCTAGGGAACGGCATCCACCTCCAGGGAGGAACCAAACGGGTTCAGGGCACTCTCACCCTCACTCGTTGCCAAGGACGGCATTCACTACAAGGATGCCCCGCGGTGCTGTTGGCGGGGTGATGTGGCGGGTCTACCCGATTCTTTCTGCCACATGGGCCTGTTTTGATGAAGTTGCCAACATTCTTCCGCCGTCGTCGTCACTGGTTGCTGAGCCTGACGCTTGCAGCCATAGCCGTACCGCTGGCGCTGGAAGCAGTCGAAAGCCGGGCGCAACCGGTGGATGGCACCCAGACCCTTGTGTTCCTGCGCCACGCCGAGAAGCCGGGTGAGGGGCTGGGCCAGTTGAACTGCCAGGGCCTCAACCGTGCGTTGGACCTGGCTACCGTGCTGCCCGAGCGCTTTGGCAAGGCCGACTACGTGTTCGCTGCCAACCCCTCGCGGCATGTCGAGGAAGGCAGCAAGGACCAAAGCTACAGCTACATTCGCCCGCTGATGACCATCAGCCCCAGCGCCATTCGCCTGGGCCTGCCGGTAAACATCGACTATGGCGCCAACGACACCGACGCGCTGGCCGAAGAGCTGCTGCGCGACAAGTACCGTAACGCGACCGTGTACACCGCCTGGTCGCATGGCTACCTCCCTGACCTGATCAATGCCGTGGCTGGCAAGGCCCTCGGTGAAAAGCGGGTGATCACCGAGGACTGGAGCGGCGACGACTTCGACACCCTCTACGTCCTGACCCTGACCTGGCACGACGGCAAGGCCAGCCTGCTCAGCCGCAATGTGCGTCAGGGCCTGAATGATGGTGCGCATAGCTGCCCGACCTGATCCGCTGGTGATGGTTTGCCTGTACCGGCCTCTTCGCGGGCTTGCCCGCTCCCACAGGTACAGCACAGCCCTTGAGAGCGGTGGGGGCCTGTGGGAGCGGGCAAGCCCGCGAAAGGGCCGGCACAGGCAAATAGAAGGTTAGCGTCCGAACCGCATCGGCCAACCCACCACTTTCTTCACCCGTGGCGTGGCATAGGTACGGACCTTGGAGGTACTCAAGCCCATGCGCACCAGCGATTCGGCCATGGTCACCGCCGCACTCACACCATCCACCACCGGCACGCCGGTGCGCTGGCGGATCTGCTCGTCCAAACCGGCCATGCCGCCGCAACCCAGGCAGATCACCTCGGCCTTGTCGTCACGCACGGCGCGTTCTGCCTGCTCGACAATCGCCTCCACCGCGCGCTGCGGGTCGGCTTCCAGCTCCAGCACTGCCAGCCCGCTGGCGCGTACAGATGCGCAGCGGTCATACAGGCCGGAGAGCTTCAGGCGGTCCTCGATCAGCGGCACGGTGCGGTCCAGGGTGGTCACCACCGAGTAGGCATGGCCCAGGTACATCGCCGTGCTGGCGGCTGCATCGGTGATGTCCACTACCGGCACGTTCAGCAGTTCCTGCAAGCCCTCGCGGCCATGTTCGCCGTAACCCGCCTGGATCACGGCGTCGTAAGGGCCTTCGTAGGCCAGTACCCGGTCCATCACCGCGATGGCGGCCAGGTAACTTTCGAAGTTGCCTTCCACCGACTCGGCACCGAACCATGGGGTGAGGCCGATGATTTCGGTGCCGGGCGCTGCCACCGCACGGGCCTGTTCGGCAATGGCTTCGGTGATGGCTTCGGTGGTGTTGACGTTGGCGATCAGAATGCGCATGGGTAGTCCTCCCTGGTCAATGGCTGCTGTGGTCCACGGCGATGCATTCGCCGCTGACGTCCTGGTATTGGTGTTTGCGTGGGGCGATCAGCAGGTAAAGTGCGGCGGCGATGCCGGCACCGATCAGCCAGGAGAATGGCGCCACTCCATGGAAGTTGGGCACCAGGGCCAGGACGATGGCCAGCAGGGCGGCCGGCACAAAGGCGGCCACGGCGCGCAGGTTGATGCCCTTGGTGTAGTGGTAGGCGCCAGCCGGGTCTTCGCTGTACAGCTGCGGCACGTTGATGCAGCCTTTGCGCAGCAACCAGTAGTCGGACATGATCACCCCGTACAGCGGGCCGAGCAGGGCACCCAAGCCGGACAGGAAGTACACGATCACCAGCGGGCTGTTGTACAGGTTCCACGGCAGGATCAATACCGCCAGGGTGGCGCTGATCAGCCCGGCGCGGCGGAAGTTCAGGTGACGCGGTGCCAGGTTGCTGAGGACGAAGGCCGGGGCGACGAAGTTGGCCATGATGTTCACCGCCACCGTCACGATCAGGAAGGCCAGGCAGCCCAGTACCAGGAACGCTGTACTTGGGATGGCCGCGACGATCTGGGTCGGGCTGTCGATGATCTGGCCGTTGATCTGGAACTGCGCGCCGCACAGCACCACGGTGATCACGGCGAACACCAGGATGTTCACCGGCAGGCCCCAGAAGTTGCCGACGCGGATGGTCTTGCGGCATGGCGAGGAGCGGGCGAAGTCACAGAAGTTCAGCACCAGGGTGCCGTAGATCGCCAGCCACAGCGCGCCGCCGGCAAATATGTTGCGCCACATCTCGTAGCCGGTCAGCGGTTCGGCCACCGACCAGGCGATGCGGGCGTCGGCCTTGAAGTACATGAACACCGCCAGGGCGGCGACGGTCAGCAGGATCACCGGGCCGGCAAAGGCCTCGTAGCGGCGCACCATCTCCATGCCATAGGCCAGGATCACCAGCTGCACCAGCCAGATCGACACGAAGCACACCCAGCCCAGGCTCGACAGGCCGAGGATGCTGTCATGGTCATAGGCTGCCATCTGCGGCCATACAGCGGTGAGCAGCACGCGCAGCACCACCGAAGCCAGGTAGGTCTGGATGCCGAACCAGGCGATGGCGATGACCGCACGAATCAACGCCGGAATCTGCGCACCATGGATGCCGAAGGCGATGCGGCTGATGACCGGGAATGGTACGCCGGTCTTCTGCCCCATGTAGCCGGACAGGTTCATGAAGAAGTACACCAGCGCCGCGCCGATGGCCAGCGACAGCAGGATCTGCCAGCCACCCAGGCCGAGGGCGAACAAGCCCATGGCGAACGAGTAGTTGGCGATGTTGTGCACATCGTTGGTCCACAGCGCAAAGATGCTGTAGCCGCCCCAGCGGCGACCTTCGATGCGCGTCGGCGCGAGGTCGCGGTTATGCAGGCGCGGGCTCAGGGCGAGTTCCGGCTGGCTGCCGGCGAGAGTGGACGCGGGGTGGGTGCTGGCGACGGATAGTTCAGGGGCAAGGTCGAAGCTGGTACTCATTCCGGCGGGCTCCTGATGCACGTGGACTGCGATGAGCGGGCATGCGCACGGGCTCGCCATCTCGTCGGTGCAGCGTTGGCATCTCAGGGTTTGGGGCGCGGCGGCCGATGTGGGGTCGGCGTCGCGGGTTCTTGTGTATTTATGTTTTGCTTTGTTTGTATACAAAACACGAACACACAAAAGCGAGTTCCATGCCAAGGAAAAAGCAAACTTCAGCTGGCCATCATTTCGAATCTATCTTGTTGAAATATAAGTTGATGAAATGAAGGGGATATAAGTTGACCAAATGAACAGGTTTAAATTTTTCGAGGATGATTTAGTTGATCATTTGGTCAGAATAAGTTGTGGGAAGTGTGTAACGTATTGGGGCGTGATCTTGGAAAGTGCACACAAAAACGGCACTTATGGTGACATTCTTGTGTACAAAAATTAGTCAGCTTTTTCCTGTGCTGGCCTCTTCGCGGGCGCGCCCGCTCCCACAGGGACCGCACAGCATCCTGGACTGTGGAGATCCTGTGGGAGCGGGCGTGCCCGCGAAGAGGCCAGAACAGGAAGAAATCAATCCATCGGCGGCAACCGCCGCTTCACCGGGCTTTTCTTGATGATGGCGGTGTTGGTCTCGGCCAGCACATTGATGCGGTCGAGCAGGGTATCCAACTGCTCCATCGAGCGCACATGCAGCCGGGCGATGAAGCAGTCCTCGCCAGTAACCTTGTCGCACTCGGTGAACTCGGGAATGGCAACGATCTGCCGTTCCACCTCCTGCAGCTGCCCGGGTAGCGGGCGGATGCGCACGATGGCCTGCAACTGGTAGCCAAAAGCGCGCGGGTCGACCTCTACGGTGTAACCGCGCAACACGCCGCGTTCCTCCAGGCGGCGCAGGCGTTCGCTGACGCTGGGCGCCGACAGCCCGCTGATCTGCGCCAGGGCCTTGAGCGAGCGGCGCGAGTCTTCCATCAGCGCGTTGATCAGCAGTTGGTCGATGGCATCGGTCATGGTCACCTCAAGCAGGTAGTTCGCGTTATTTGCCTTGATAGTAAAGGCAAACTGGCCAATCTTCCTTCGTTATGCGCTGGAAGGCTCACCGACAACCTTTGCATACTGTTGCCATCGTCAACAGGAGGTTTTGAGATGGACAGTTCATTGCGTCGTGGCTCGCTGGAAATGGTTGCCGCCATGCTGATTTCCGGGACCATCGGCTGGTTCGTGCTGGTGTCAGGCCAGCCGGTGCTCGAGGTGGTGTTCTGGCGCTGCGTGTTCGGTGCCGTGACCTTGCTGGCGATTTGCGCTGGGTTCGGCTTTCTGCGGCCAGGCGTGATCAGCCGCACGGCGTTCCTGCTGGCGATTGCCAGCGGTGTGGCCATTGTCGGCAATTGGGTGTTGCTGTTCGCCTCCTATTCGCGGGCGTCGATTGCCATCGGCACGGCGGTGTACAACGTGCAGCCGTTCATGCTGGTGGGGCTGGCGGCGATGTTCCTGGGCGAGAAGATCACCCTGGCCAAGGTCACCTGGCTGAGCGTGGCGTTCCTCGGCATGCTGGCCATCGTCAGTGCCCATGGCGCGGGGCAGGGTGGCGGTGAGGACTATTTGCTGGGCATTGCGCTGGCGCTGGGGGCGGCCTTCCTGTATGCCATCGCGGCGTTGATCATCAAGCGCTTGAGTGGCACGCCACCGCACCTGATCGCGCTGATCCAGGTGGCCACGGGTGTGCTGTTGCTGGCGCCGTGGGTCAAGCTTGGCGGGTTGCCGGGTGAAGTGCCGGCGCTGGCCAGCCTGGTGACCTTGGGCATGGTGCACACCGGCTTGATGTATGTGTTGCTGTACAGCGCCATCCAGCGCTTGCCCACGGCGCTGACCGGGGCACTGTCGTTCATCTACCCGATTGCGGCGATTCTGGTGGACTGGGTGGCGTTCGGGCACCGGCTGGCACCGTTGCAGTGGCTAGGGGTGGCGTTGATCCTGCTGGCGGCGGCGGGGATGCAGCAGGGGTGGTGGTTCCGGCCCAGGACGATAGCGGTCAAGGGGCATTGAGGCCGCTTTGCGGCCTATCGCCGGCAAGCCAGCTCCCACTTCGACCGCATCGGGCTCAAGCCATGCGCAGTACCTATAGGAGCCTGGCTTGTCAGCGATGAGGCCAGTACAGGCAGTACAAGTTGCTCCCAGGTAATGCACAGTTCTCAAAGCTTGCGCAGGACCTGTGGGAGCTGGCTTGCCGGCGATAGGGCGCGAAGCGCCCTCTGGGGGTAGAATGCCGCTTTTGCCAGCTTGCGACCCATGATGACTTCGCCGATCCAGACTCTGGAGCAACACCTGCTCGCCGCCCTCGACCCTGCCCCGCAGGAAACCCGCCGCCTGTTCCACGGCCGCGGCCGCTGCTGGGCGGGCCTGGAGCAGGTCACCGTGGACTGGCTGCAAGGCGTGCTATCGGTCGCTCTGTTCCGCGAGCCGGCGGAAGGCCAGCTGGCCGAACTGGAATCCATGCTGCTCACGCTCGCCGAGCGCCCGCAGTGGACTGGTCAAGCCATCCTTCTCCAGCATCGCTACCTGCCCGACAGCCCGGGCCAGTGGCTGCTGGGCGAACCGTGCCAGCAGCGCGAGGTGGTCGAGGATGGGCTGACCTACCTGCTGGACCTGGGCGTGCGGCAGAACAATGGCCTGTTCCTCGACATGCGCTATGGTCGGCGCTGGGTGCGCGAGCAGGCGGCGGGCAAGCGCGTGCTGAACCTGTTCGCCTACACCTGCGGTTTCTCGGTGGCGGCGATTGCCGGTGGCGCCGAGCAGGTGGTGAACCTGGACATGGCCAAGTCGGCGTTGTCCCGGGGCCGCGACAACCACCGCCTCAATGGCCACGATGCGTCGCGGGTGGCCTACCTGGGGCACGAGCTGTTCAAGTCGTGGGGCAAGGTGCGCAAGTACGGGCCTTACGACCTGATCATCATCGACCCGCCGACCTTCCAGCGCGGCAGTTTTGTGCTGACCCAGGATTACGCGAAGATCCTGCGGCGCTTGCCGGAGTTGTTGAGCGAGGGCGGGACGGTGCTGGCATGCGTGAACGATCCGGGCATCGGGCCAGAGTTTCTGATCGAGGGGATGGCGGAGCAGGCGCCGTCGCTGAAATTCGTCGAGCGGCTGGAGAACCCACCGGAGTTTCCTGACGTGGACCCGGCGGGGGGCTTGAAGGCCCTGGTATTCCGTCAGGTCTGATGTTGCCTGTACCGGCCCAATCGCCGGACCTGCCTGCATCAATTACTGATTGTTGGTGTAGATCTGGTCAAACACCCCACCATCATTGAAGTGGGTCTTCTGCACAAGCCAGCTCCCACAGGTACTGCACAGGTGTTGAGTACTGTGGAGTACCTGTGGGAGCTGGCTTGCCGGCGATTGGGCCGGACCTGCCTGCATCAATTACTGATTGTTGGTGTAGATCTGGTCAAACACCCCACCATCATTGAAGTGGGTCTTCTGCACGGTGCGCCAGTCACCGAAGGTCTTCTCCACCGACAGGAAGTCCACTTTCGGGAAGCGGTCGGTGTACTTGGCCAGTACCGTCGCATCACGCGGGCGCAGGTAGTTCTGTGCGGCGATTTCCTGGGCGGCTGGCGACCACAGGTACTTCAGGTATTCCTCGGCCGCGGCCTGGGTGCCTTTCTTCGCCACTACCTTGTCGACCACGGTGACCGGTGGCTCGGCTTCGGCCGACACGCTCGGGTAGACCACTTCGAACTGGTCGCGGCCGAACTCGCGGGCGATCATCTCGGCTTCGTTCTCGAAGGTCACCAGCACGTCGCCGATCTGGTTGGTCATGAAGGTGGTAGTGGCGGCGCGGCCACCGGTGTCCAGCACCGGCGCCTGCTTGAACAGCTTGCCGACAAAGTCCTTGGCCTTGTTTTCATCACCGCCTTGCTTGAGCACATAACCCCAGGCCGACAGGTAGGTGTAGCGGCCGTTACCCGAGGTCTTTGGGTTGGGCACGATTACCTGCACGCCATCCTTGAGCAGGTCGGGCCAGTCTTTCAGCGCCTTGGGGTTACCCTTGCGCACGATGAACACAGTGGCCGAGGTGAATGGCGCGCTGTTGTTCGGCAGGCGGCTGACCCAGTTGTCCGGCACCAGTTTGCCGTTGTCGGCCAGGGCGTTGATGTCGGTGGCCATGTTCATGGTGATGACATCGGCCGGCAGGCCATCGATCACCGCTCGCGCCTGCTTGCTCGAGCCGCCGAAGGACATCTGCACGTTGACCTTCTCGTTGTGCTCGGCTTCCCAGTGCTTCTGGAAGGCCGGATTGTAATCCTTGTAGAAGTCGCGCATCACGTCGTAGGAAACGTTGAGCAGGGTGGGGGCAGCCTGGGCGAAATTGCCCAGGGCAAGGCCTGCGGCGAGCAGCGAGGCGGTGAAGAGTTTTTTCACGTTGCTTCCTTGTTATCGAGAAGGTGTTGGCAGTTTGCCTGCGACTATAGCGGGTGGGTTTGTAACGGTTAAAGAACTAAAACGACTTTGGTTATGCTGTCGCCTGTACTGGCCCTATCGCCGGCAAGCCAGCTCCCACAGGTACTGCACAGGTCTTGGGCATTGCGCAGTACCTGTGGGAGCTGGCTTGCCGGCGATAGGGCCAGTACAGGCGACATCATTGCTTGGGAAACAGCACATTCCCACACCGCGAACAGAACGCCGCGCCATGCTCATGGCTTTTCTTGCTGCAAGTCGGGCAATCATGCTGCAGCTGCTCCCCGCGCATGGCATTGGCCAGCTCGGCGGTAAAGATCCCGGTCGGTACGGCGATGATCGAATAACCGGTAATCATCACCAGCGACGACAGCACCTGCCCCAGCGGGGTCTTCGGCACAATGTCGCCAAAGCCTACCGTGGTCAGGGTAACGATGGCCCAGTAGATGCCCTTGGGAATACTGGTAAAGCCATGCTCAGGCCCTTCGATCACATACATCAAGGTGCCGAACACCGTCACCAGGGTCGATACCGTCACCAGGAACACGATGATCTTCTGCTTGCTGCCGCGCAGCGCCTCCATCAGGTAATGGGCCTGCTTGAGGTAGGGGCTGAGCTTGAGCACACGGAAGATCCGTAGCATCCGTATCACCCGGATAATCAGCAGGTACTGGGCGTCGCTGTAGTACAGCGCGATGACCCCCGGCACGATCGCCAGCAGATCGACCAGGCCATAAAAGCTGAATGCGTAGCGCAAAGGCTTGCGCGAGCAGTACAGGCGGGTGAGGTACTCGGCCAGGAAGATCGCGGTAAAGCCCCACTCGATGCCGGCCAGCAGGCCGGCGTAGCCCTGGTGCACTTCGTCGATGCTGTCGAGTATCACCGTCACCAGGCTGGCCAGGATGATCAGCAGGAGGATCTTGTCGAACCGCCGGCCGGCTACGGTGTCGGTCTGGAAGACGATGATGTAGAGGCGTTCGCGCAGAGATGGCGAGGTGGGCATGGTTTGTGTTCCCAAGGCGAAGCAGTAAGCCTAGAGGGTCTTTGTCCAAGGCTGCAACGAGTGAGCTGGTAAAACTGCTAGTTCTCTGAAACGTATTGGCTGAAGCAGAATGCGGGGAGGATCATGAGCGTGAGGCGAGCATGAAACTGCAATATGGACAGTCAGCTGAGCGACTGGCTATAGAGCGTGGTATGGCGGAGCAGGCACAGTCATACACCGCTTATGGGTATTCGCTGAAACGGCCAATTCCTTCATTAGGTTTCAATGGCGAATGGCTAGGTAGCATCTTGCAAGCCTATGCTCTGGGCAATGGCCACCGATTCTATAGCCCCATTCTTATGCGTTTTTTCTGCCAGGAGGGGTTTAGCCCCTTTGGGCATGGCGGGCTGAATGCATACTGTTATTGCGAAGGCGACCCGATAAATTACTCTGACCCATCAGGTCAGATGAAAAAGTTGAAAACTGGACTTACTGCTGAGTTTGAGCGCACAGGCATACCGAAAGCTTTCAAAAGGGCAGTGAGAAATCATTTCGAGCAGAGCTCTGAGCCTTACAGCTTGGGAATGGGTAATGCTGGATACAAAATTTCCAGAGGGCTGGATGGACGGTTTACTGTGGCTGAAATTCCGGGTTTGGGCGCTACCCGGAAGCAGTTGGAGCGCTCTCAAACAGAGAACGCTCGCCTTCGAGAACTGAACCAAGCGCTGCATGACAGGTTAGACGAGCTGGAAGTGCAACGCTCTCTTCCGAAGCCGCTTCGCCCGCTACCTCCTTCACCACCTCCGCCTCCACGTCCACCCAAGGGAGTTTGTCCGGCACCCGATCCAACTCAAATCAGGCAGCCGAGTCAGTTCGGTAACTGATGTGAACTGTCCTTTTGTGTCCTATGACCTAGGTGGTTAGCCACATGGATTAGCCAGCAGGCCACCACAAACGGCGCGGTCAGGCCGGGCACCGGTAGCAGCTTGAACAGCGGTTGCAGCAGCAGGGCCAGGGCGATGGCCAGCAGCGTCACCCACGGTTTTTCACCTTGCCTACTGAACGCCAGTGCCGCCAGCGCGGCGTTGAAACCGTACAGGCCCAGCCAGGCGGCTTGCGCCTGATCGGCGAACAGTGCCACGCCGCCGCCGATGGCCGAGCCGATCACCGCCCACATTGCGGCATAAGGGTTTGCGATGAGCATGCCGATGATGATCAGCAGGCCGGCCAGGGGCTGGTCGAGCAGGAAGATCTGGCCCACGCCGCGCGCCAACGCGTACAGCGGCTGGGCTTCGACGAAGCCGCTGGGCGAGGGGCTGGCGATCAGCAATACGGCCCAGCCAAGCAGGACGAAGGGTGCGGTGTAGGCGATCAGCAGCTTGCCGCCGCGCTTGCGCCACTGGTGGGTGATGATGCTGGACAGGCCGCCAGCGGCGATGATCAGTGGCGGTAGGATGACCGACCAGGGCAGCACGGCGCTGATCAGGATGCCGATCAGCACGCCGTTGTAGCTGTACAGGCCTGCCTGGCGGTCGGCGCGGTCGTAGCCGCGAGCCTGGGCGGTGAGCAGGCCGGCCAGGGCGCCGAGCAGGGCGCCACCGACCAGGCCGGGGGCGGTCAGCAGGATGGCCAGCAGGCAGCACAGGCCGCACAGGGGGTTGCGCAGCAGCAGCACCTGGCTGAAGCCGTTGAGTAACGCCGTGGCCCAGTCGGGGCACGGGTTGACGAAATTTTTGGTGTACATCGGGGCAGTCAGTGAGGTTGATGGGGCGCGGTGGGCCTCTTTGGGCCTCGGGTTTTCCGCAGGTCTGGTGTTTCTGTGTACAAGGAGGGCTTTGCCCTCCAATCGCCGGCAAGCCAGCTCCCACAGGGATTGCACAGGCCTTTGAAGTGGTGCGATCCCTGTGGGAGCCGGCTTGCCGGCGATGCGGTCAGATCAAGGTCTCGATCCGCAGCGTGTTAGTCGACCCCGGTTTGCCGAAAGGCACACCGGCAGTGATCAGTAGCGTGTCGCCACGGCTGGCCATGCCTTGTGCCTGGGCAATTTCCAGTGCGGTGGATACAACTTCGTCCACCTGGCGCAGGCGGTCGTTGACCACCGAGTGCACGCCCCACGCCACGCTCAGGCGACGCGCGGTGGCCAGGTTCGGCGTGAGGTTGAGGATCGGTGCCCGTGGCCGCTCGCGGGCCGCGCGCAGGGTCGAGGCGCCCGACTCGCTGTAGTTGACCAGCACCGCCACCGGCAGGATGCCGCTGATACGGCGGATGGCGCAGCTGATGGCGTCCGATACGGTGGCCTCGGCCTTCGGCCGGCCAACGTCGAGCTGGGCCTGGTAGTCCGGGCCGTTCTCCACCTGGCGGATGATCTTGCTCATCATCTGCACGGCTTCCAGCGGGTACTCACCCGAGGCAGTCTCGGCCGACAGCATCACCGCATCGGCACCCTCGGCCACGGCGTTGGCCACGTCGGTGACTTCGGCGCGGGTCGGCGCTGGCGAGAAGCGCATGGATTCGAGCATCTGGGTGGCCACCACCACCGGTTTGCCCAGTTGGCGGCAGGTGCCGATGATGCGTTTCTGGATTTGCGGCACGCTTTCGGCCGGCACTTCCACGCCCAGGTCGCCACGGGCCACCATGATTGCATCCGCAAGTTCCGCGATGGCTTGCAACTGTTCGACCGCCGATGGCTTTTCGATCTTCGCCATCAGGTAGGCACGGTCACCGATCAGCTGGCGTGCTTCGGTGATGTCTTCGGGGCGCTGCACGAACGACAGAGCCACCCAGTCCACGCCCAGCTCCAGGCCGAAGGCCAGGTCGCGGCGGTCTTTCTCGGTGAGCGGGGAGAGGTCGAGCACCGCTTGCGGCACGTTGACACCCTTGCGATCGGACAGTTCGCCGCCGGCCAGCACTTCGGTGTCGATGGCGTCGCTGTGCTTGGCGGTGACGCGCAGGCGCAGCTTGCCGTCGTCCAGCAGCAGGTCCATGCCCGGCTCGAGGGCGGCGATGATCTCAGGGTGCGGCAGGTTGACCCGGCGGCTGTCGCCCGGGGTGTTGTCCAGGTCCAGGCGCAGGGCCTGGCCGCGTTGCAGCTGCACCTTGCCGTCGGCAAAGCGGCCGACGCGCAGCTTCGGCCCTTGCAGGTCCATGAGGATACCCAGTGGGTAGTTCAGTTGCTGCTCGACTTCGCGGATCCACTGGTAGCGCAGGGCGTGGTCGGCATGCTCGCCGTGGCTGAAGTTGAGGCGGAAGATGTTCACCCCGGCTTCTACCAGTTGGCGGATGTCGCCAATGCCTTTGATCGCAGGGCCAAGGGTGGCGAGGATTTTGACTTTTTTATCAGGCGTCATGATTGGGCAGTCTCGAGGATCAGGATGGCGCGGAAGTCGTTGACGTTGGTGCGGGTCGGCTCGGTGACGATCAGCGCATCCAGGGCGGCGAAATAACCGTAGCCGTTGTTGTTGTCCAGTTCGTCGCTGGCCGACAGGCCCAGGGCTTCGGCACGGGCGTAGCTGGCCGGGGTCATGAAGGCGCCGGCGTTTTCTTCCGAGCCATCGATACCGTCGGTGTCACCGGCCAGGGCGTACACGCCCGGCAGGCCTTTCAGGCTTTCGGTGAGGCTGAGCAGGAACTCGGCATTGCGCCCGCCACGGCCATTGCCGCGCACGGTCACGGTGGTTTCGCCGCCGGACAGGATCACGCAGGGCGCTTTCAGCGGCTGGCCGTGCTGGACGATCTGCCGGGCGATACCGGCGTGCACCTTGGCCACTTCGCGTGATTCGCCTTCCAGGTCGCCGAGGATCAGCGGGCTGAACCCGGCCTGGCGGGCTTTGACCGCGGCGGCTTCGAGCGACTGCTGGGGCTTGGCGATCAGCTGGAAGTGGCTGCGGGCCAGGGCCGGGTCGTCGGCCTTGACGGTTTCCGAGGCGGGGTTGTTGAGCCAGTCGATAACGGCCTTGGGCGCTTCGATGTTGTAGCGCTTGAGGATGGCCAGGGCATCGGCCGAGGTGCTTGGGTCGGCCACGGTAGGGCCGGAGGCGATCACCGTGGCGAGGTCGCCCGGTACATCGGAAATGGCATAGGTGTACACCGTGGCCGGCCAGCAGGCCTTGGCCAGGCGGCCGCCCTTGATCGCCGAGAGGTGCTTGCGTACGCAGTTCATCTCGCCGATGGTGGCGCCGGATTTCAGCAGCGCCTTGTTGATCTGCTGCTTGTCGGCCAGGGTCAGGCCTTCGGCGGGCAGGGCCAGCAGCGCCGAGCCACCGCCGGACAGCAGGAAGATGACGCGATCGTCTTCACTGAGGTTGCTGACCAGTTCCAGCACGCGTTTTGCCACGGCCAGGCCGGCGGCATCGGGGACCGGGTGGGCAGCTTCGACCACCTCGATCTTCTGGCAGTTGGCGCCGTGACCGTACCGTGTGACAACAAGCCCGGAGACTTCGCCCTGCCAGCTTTTCTCGACCACTTCGGCCATGGCGGCTGCGGCCTTGCCGGCACCGATGACGATGACCCGGCCGCTGCGGTCGGCGGGCAGGTAGGGTTCGAGGACTTGACGGGGGTGGGCGGCGGCGATGGCTGTGTCGAACAGCTCGCGGAGAAGTTTTTGCGGATCGACCGACATGGCAGGCTCCCAATTATTGTTGTTCTGCAGAATCAAAAACGCCCCTGGAACTGCCTCCGTGCAGGCCGAACCAGGGGCGGGTGTTGCTCGGTGCCACCTTTGAACCTGTGGTCGCAGGTTCAAAGGTGTTGAATTCATCGCCGGCAAGCCAGCTCCCACAGGTACAGCACAGGATTGAGGGATTGTGCGGTCCCTGTGGGAGCTGGCTTGCCGGCGATTGGGCTGCGCAGCAGCCCCCGAATTCGAATTACTTGTCGTCGCGGATCGAGAAGTTGGCCATGTGCTCCAGCCCTTTGATCAGCGCCGAGTGGTCCCAGTTGCCGCCGCCCAGGGCCTGGCAGGTGTTGAACACTTGCTGTGCATTGGAGGTATTGGGCAGGTTGATGCCCAGTTCCTTGGCGCCTTGCAGGGCCAGGTTCAGGTCCTTCTGGTGCAGGTTGATGCGGAAGCCTGGGTCGAAGGTGCCCTTGATCATGCGCTCGGCGTGCACTTCGAGGATCTTCGACGAGGCGAAGCCGCCCATCAGTGCTTCACGTACCTTGGCCGGGTCGGCGCCGTTCTTGGCGGCGAACAGCAGGGCTTCGGCAACGGCCTGGATGTTCAGGGCAACGATGATCTGGTTGGCCACCTTGGCGGTCTGGCCGTCGCCATTGCCACCGACGCGGGTGATGTTCTTGCCCATGGCTTCGAACAGCGGCAGGGTGCGCTCGAAGGCTTTCGGGCAGCCACCGACCATGATGCTCAGGGTCGCGGCCTTGGCACCGACTTCGCCGCCGGACACCGGGGCATCCAGGTAGGCAGCGCCGGTAGCCTTGATCTTCTCTGCGAAGGCTTTGGTAGCGGTAGGGGAGATCGAGCTCATGTCGATCACGACCTTGTTCGGGCCCACGCCTTCGGCCACGCCGTTGTCACCGAACAGGACGCTCTCGACCTGCGGGGTGTCGGGGACCATGACAATAATGAACTCGGCTTCCTGGGCAACTTCCTTCGGGTTGGCCAGGGCCACGGCACCGGCGGCGATCAGGTCGGCCGGGGCAGCGTCGTGGTGAGTGGAGACGAAGATGCTGTGACCTGCTTTCTGCAGGTTCTGAGCCATGGGCTTGCCCATGATGCCGGTGCCGATGAAACCGATTTTAGCCATGAGAATGTGCCTCTTTGTATTTGTGATGTCTCAAGCAGACCGCAATCCCTGTGGGAGCGGGCATGCCCGCGAAACAGGCGACTCGGTGGATGGCACCGGCTATGCCGGTGTTCGCGGGCATGCCCGCTCCCACAGGGTTTCGTGTTTCACAGGGGGGTAGCGTTCAGCCGTTCAGATCGCGTTATGGGTCTTCAGCCAGCCCAGGCCCGCTTCGGTGGTGGTCAGCGGCTTGTACTCCGCGCCCACCCAGCCCTGGTAGCCGATGCGGTCCAGGTGTTCGAACAGGAAGCGGTAGTTGATCTCGCCGGTGCCTGGCTCGTTGCGGCCGGGGTTGTCGGCCAGCTGGATGTGGTTGATCAGTTTCAGGTTGGCTTCCATGGTGCGAGCCAGGTCACCTTCCATGATCTGCATGTGGTAGATGTCGTACTGCAGGAACAGGTTGTCGCTGCCAACCTCGGCCTGGATTTCCAGGGCCTGTTTGGTGGTGTTCAGGTAGAAGCCGGGGATGTCGCGGGTGTTGATCATTTCCATGACCAGGCGGATCCCGGCGGCTTTCAGCTTGTCGGCGGCGTAGCGCAGGTTTTCCACGAAGGTCTTGCGCACGGTGGCGCAGTCCGGGCCTTGTGGGCGAATGCCGGCCAGGGCATTGACCTGGGTGTTGCCCAGCACCTTGGCGTACTCGATGGCCTTGTCGACACCGGCGCGGAATTCCTCGACGCGGTCAGGGTGGCAGGTGATACCGCGCTCACCCTTGGCCCAATCGCCCGCCGGCAGGTTGAACAGCACCTGGGTCAGGCCGTTGGCGTCCAGCTGCTGCTTGATCTCGGCAGCGCTGAAATCGTACGGGAAGAGGTACTCTACGCCGCTGAAACCAGCATCGGCGGCAGCCTTGAAGCGGGCCAGGAAGTCCTGTTCGGTGAACAGCATGGACAGGTTGGCAGCGAAGCGAGGCATGTTGTGTCTCCTAGCGATGAAGGCCCCCGGCGCCCTGAGGTAGGGGCCGGCACGGGGGCGTCAGGCGATCAGTCCAGCAGCGAGATGGCGGTTGGCGCGTCGTTGCCGACCAGGGCCAGGTCTTCGAACTCGTTGACCGCGTTGATCTCGGTGCCCATGGAAATGTTGGTCACACGTTCGAGAATCACTTCGACCACCACCGGTACGCGGAACTCTTCGGCCATCTTCTGTGCCTTGAGCAGGGCAGGGGCGATCTCGGCCGGCTCGAATACACGGATGGCCTTGCAGCCCAGGCCTTCGACCACGGCGACATGGTCGACACCGTAGGTGGCGGCGTCGGTCGAGTTGATGTTCTCGAACGCCAGTTGTACACAGTAATCCATGTCGAAGCCACGCTGTGCCTGACGGATCAGGCCCAGATAGGCGTTGTTCACCAGCACGTGCACGTACGGCAGGTTGAACTGTGCGCCCACCGCCAGCTCTTCGATCATGAACTGGAAGTCGTAGTCACCCGACAGCGCGACCACCTTGCGCTTCGGATCGGCCTTGACCACACCGAGGGCGGCAGGGATGGTCCAGCCCAGCGGGCCGGCCTGGCCGCAGTTGATCCAGTGGCGTGGCTTGTACACGTGCAGGAACTGCGCACCGGCGATCTGCGACAGACCGATGGTGCTGACGTAGCAGGTGTCCTTGCCAAATACCTGGTTCATTTCTTCGTAGACGCGCTGCGGCTTGACCGGCACGTTGTCGAAGTGGGTCTTGCGCTGCAGGGTGGCCTTGCGCTCCTGGCAGTCTTCCAGCCAGGCCTTGCGGCACTTCAGCTTGCCAGCGGCTTTCCACTCGCGGGCCACTTCGAGGAACACGTCCAGTGCCTTGCCGGCGTCGGAAACGATACCCAGGTCCGGGGTGAACACGCGGCCGATCTGGGTCGGCTCGATGTCCACGTGCACGAACTTGCGGCCTTCGGTGTAGACGTCGACGGAACCGGTGTGGCGGTTGGCCCAGCGGTTACCGATACCGAACACCAGGTCGGATTTCAGCAGGGTGGCGTTGCCATAGCGGTGCGAAGTCTGCAGGCCGACCATGCCGACCATCTGTGCGTGGTCGTCCGGGATGGTGCCCCAGCCCATCAGGGTTGGAATCACTGGTACACCGGTCAGTTCGGCGAACTCGACCAGCTTGTCGCTGGCGTCGGCGTTGATGATGCCGCCACCGGCTACCAGCAGCGGGCGTTCGGCGTCATTGAGCAGGGCCAGGGCTTTTTCGGCCTGTACGCGGGTGGCGGACGGCTTGTGCACTGGCAGCGGTTCGTAGGCGTCGATGTCGAATTCGATTTCGGCCATCTGCACGTCGAACGGCAGGTCGATCAGTACCGGGCCTGGGCGGCCGGTGCGCATTTCATGGAAGGCCTTCTGGAAGGCGTAAGGCACCTGGCCCGGCTCCAGAACGGTGGTGGCCCACTTGGTGACCGGCTTGACGATGTTGGTGATGTCGACAGCCTGGAAGTCCTCCTTGTGCAGGCGGGCACGTGGGGCCTGGCCGGTGATGCAGAGGATCGGGATGGAGTCGGCGGAGGCACTGTACAGGCCGGTGACCATGTCGGTGCCGGCTGGGCCGGAGGTGCCGATGCACACGCCGATGTTGCCTGGGTTGGCACGGGTGTAACCCTCGGCCATGTGCGAGGCGCCTTCGACGTGACGAGCGAGGACGTGATCGATGCCACCGACTTTCTTCAGGGCCGAGTACAACGGGTTGATGGCAGCCCCCGGGATGCCGAACGCGGTATCTACACCTTCACGGCGCATGACCAGAACGGCTGCATCGATTGCTCTCATTTTGCTCATGGTTTGTGCCTCATCGATTTTGTAATTGTATACAACTTGCTTTGTGCCAGAGTGTATTCACGGCTGGCCGCTCAGGTCAACGGGTTTTCGTCGGACGAGGTCGCTTTCGTTCAAGCGCCCGTGAAAACGGGCGTTTGCAATCTCGCATACGATCGTTTCAATTTATTGTATACAAAAAAAGATTCAGTTGTGTTCTATTGGCTTATCGGTTTTTCACCTGCCCTCAGGGCTTCTCACAACAAGAAGAGGACCTTTCCATGAACGCTTTGAACCTGAAAGTCGCGGTCAGCCTGGTGAATGCCGCGCTGGCGGCGGGCCGCAAGATCAACGCCGCGCCACTGACCGTGGCGGTGCTGGATGCCGGCGGCCACTTGCTGGCGCTGCAGCGCGAGGATGGCGCCAGCCTGATCCGGCCGGAGGTGGCCACCGGCAAGGCCTGGGGCGCGATTGCCCTGGGCAAGGGCTCGCGCCTGCTGGCGCTGGACGCGCAGCAGCGGCCGGCATTTTTTGCCGCGCTGAACGGGTTGGGCGAGCGGCCGGTGGTGCCGGCGCCGGGTGGCGTGCTGGTGCGTGATCAGGACGGCAAGGTGCTGGGTGCGGTAGGGATCAGCGGGGATACGTCGGATATCGACGAGCAGTGCGCGATCAGTGCGATCGAGGAGGTGGGGTTGAAGGCGGATGCGGGTGTAGCAGCCTAAATCTCTGTTGCCTGTTCCGGCCCCATCGCCGGCAAGCCAGCTCCCACAGGTACATCACAGTTTTCAAGGTCTGTGGCGGCCCTGTGGGAGCTGGC
The DNA here is from genome assembly GCF_046557535.1 of Pseudomonas sp. S1(2024). Classification (NCBI taxonomy): domain Bacteria; kingdom Pseudomonadati; phylum Pseudomonadota; class Gammaproteobacteria; order Pseudomonadales; family Pseudomonadaceae; genus Pseudomonas; species Pseudomonas sp. S1(2024). The sequence continues at coordinate 94,405 of NZ_JBKGFP010000072.1, forward strand.
TTGCCGGTGATGGGCTGCGAAGCAAACCCCCTGGCCTCGTTGAGACCACTCCCGCTCACACCCCTTGAGCACCATGCGGATGATGGTCTCCGCCGCCGCGTCATAATCGCTGTCGGCCAGCTTGGCCTTGCCGGTCACGGCAGAGATCTGCCAGTCGAAATCGGCATAAGTCTGGGTCGCTGCCCAGATGCTGAACATCAGGTGATGCGCATCCACATGGGCGATCTGCCCGCGGTCGATCCAGCGCTGGATGCACTCGATGTTATGCCGCGCCTGCTCGTTCAGCTGCGCTACCTGGTTCGGCGACAGGTGCGGGGCGCCGTGCATGATCTCGCTGGCGAACACCTTGGACGCATGCGGCAGGTCGCGCGAAATGCGGATCTTCGAGCGGATGTACGCACTCAGCACTTCCTTCGGGTCACCGTCGGCATTGAACGGGGTAGACGCCTGCATGATCGGCGCGATGATACTTTCCAGGACCTCGCGGTAGAGGTTGTCCTTGGATTTGAAGTAGTAATACACGTTCGGCTTGGGCAGGCCGGCCTTGGCCGCGATATCGCTGGTCTTGGTGGCGGCGAAGCCCTTGTCGGCGAATTCCTCGCTGGCCGCGCGCAGGATCAGTTCCTTGTTGCGCTCGCGAATGGTGCTCATGGTCAGGGATCTTCCTCGTGTCTGGCCACCTCTAAGAGGGATCGGGCATGGTAGCACCGGGCTCGACGGGCGCTCAAGGCAGCGGCTTTGGGCTAGAATCCTGGACACTTACTCTTCTGGATGCAGGCAAACATGGCAGGAAGCAGTCTACTGGTACTGATCGACGACATCGCCACTGTGCTCGATGACGTCTCGGTGATGACCAAGGTGGCGGCGAAAAAGACCGCAGGCGTGCTGGGCGATGACCTGGCGCTGAATGCCCAGCAGGTCACCGGGGTACGTGCCGAGCGCGAGATCCCTGTGGTGTGGGCAGTAGCCAAGGGCTCGATGGTGAACAAGGCCATCCTGGTGCCGGCGGCGCTGCTGATCAGTGCGTTCATTCCCTGGGCGGTGACGCCGTTGCTGATGCTGGGCGGTGCCTACCTTTGCTTCGAGGGCTTCGAGAAGCTGGCGCACAAGTTCCTGCACAGCAAGGCCGAGACTGACGCCGAGCACGAAGCGCTCAAGGAGGCGGTGGCCGATGCCAATGTCGACCTGGTGGCGTTCGAGAAAGCCAAGATCAAGGGCGCGGTACGTACCGACTTCATCCTTTCGGCGGAAATCATCGCCATCACCCTGGGCATCGTTGCCGACTCGCCGTTGACCCAGCAGATCGTCGTGCTGTCGGGTATCGCGGTGGTCATGACCATCGGCGTGTACGGGCTGGTGGGCGGTATCGTCAAGCTCGATGACCTGGGGCTGTGGATGACCCGCAAGGCATCACGCCTGGCCAGGGCGGTAGGTAACGGCATTCTGCGTGCCGCGCCATACATGATGAAGAGCCTGTCGGTGATCGGTACGGCGGCCATGTTCCTGGTTGGTGGCGGGATCCTGGTGCATGGCATCGCACCTCTGCATCATGCGATCGAGGCATTTAGCGAAGGGCGTGGCGGGGCGTTGACCGTGGCACTGCTGAACGGCGGTGTGGGGGTTGTGGCCGGTGCCGTGGTGCTGGCCGTGGTGGGCATTGCGGGGAAATTGTGGCGGGCGGTTCGGCCGGCCACCTGATTTGCATGGCCGGGGCTTTGCCCCGGTTCGCGGGCACGCCCGCTCCCACATGTATAGCGTCTGCCATGAAGCCGGTGCGGACCCTGTAGGAGCGGGTTTACCCGCGAATGGGCCGCAAGGCGGCCCCTGTACTCAGATCAGAAGTGAACCTTGAGCAGGAAGCTCATGGTGTTCTGGTCCGTGGTGAAGGCATCGGAATCCTTGATGCCGTACTTGTTCTTCCAGTAGTCGTACTCCACACCCACATACAGCTGCTTCTCGCCCAGGTGCAAGGCCTTGCCCAGGTCATACTTGATCTGCGGGTTGAAGTGCAGGTTGGCCTGATAGGTGCCGCGGCGGTTCTCGTCGTTGTCCACCACCCAGTCCATGAAGCCGTCGATCAGTACATCGGACGAACCGACCGGAATGGTGTACGACCACACCGGGGTGATCTGCCACACGTTGTCGCCGGCGCGGCTGCCGTCGGTGGTGCGGTTGTAGAAGTTCAGCTGGAAGTAGTCGAAGCCCGGGATGTCCAGGTCGAAGCCAGGGCCGATCAGGTACGACTCGGTATCACCTTCACCGAACTCGTAGGTCATCGCCAGCAGTACGTCCTTGACCGGGCCAAACCCGATCTTCTGGTCGAAGATCTTGCCGAACGACAGGCGCGGGCTGATTTCGCCGTAGTAGGTGTTCGGGCCGTTGCCCTCATCTTTCTGGCCCTGATAGAAGATCTTGTCGACAAAGATGAAGTTATCGCCGTACTTCCAGCCATCAGCGTGCTCGAAGGTCACGGTTTGCTGGATCGACGGGTTGACCTTGAAGTTCTTGCCCCACAGGTAGGTCAGGCTGTTGTTCTGCCATTGCAGCAGGTCGCCGCCGAAGGTGGTGCCACAGGCCAGCAGGCCGCCGGCGAGGATCAGGCTGTTGATGGTACGCATTGCGAATGTCGCTCCCTTGATTGATCTGTTGTCAGCGCTCGTTATTGGCGCTTTTTGTCTTTTGAGTCAGCTTTTTTCGATAGGCCACAGCTGTCTGGCAAGGGTTGAGCCAACTTTCCTGGGCTGGCAAAACCTTCCTGCTCGACTTCGTTCTGAACGGATGAAAAGGGTCTTTCAGGCTGGCAACACGTTGGCCAACCGCCCGAATTCATTGACTGAGCGGTCAGTAAACGCAGGCAGAATCCGTTCTGCCCTGATCGAGGGGGCGCGCAGATTACTGGCTTGCGCGCCTTGCCTCAAGTGCTCCGTCCTGGAGCAGAGTGGAACAAACTTGTGCGTTTGGTCAGCTTTCTAGAAGTGCACCTTGATCAGGGCACTGGTGACGCTCTGGTTACTGTCGATATTGCCTTGGCTGTCGATGCCGTACTTGTCCTTCCAGTAGCTGTACTCGATGCCCACGTACAGCTGCTTGGCGCCCAGGTTCAGGGCTTTGCCCAGGTCGTACTTGACCTGTGGGTTGAACTGCAGGTTGGCGTGGTAGGTGCCACGGCGGGTCTGGTCGTTGTCGACCACCCAGTCCATGTAACCGTCGATCAAAATGTCGGATTTGCCCACCGGAATGGTGTACGAGAAGGCCGGGGTGATCTGCCAGACGTTGTCACCGGGGCGGCTGCCTTCGGTGTTGCGCAGGTAGAAGTTGAGGGTGAAGTAGTTGAAGCCGGGAATGTTCAGGTCGAAGCCGGGCCCGATCAGGTAGGCCTCGTTGTCGCCCTCGCCACGCTCGTAGGTCATGGCCAGCAGCACATCCTTGATCGGGCCGAACGCCAGCTTCTGGTCGAAGATCTTGCCGAACGACAGGCGCGGGCTGAATTCACCGTAGTAGGAGGTGACGCCTTTGCCCGGGTCGGGCTTGCCGTTGTAGAAGACCTTGTCGACGAACATGAAGGTATCGCCGTACTTCCATTTGTTGGCGTGCTCGAAGGTCACCGTCTGCTGGATGCGTGGGTTGACCTTGAAATCCTTGCCGTACAGGTAGGTCAGGCTTTCGCCATGCCACTGCAGCCATTCACCAGCGTGGGCGGGGAGGGTGGCCAGCAGGCTGCTGCCCAGCAAGAGGGACGAGGTGATGCGTTTCATGTTGTGGTTCCCGGACTTATTGTTTTTGTTTGGTTTTTTTGGCGCGCAGGCGCCCCGGACGGCCCATTCCGGCGGGCCGACGGTGTAGCGTTTACGGCGAATTCGAGGCGGGGCGGCAGCGCGCCGCCCCCCTTTGCTCAATGTTGGTGACAGGCTTCGTTGTGCACCGCGCGGTCGGCACCACCAAGGATGTTGAACAGCACGTTCAACACCAGGGCACTGACCGTGGCCATGGCGATGCCACTGTGGGTGATGGGCTCCATCCACTGGGGCATCTGGGCGAAGAACTCCGGACGTACCACGGGGATCAACCCGAAGCCGACGCTCACTGCAACCAGCAGCTGGTTGCGACGGTCGCCGATGTCCGCCTCCTGGAGAATCTTGATCCCGGTGGCGGTGACCATGCCGAACATGGCGATGGACGCGCCGCCCAGTACCGCTGGCGGGATCGAGGCAATCAGGAAGGCCGCCTTGGGCAGCAGGCTGAGCAGGATCAGCAGTGCACCGGCCACGATGGTGACATAGCGGCAGCGCACCCCGGTCATCTGCACCAGGCCGATGTTCTGGGCGAACGAGGAGTGAGTGAAGGTGTTGAAGAAGCCGGCAATGAACGACGCACCGGCATCGCACAGCAGGCCGCGACGCAGCATCCCTGGGGTAACTTCACGATCGGTCACCTTGCCCAGGGCCAGGAACATGCCGGTGGACTCGACGAAGATGATCACCACCACCAGGCACATGGACAGGATCGGCGCCAGGCTGAAGGTCGGCATGCCGAAGTGCAGTGGGGTGACCACTTGCAGCCACGGTGCGTCGTTCAGGCCCGACAGGTCGACCATGCCGATGGAACCGGCCAGGATGTAACCCAGGCCCATGCCCACCAGCACCGACACGTTGACCCAGAAACCGCGCATGAAACGGTTGATCAGCAGGATTACCGCCAGCACCAGGCCGGCCACCAGCAGGTAGATCGGCGAGCCGAAGGTATCTGCCTGTTGGCCGCCACCGGCCCAGTTGACTGCCACCGGGAACAGCGACAGGCCAATCGAGGTGATCACCGTGCCGGTGACCAGTGGCGGGAAGAAGCGTACGACCTTGGACATGAACGGCGCGATCAGCATGCCGAAGAACCCGGCGGCGATGGTCGCGCCGAAGATCCCCTGCAGGCCCACGCCGGGCATGCCGGCCATGGCCACCATGCTGCCGACGGCAGCGAAACTGGCACCCATCATCACCGGCATGCGGATGCCCACCGGGCCGATACCGAAGGACTGGATGATGGTAGCGACGCCAGCGACCAGCAGGTCGGCGTTGATCAGGAAAGCGACTTCTTCACGGGACAACCCGGCGGCCTGGCCGATGATCAATGGCACGGCGATGGCGCCACCGTACATCAGCAGAACGTGTTGCAGGCCAACCAGGATCAGTTGGAACAGGGGCAAGGGCTCGCGCGGCGGCGCAACAGGGATGTACGCCTTGCGTGACTCGGACATGCAGCACCTCGAGTTTTGTTTTTATTCTCGGATCCAAGCGCCGGGCTCAGGCGGCAGGCTCGGTGGAGGCAGCCTGGGGTTCTCGCTAGAGGTCGAACGCTCGATGCTTGCTTGTTGCGTAATACATGAAGCCTGAGGCTGGCTTTGCCGGCCTCTTCGCGGGCACGCCCGCTCCCACAGGGGGGGGTGATCCCCCTTGGGAACGGGTTGCCTGGCGAGGTGCTATCAGTTGACCGGGGCGCCTTTGGCGATCCAGTCACCGACGAGCTTGCGCTCTTCGGTGGTCATCTGGGTGATGTTGCCCAGCGGCATGATCTGGCTGGCGACCGCTTGCGCCTGGATGCGCGCGGCCTGGGCCTGGATCTGCTGCGGGGTGTCGAACATCACGCCGGCAGGGGCGGCGCTGAACAGTGGGCTGGTCGGCTTGGACGAGTGGCACACGGTGCAGCGTTCCTGGATGACATTGTGGATCTTGTCGAAGCTCTCGCCGCCAGCCTGGGCCGTGGCCTGGGCAGGGACTTCGGCCGGCGCGGCAGGCGCTGCGGCAGCCTTGGCGGCGTCCTCGGCGCGTTGCTCGGCAGCGGTCTTGCCACCTACAGCGGTCGCAGGCAGTGGCTGGTACTCGACCTTCGCCGCGGCTTGCTCAGGGCTGACGGCCATCGGTTTCGGACCGGTGACGTAGGCCAGGCAGATCATCGCCAGGGCGCCGACCGGCAGGGTCCAGGCGTACTTGTTGCTGTCGTGGCGGGTGTTGAAGTAGTGGCGGATCAGGACCGCGGCTACTGCGATACCGGCCAGGATCAGCCAGTTGTACTGGCTACCGTAGGTGCTCGGGAAGTGGTTGCTGATCATGATGAACAGCACCGGCAGGGTGAAGTAGTTGTTGTGGCGCGAGCGCAGCAGGCCCTTGGCCGGCAGTACCGGGTCGGGGGTCTGGTTGTTCTCGATCGCAGCCACCAGCTGGCGCTGGGCCGGCATGATGATGCGGAACACGTTGCCGACCATGATGGTGCCGATGATCGCGCCGGTGTGCAGGTACGCACCACGGCCGCTGAACACCAGGCTGAAGCCCCAGCATGCGGCGATGATCAGCACGAACAGTACTGCACCGAGCAGCGCTGGCTTCTTGCCCAGGGGCGAGTCGCACAGGAAGTCGTAGATGAACCAGCCGGCGATCAGCGAGCCGATACCGATGGCCACGCCTTCGGCACCGCTCAAGGTGCTGCCAGGGGCCAGCAGGTACAGGGTCGGGTTCCAGTAGAACACCACGCACAGCAGGGCAATACCGGACATCCAGGTGAAGTAGGCCTCCCATTTGAACCAGTGCAGGTTCTCGGGCATTTTCGGGGGGGCGAGCTTGTATTTCTCCAGGTGGTAGATACCACCGCCGTGAATTGCCCAGAGATCACCCGACAACCCATCGCGCGGATTGCTTCGGTTCAGGTGGTTCTCCAGCCAGACGAAGTAGAACGATGCACCGATCCAGGCGACACCGGTGATCATGTGAACCCAGCGAATGCTCAGGTTCAGCCATTCGTGAAGGTGTGCTTCCACAGTATGTACCTCTTGCCGGTCACCCGCTCGGGCAATGCCCTTGAATGACCGACCTTTTCTTATTGGTGGGGATTGAGGACCAGCATCTGTTCCTCGGTGAAGTAATGCTCGTCGCAGTTGTTGCCGGAACCACTGCGATCAACCACCAGGAAGTCATCCCGCTTTTCGATCGTCAGCACCGGGTGGTGCCAGACGCCGCGATGGTAATTAACGCCCTGCCTGCCATTACTGCGGAAGGCTCGGACCAAACCTGATACAGGTGCATCGCCAACTGGCGCGACCACGATCAGAAAGGGGTTGCCGAGCAGCGGGATGAAAGCCTGGCTGCCCAGCGGATGGCGTTCCAGCATGCGCACGGTCAGCGGCATGTCCAGCGCGTCGGCGCGGAAGATGCTGATGATCGCCTTGTCTTCAGGCTCGGCGGTTTCGACCGTGGCGAGCTTGTGAAAGCGCATGGTCGAGCCATTGTTGATCATGAAGTGGTCGCTGCCGTCGGTTTCGATCACGTCTCCGAAGGGGGCGAAGGCTTCTTTGGTCAGGGGCTCGATCATCAGGGTGCGCATGCGGATATCTCTTCTATGTTCGTTGTTCTGGATAAGGCTCAAGCGTTGCGGCGGCTTTACAGCTGCAGCAGGCGGAACAGGGCGATCAGGTTGATCTGTGCCAGGGCTTCCTTGAATTCGGCATCGGCATCGTTGTGGATGCGTTTTTCGAAGGAGGCGAGGATCTGGTGCCGGTTGCTGCCTTTTACCGCCATGATGAACGGGAACTGGAACTTGGCCTTGTAGGCGTCGTTCAGTTCGGTGAAACGGGCGAACTCTTCGGCGGTGCACTGGTGAATACCGGCGCCGGCCTGCTCGTTGGTGCTCGATTCGGTCAGCTCGCCCTGGATGGCGGCCTTGCCGGCCAGGTCCGGGTGAGCGTTGATCAGCGCCAACTGGTCGGCGTGGTTGGCGCTGAGCAGGATGTCGCTCATGCGCTGGTGCAGCGCCTCGATCTCGTCCAGTTCGCCCAGTTGGCCCAGGTCATAGGCTTTTTCGGCTACCCACGGCGAGTGCTCGTAGATGTCGGCGAAGGCCTTGACGAAGGCGTCGCGGTCCAGGGCGGATGGCTTGAGGGTCTTGAAGGCGGTCATCAGGCGTTCTCTTTCTTGTACGGGTGGGTGGCGTGCCAGTGGCGGGCGATGTCCACGCGACGGGCGAACCAGACCTGGTCATGGCTTTTTGCGTAATCGACGAAGCGCTTCAGTGCGGCCAGGCGCGCCGGGCGGCCGACCAGGCGGCAGTGCAGGCCGATGGACAGCATTTTCGGTGCTTCGGCGCCCTCGGCGTACAGCACATCGAAGGCGTCCTTCAGGTACTGGAAGAACTGCTCGCCGCAGTTGAAGCCCTGTACCTGGGTGAAGCGCATGTCGTTGGTGTCGAGGGTGTAGGGGATCACCAGGTGCGGCTTGCCGGTAGGGTTGTTCGGCTCCCAGTAGGGCAGGTCGTCGTCGTAGGTGTCGCTGTCATACAGGAAGCCGCCTTCCTCCATCACCAGGCGACGGGTGTTCGGGCCGGTGCGGCCGGTGTACCAGCCCAGCGGGCGCTCGCCGGTGATTTCGGTGAGGATGCGGATGGCTTCGAGCATGTGCTCGCGCTCCTGGGCCTCGTCCATGTACTGGTAGTCGATCCAGCGGTAACCGTGGCTGCAGATTTCATGACCGGCCTCGGCCATGGCACGGATCACGTCGGGGTGGCGCTGGGCGGCCATGGCCACGGCGAAGATGGTCAACGGCACGCCGCTGTCCTTGAACAGCTTCAGCAGGCGCCACACGCCGGCACGGCTACCGTACTCGTACAGCGATTCCATGCTCATGTTGCGCACGCCCTGCAGTGGCTGGGCGGCGACCATTTCCGAGAGGAACGCTTCGGACTCCTTGTCACCGTGCAGGATGTTGCGTTCGCCACCTTCCTCGTAGTTGAGGACGAAAGACAGCGCGATGCGAGCGTTGCCCGGCCATTGCGGGTGAGGAGGGTTGTTGCCGTAACCGATCAGGTCGCGAGGATAGTCAGCGCTCACTGCAGTCTTCCTTCTTGTGCGTTTGTGCGGGGGTGGGCGGACCGCGTCGGGATGTCGCACCACCGGATGGGCTGATTGTATACAACTTCTGAAATCTTTTGTAAGCCTGTTTTTCCGCATTTCTTCCCTTTTGTCGCCTCGCAGCGACCTGGAAAAACAGTGCAAGAAACCTGCCTGATTGGTCAGCTAATGATGTTGGTGTCGTTACCAGGCCTGTCTTTGCGATCGGTGGGTCGCTCAGTGGCAAGATTTGCTGCGGGCGACAGATGGGTTGAAAAAATTGTGTACAATCTTGGCTCAGAATGTCTTAATGACGTCATTCCCGCCTGCCGCAGGCGCTATGCTGGTGCGACGGCTGAGTATTTTTTGCCCACAGATTGAACAAGAGGCGACAAGCAATGGGACGTTTGACCACACACGTACTGGATGCCGCGCATGGCTGCCCGGGCAGCTCGATCAAGGTCGAGCTGTACCGTGTCGAAGGCCAGCAGCTTGAGCTGGTGAACACCGCCCTGACCAACAGCGATGGCCGCGTCGATGCGCCGCTGCTGCAGGGTGACGACTACCGTACCGGCGTCTACCAGCTGCAGTTCAGCGCTGGTGACTACTACCGCGCTCGCGGTGTACAGCTGCCGGCCCAGGCGTTCCTGGATGTTGTCGTGCTGCGCTTTGGCATCGACGAGCAGCAGGAGCACTACCACGTGCCGCTGCTGATCTCGCCGTACAGCTATTCGACCTATCGTGGAAGCTAGTTGGTCGCTAGAAGAATCTTCGTAGGTCCTTTGGCCCGCTCTCACACTGGCGGGCTTTTTTTCGTCTGCAGGAAAGTTACTAAAATGAATTTAACCCGCCGCGAGCAAACGGGGAGGATGCGCGCCTGATTTCTTCCTGTTCGTCAGCTAGCCGACGTTCTCGATCTATCCGGATTCTCAGTCGATCAGTTGCTTCCTGATACATAGATGCCCGCTCTTGCAGCCGAAGTCTTCTGTCCGCTCTGATTATAGGTAGAACAGTTTCCGCAAACTTTCCCGAATCATCAAGTGAATTAGGATTTTGCTGTCTTTTTTCAATGGCAGTATCGATGGCCGCTCGAGCTTTGGGTGAAAATCTATCGCTATAGATCTTCCCTTCGGCCAACATTTCATCCACCGGAAGCAAGCTGCGACGAGCGCCGCTCCCTATACGCTGGTTCAATTTTTGAGACCTCAAGGAGTACCCCTTGGCAGAACTGTATGTTGTTTTTGAGGCTCGCGAGAAATTTGCAAGATCGCGTGAAGATAAGTGTTTGAAAATTTGATCTCTGGGGAGGGGTATTGTTAAGACTTTTTTCAGTGACTCTCCAGATTTGCCGGTGGGGTCATGGCGGTTAACGGGGTCCCCCAGGCAATATGCATAAGCATTAAAACCACCATCGCCAAAAGGGCTGTTATCATCGGAGGAGCAGAGGCGCATAACATCGGGACGGTATAGACGATGACCGTTCCCTAAAAGATAACCTCCAATTGTTGCGAAAAGCCATTGGTCGTTGAAAGCAAGATCGTGGGAGTCGGCTTGACTAACTGTAGTGTAGCCAAAAGGGGTGTAGGCGATATGTTTATCGCGCGTGAAAGTTAGGTTGCCGATCACCGAGCCTGCATGGTCTATAGCGAAGAGAATCGGAGACTTATGGAGAGTTGTGCAATGGAGGAGGGAAAAAGCCTGATCGCTGATGCGAAATACAGTCTTCGTGTTACCTGTGCCAACAGAGGAATGCAGTTTTGCGTTTTGGTAGAATAAGCGATTCATTTTGCATTTCCTGGCTGGTCCGGCTGAGAGAATTTGAAATACAGAGTCTAGGGCTTTCGATATGCTTATACAGAGGGATATTCCATCTCGCACCTGGCAAAACTGTCAGTTGAATCAATGCAGTTTGTGTGTACCGTCAGCAAGAAATAAAAATTATTCAGTGATTCACCTAGGTGGGTAGCCTCCAAGTGGAGCGACGCTGAAAAAAACCAAGGGCGCCGAAGCGCCCTTGGGTGGTGCAGTGAGCGTCAGAGGAACACGAACTTGGCAATGAAGATCGCGCACAGTACCCACAGGCTGGCGGAGATCTCCTTGTACTTGCCGGTACCGGCTTTCAACGCCACATAGCTGATGAAGCCCAGGGCAATACCGTCGGCGACCGAGAAAGTCAGCGGCATCATGATCACCGTGACGATCGCCGGAATGCTGTCGGTGGCCTCGTCCCAGTGAATATGCGCCATGCTGCCCATCATCAGCATCGCCACGTAGATCAGCGCACCGGCGGTGGCATAGGCTGGAATCATCCCGGCCAGCGGGGCGAAGAACATCGCCGCGATGAACAGCAGGCCGACCACCACCGCCGTCAGGCCGGTACGACCACCAGCGGCCACACCGGCAGCACTTTCCACATAACTGGTCACCGGCGGCACACCGACCACGGCACCGAACACACTCGAAGCGCTGTCAGCCTTCAGCGCCTTCGACAAGTTCTCGATACGCCCGTCCGGCGCCACCAGGTTGGCCCGCTGCGCTACGCCCATCAGGGTGCCGGCGGTGTCGAACATGTGCACGAACAGGAACGCCAGCACCACGCTGATCATGCTGACGTTGAAAACACCGGCCACATCCATGGCCATCCAGGTCGGAGCCAGGCTAGGCGGCATCGACATCACCCCGCCGAATTTCACCAGGCCCAGGCCCCAGCCGGCCAGGGTGACACCGATGATGCTGATCAGGATTGCACCGAACACCCGCTTGTAGCTGAGGATGGCGATCAGCAGGAAGCACACCGCCGCCAGCAGCGGCCCTGGCTCATGCAGCGAGCCCAGCTTGATCAGCGTGGCGGGGCTGTCGACGATGATGCCTGCCGTCTTCAGGCCGATCAGCCCGAGAAACAATCCGACGCCGGCCCCCATGGCATGGCGCAGGCTGACCGGGATGCTGTTGAGCAACCATTCGCGCACTTTCGACAAGGTCAGGAACATGAACAGCACACCCGAGACGAAGACTGCGCCCAGTGCCGTTTCCCAGTTGTAGCCCATGGTGCCGACTACGGTGTAGGTGAAGAAGGCGTTAAGCCCCATGCCCGGCGCCAGGCCCACCGGCCAGTTGGCGTACAGGCCCATCAGCAGGCAGCCCAGCGCGGCGGCGATGCAGGTGGCGACGAAGGCGGCACCGTGGTCGATGCCTGCGTCGGCCATGATGTTGGGGTTGACGAAGATGATGTAGGCCATGGTGATGAAGGTGGTCACGCCGGCGATCATTTCGGTTCTGACGGTGCTGCCGTGTTGCTTGAGTTTGAAAATCCGCTCCAGCCAGCTCGTTTCGAGCGGTGGGGCAAGATCCAGCGTAGGGGCTTCGGATTTGCGGCTTTCCACAGCGAGTACTCCTCAAGTCTTTCTTGTTGTTCTGGAACCATGGGCCTGCGCAATGCACTTGGCGGCTCCGCGAGGGAAGGCAGACGTCTGACCGGTTTGTTGACTTATGGGTCAAGAAGTTGCTCGGTGGATTATGCTTTTGTGTACAAATAAAGCAAATAATGTTTTATCTTTTGTGTGCGCAATACGTCGTACAACGGCTATATAGGTAAAAGGCCACCTGCAGAAACGGCTCAGCCTGTGTACAATGGCGCCATACTTTCCTTCGTGCCTCGAGAGCCCATGAACGAACAGCTGCAACCTCTGAAGAAACCTGCGCGTACCGGCAAGGCTGGCCGCAGTGGTACCCAGGACGACATCGTCTACGCGCATATTTTCGAGGCGATCCTCGAGCAGCGTCTGGCACCGGGTACCAAGTTGAGCGAGGAAGCGCTGGGCGAGATCTTCGGCGTCAGCCGCACCATCATCCGCCGCGCCTTGTCGCGCCTGGCCCACGAAAGCGTGGTGCTGTTGCGGCCGAACCGCGGCGCAGTGGTGGCCAGCCCTACGGTGGAAGAAGCCCGTCAGGTGTTCTTCTCCAGGCGCATGGTCGAACGGGCCATTACCGAACTGGCCGTGCAGCACGCTACCCTCGAGCAGCTCAACGAGCTGCGGCAGATGGTGCGGGAGGAGCGCGACAGCTTCTCGCGTGGTGACCGTGGTGCCGGCATTCGTCTTTCCGGCGAATTCCACCTCAAGCTGGCCGAGGCTGCGGGCAATGCGCCGCTGGTCAGCTTCCAGCGCAGCCTGGTGTCGCAGACTTCGTTGATCATCGCCCAGTACGAAAGCGGCAACCGCTCGCATTGCTCGTATGACGAGCACATGCAGCTGATCGATGCCATCGAGGCGCGCGATGCAGAGCAGGCGGTGAGCCTGATGATGCACCACATGGACCACATCGACAGCAAGCTGAACCTGGACGAGGAGAGTGCCTCGGACGATCTGCATGCGGTGTTCTCGCACTTGCTGAAAAAGCCCAAGGTATCGGTCAAGGGTTGATCGTTTGCCTGGTTGACTGAAGGGGGCTGCTTTGCAGTCCATCGCCGGCAAGCAGCCCCCAGCCATTTCTGGCCATTAGCCTGGTGTCTGCTAAATTCTTGTGAGCAAACCTTCATCAAGCAGTTGGGCTTGCGCATTCGTTGCGTTCAACTTCTTGAGGAATGGACTCATGAGCATGTCCCTCGGTAAACGCATGGGGGCCGAGCTGGTCGGCACCTTCTGGCTGGTGCTTGGCGGCTGCGGCAGTGCGGTACTCGCCGCCAGCTCGCCCATCGGCATCGGTGTACTTGGCGTCGCCTTCGCCTTCGGCCTCACCGTGCTGACCATGGCCTTCGCCATCGGCCATATCTCCGGCTGTCACCTCAACCCCGCCGTGTCGTTCGGGCTGGTGGTGGGCGGGCGCTTTCCGGCCAAAGAGCTGCTGCCCTACGTGATCGCCCAGGTGATCGGCGCCATTCTGGCGGCAGGTGTGATCTACCTCATCGCCAGCGGCAAGTCAGGTTTCGAGCTGTCCGCGGGATTGGCTTCGAACGGCTACGCCGACCACTCGCCTGGCGGCTACACGCTCGGGGCGGGCTTTGTCAGTGAAGTGGTTATGACGGCGATGTTCCTGGTGGTGATCATGGGCGCTACCGACGCCCGGGCGCCGGCGGGGTTTGCGCCGATCGCCATTGGTTTGGCTTTGACCCTGATCCACCTGATCTCGATCCCAGTGACCAATACCTCGGTCAACCCCGCGCGTAGCACGGGGCCGGCCTTGTTCGTCGGTGGCTGGGCCCTGCAACAGCTGTGGCTGTTCTGGGTGGCGCCGCTGATTGGTGCTGCGATCGGCGGCGCACTGTACCGGGGTCTGGCAAAAGAACCTTAGCGCTGGTGCACGCAACGCCCAGCGGCGTAGGTTTCACGCACGGTGCGGTCGTCGCCGAGGGTGGTCAGCACGAACAGGGTTTCCTCGATGCTGTTGGACTGCTGGATGCGGTAGTCCAGCAGTGGCGTGGCCTTGTAGTCCAGTACCACGAAGTCGGCATCGTTGCCCGGGCGCAGGCTGCCGATGCGGTCGTCCAGGCGCAGCGCGCGGGCGCCGCCGAGGGTGGCCAGGTACAGTGACTTGTACGGGTGCAGGCGTGCGCCCTGCAGTTGCATCACCTTGTACGCTTCGTTCAGGGTGTTGAGCAGCGAGAAGCTGGTACCGGCGCCAACGTCAGTGCCCAGGCCCACATTGACCTTGAAGCGCTCGGCCTGGGGCAGGTTGAACAGGCCGCTGCCGAGGAACAGGTTGGAGGTGGGGCAGAAGGCCACCGCCGAGCCGGTTTCGGCCAGGCGCTGGCATTCGTCATCGCACAGGTGCACGCCATGGGCGAATACCGAGCGTTCGCCCAGCAGCTCGAAGTGGTCGTATACGTCGAGGTAACCCTTCTGCTCGGGGAACAGCGACTTGACCCACTCGATTTCCTTGAGGTTCTCCGACAGGTGCGTGTGCATGTACACGCCCGGGTGTTCCTTGAGCAGTTGGCCCGCCAGCGCCAGCTGTTCAGGCGTACTGGTCGGGGCGAAGCGCGGGGTGACTGCATAATGCAGGCGGCCCTTGCCGTGCCAGCGCTCGATCAGTGCCTTGCTTTCGGTATAGCCGGACTCTGCGGTATCGGTCAGGTAGTCCGGGGCGTTGCGGTCCATCATCACCTTGCCGGCGATCAGGCGCAGGTCCAGGCGTTCGGCTTCTTCGAACAGGGCATTGACCGATTCCGGGTGCACGCTGCCGAACACCAGGGCGGTGGTGGTGCCGTTGCGCAGCAGTTCCTTGAGGAAGATTTTCGCCACCTGGTCGGCGTGTTCCTTGTCGGCGAACTGCTTTTCGCAGGGGAAGGTGTAGGTATTCAGCCAGTCCAGCAACTGTTCGCCGTAGGAGCCGATCATGCCGGTCTGCGGGAAATGGATATGGGTGTCGATGAAGCCTGGGGTGATCAGTGCGTCCTGGTAGTGCTCGACCGGGATATCGGCGTCCAGGGTCGGCAACAGTTCGGCGGCGTGGCCTACGGCGCTGATGCGGCCATTGTCGACCACCAGCAGGCCGTCCTCGAAGTATTCATGGGAAGCCTCCAGGCCCACCTCGGCCGGGTCGGCGATGCTGTGCAGGATGGCGGCACGGTAGGCTTTGCGGGTAACGGTCATAACACACTCGTCAAATGGCTTGGCTGCGCCGGGAGGGCGGCAGCAACTGGGCAATGGGGCCGGCATTGGCGGCAGCGTCGTGCTGGCCGAAGCAGGCGTTGTAGGTGGCGATGATTTCACCGGCGATGGACACGGCGATCTCGATGGGCAGCTTGCCCTTGACCTCGGCCAGGCCCATCGGGCAGCGCATGCGCGCCATCACGGCCTCGTCATAGCCGCGCTCGCGCAGGCGGTGCTCGAACTTGACCCGTTTGGTCTTCGAGCCGATCAGGCCGAACCAGGTGAAGTCGTTGCGCTTGAGAATGGCGGCGGTCAGTTCCAGGTCGAGCTGGTGGTTGTGGGTCATGACGATGCAGTAGCAGCCTGGCGGCAGGTCTGCCACTTCGTCGACCGGATCCTCGCTGACCACCTTGGTCACCCCGTCGGGGATCAGGGCAGGGAATTCCTGCTCGCGCGAATCGATCCAGCGCACCCGGCAGGGCAGCGCGGCGAGCAAGGGTACCAGAGCCCGGCCGACATGGCCCGCGCCGAACACCGCGATCTGCGCCTGCACCGCGGCCATGGGCTCGAACAGCAGCACAGTGACGCCGCCGCAGCACTGGCCAAGGCTGGCACCGAGGCTGAAGCGCTCCAGATGCGGGGTGGTGCGGTACTCTTCGAGCATTTGCCTGGCGATGTGCAGGGCCTTGTATTCCAGGTGGCCGCCGCCGATGGTGTCGAACAGGCCGCTGGCGCTGACGACCATTTTCGAGCCGGCATTGCGCGGGGTCGAGCCGCGCTCCTCGATGATGGTAACCAGCACGCAGGCTTCGCCACGGGACTGGTGGTCGGCGAGGGCGTTGATCCATTGGTGCATGATGCAGATCCTCATTTCAGGTTGCCTGTACTGGCCCTATCGCCGGCAAGCCGGGCTCCCACAGGTGCAACACAGAGCTTGCCAGCGGTGCAGTACCTGTGGGAGC
>NZ_JBKGFP010000073.1:0-54847 GCF_046557535.1 Pseudomonas sp. S1(2024)
TCGCTACGGGCCTGCTCCCGGGAGTACGCGCTGCAGGCCCCATCCATGGGGCCTCAGCGCTTGACGGGCATCCATGCCCGTCACCTCCCTCCGCAGTCCCTTCGCTCGGCCTCCTGAAGTCGCAATCGGCGGCGCCTGAACTATCGCGCGCTTAGAAGAAAAAGCAAAGGCAGACGCAAAGGCAAAACTGCTACTAACTGAGGTCGGCCATCGGTCGTTCGACGAAGCGGATGCTGTCGCGCCCACCGCGCTTGGACTGGTACAACGCCACGTCCCCTTGTTCGATCAAGGCCGCCAGGCTCGTCGGCGGTTGGTCGAACAGGTTGGCGCCGATGCTCAAGGTGACCGGCTGCGGCGTAGGCACCGTCTTGCTTGCATACTGCTGAAACTGCTCGCGCAGCAGTCCACCCAGCTCCATGACCCGTTCGCTGCTCGTACCACAGAGCAGAATGACGAACTCATCACCGCCCAGCCGCGCCGCCAGCGAGCGCTCGGGCAGCACCGTGCGAATCATCTCGCTCAGGGCAATCAGCAAGCGGTCCCCTGCAACATGCCCGTGCAGGTCGTTGACCAGCTTGAAGTTGTCGATGTCGATCAGTAGCAAGGCCCCGGGCTGCGTTGAATCCACTGCCTTGAAGAAAGGCCCCGCCCGAACCTCCAGTGCGCGCCGGTTGTACAGCGCCGTCAACGGATCCCGGGCCGCCAGACGGGCAATCCGCTCCTCTCGGCGGTAACGCACGGTGCCGGTCATCGACAAGGCAATCAGCATGATCGCCATCGCACCTTCGACCAACGAAACCTGAATGATCAACCCACCGAAGGTGGCCAGGTCAATCAGCGTACCCGGTGTGATCGCAATGATCGCCTTGGCCACATAGAACAACCCATGAACCAGCAAAACGTAGCGCAACTGCACGGCACCAACACTCAGCGACTTGCCATGCGGCCGCAAAAGCCAACTGGCCTTGAGCGTCAACAGCGCCACCAGCAACGAGTTGACCATCAGCATCACCTTCGACCACTGCGGCCCCACAGGCAACAGCAGCAAGGCGAACCACACCAGCACCACCGATAACCAGATACGCGACAGCCGCACCTGGGTGAAGCGCAACACGCCCATCAGGAAGAACCAGTGCGCCACCACCAGCAAGCCGTTGGCGAACCAGATGCCGATCAGCAACAAACCGATACCGCGCAGCAAGGCCAGGGTGGAACCAATCGTGATGGTGGCAAAGCCTGCGCTCCAGAACAGCAGCGACGGCTCGCGAACGCTGCGCCACTCGATCGCCAGGTACAACGCAGCCGCGGCAGCCAGGGCGATCGAGATAGTCAGCATCGTGGGTGGATCAAGCGCCATAAACGGATTGGCCTATCTGGTTAACGAGGAAAAGGCCCGATTGTATGCGCTCGTGATGACTTTTCAGAGGAGCCTTACACCACCAGCCTGCAAATGATAGCCCAGCCCTGGCCAATACCCATGCGGGTGAAATGTCATATTGACATCAGCGTGTCGTTTGCGCCACACGACACAAGGCCGCTTCCGCAAAAGCGCGCAAACGCCCTTAAAGCACCCGCTTGATCAGCGGCTCCAGCCGGCTATAGCGCAGCCGCCGCAGGAACCTGCGCACATCCTTGGGGGGCTCGGCCTTGGCCCCCAACTCCTCTGCCGAGCCGATCTTCGGCGCATGCCGGCGCAGCTCGGCCAGCTCTGCTTCCCGAGGCCCCAGCCATTGCCCTTGCGGGTCATCGATCAGCAGGCCGTTCTCCAGGTCCAGATTGAAGCCGCGCGGATTCAGGTTGTTACCGGTCAGCAACGAATAGCGTTGGTCGACCCACACGCCCTTGGCATGAAAGGTATGCCCGGGGTCGTTCCAGATCCGCACCTGCAGCTGGCCGCTGGCAATCGCAGCGTGGCGACGTCGGGTGAAGGCACGCAGGTTGTCTTCGTACAGGTAGGGCAACGCGCCGCTGGCGCTGAACGGCTCGCCGGGGGCGATATAGAAGTCGTTGGCCGTGCGATCACCAACGATCAGTTCCACCCGCACGCCACGCGCCAGGGCATGGTCGAGTTCGCGCATCAGCACCCGGGGTGGGTTGAAATACGGCGTGCTGATGATGACCTGCGTGCGTGCCGCCGCCAGCAAGGCGCACACTGCACGGTTCAGCGGGTTGCCACGGCCCACGCCCAACAGCGGGATAACCCGCAGGCCCTGCCCCGCCCCGCTGGCCGGTGCCTCATAGGCCATGCGCCGCAGCCGCGCGCGCAAGCGCCGGATGTCGCCGCGCAGGCTGCGGGTGGAGGGTGGCGCCGGCAGGTCGAGGCGCGGTGTGGCGGTGTGGTGCAGCAGGCGACGCACCAACCCGACCATGGCGTCGGCCAGCGCTGGTGACTGGAACAGGTGGTAGCGGTCCAGGCGGTAACGGTCGAAACGGTGCAGGTACACGTTGTTAAGGCTGGCGCCGGTGTAAATCACGCAGTCGTCGATGATGCTGCCCTTCAGGTGCAACACGCCAAACAGCTCGCGGGTCTGCACAGGTACGCCATGGATGACGATATCCAGCCCATGGTGCTGGCGCTGGGCCTGGTACCAGGCGGCGTTACCCGGCTGGCGCCCGGCGCCCAACAAGCCGCGGCGAGCACGGAACCAGTCGACCACGATGGTGATTTCCAGCCCGGGCCGCGCGGCCTTGGCCTGGTACAAGGCGTCCAGCACTTCCTGGCCAGCCTCATCTTCCTGCAGGTACAGCGCAACGATGACGATACGCCGGGTTGCGGCGCGGATGCGCTCGAGCAGGCAGGCGCGGTAGGCCTTGGCATCGGGCAGCACCTGGATCGACTCGGCCGACATGGCGTAGCCTGGCAATGCCGCCAGCATGGATTCGGGGTTCAAGAACGATCACCTTCTGTGTGCAATCACTGTCGTGCATCAGCTTGCACAGGAAGTTTGAAATGGTCCAGCCCCCGGATAGCATGGGGCTGCTTTGCAGCCCTATCGCGACACAAGGCCGCTCCTACAAGCCAGCGCCGAATCCACATGCGGCGCCGAACCTGTGGGAGCGGCCTTGTGTCGCGATAGGGGCGCAAAGCGCCCCCATTTCTGACAACGCTATTTCAGGTCAAAGCGATCCAGCTCCATGACCTTTTCCCAGGCCGCGACAAAGTCCCGCACGAACTTGTCCCGGCCGTCACTGCTGCCATACACCTCGCTCAACGCCCGCAACTGGGCATGGGAGCCGAACACCAGGTCAACCCGGCTACCGGTCCACTTCACCTGGCCGGTCTTGCGATCGCGTCCTTCGAAGGTTTCGTTATCCGCCGAGGTCGGCTTCCACTCAACGCCCATGTCCAGCAAGTTGCGGAAGAAGTCGTTGCTCAGGGTACCGACCTTGTCGGTGAACACGCCCTGCTGGCTGCCGCCTTGGTTGGCGCCGAGCACGCGCAGGCCGCCGATCAGCACGGTCAGTTCCGGCGCGGTCAGGGTCAGCAATTGGGCCTTGTCCAGCAGCATTTTCTCGGCCTTGACGCTGTAGCGGGCCTTGGTGAAGTTGCGGAAGCCATCGGCCAGCGGTTCCAGCACGGCGAACGACTCGACGTCGGTCTGCGCCTGGGAGGCATCGACACGCCCAGGGCGGAACGCCACGCTGACGTTGTGCCCGGCGTCCTTGGCAGCCTTTTCCACTGCGGCGCCACCGGCCAGAACGATCAGGTCGGCCAGGGAGATTTTCTTGCCACCGGCATTGAACTCGGCCTGGATTTTCTCCAGCGCCGCCAGCACCTTGCCTGTGCCCTGGTTCGCCGCCCAATCCTTCTGCGGCGCCAGGCGCAGGCGGCCACCATTGGCCCCGCCACGCTTGTCCGAACCGCGGAAGGTCGACGCCGCTGCCCAGGCAGTGGCCACCAGCTCGCCAACGCTCAGGCCCGCCGCCAGCACCTTGGCCTTGAGCGCGGCAATGTCCTGCTCGCCTACCAGCGGGTGATCGACTTTTGGCAGCGGGTCTTGCCACAGCAGCTCTTCGTTGGGCATTTCCGGGCCCAGATAGCGCGCCAATGGGCCCATGTCGCGGTGGATCAGCTTGTACCAGGCGCGGGCGAAGGCGTCCGCCAGTTGGTCAGGGTTATCCTTGAAGCGGCGGGCGATCGGCTCGTAGATCGGGTCGAAACGCAGCGCCAGGTCGGAGGTGAGCATGGAAGGCGCGTGGCGTTTGGCCGGGTCATGGGCATCCGGCACGGTGCCTGCCCCCTTGCCCTCCTTCGGCCGCCACTGGTGGGCACCAGCCGGGCTCTTGGTCAGTTCCCAGTCGAAGTTGAACAGGTTGTTGAGGTATTCGTTGCTCCATCGGGTGGGGGTGGAAGTCCAGGTCACTTCCAGGCCGCTGGTGATGGTATCGCCACCCTTGCCGCTGCCGAACTTGTTGGCCCAGCCCAACCCCTGCAGCTCCAGGCCTGCTGCTTCCGGCTCGGGGCCGACGTTGTCGGCAGGGCCGGCACCGTGGGTCTTGCCAAAGGCGTGGCCACCGGCGATCAGCGCCACGGTTTCTTCATCGTTCATGGCCATGCGGCCGAAGGTGTCACGGATGTCCTTGCCCGAGGCTACCGGGTCGGGGTTGCCCTCCGGGCCTTCCGGGTTCACGTAGATCAAGCCCATCTGCACGGCGGCCAGCGGGTTTTCCAGGTTGCGCTCGCCCTCCAGGGTACGGCCCTGCTCCTCGGGACGCTTGGCCGGCTCCGCCACCAGGTCGCCCTTGCCGGGCGGCTGGGCCTTGCCGTAGCGGGTGTCACCGCCCAGCCAGACCTTTTCCGAGCCCCAGTACACATCTTCGTCCGGCTCCCACACATCGGCACGCCCGCCGGAGAAGCCGAAGGTCTTGAAGCCCATGGATTCGAGGGCGACGTTGCCGGTGAGCACGATCAGGTCGGCCCAGGAAATCTTGTTGCCGTACTTCTGCTTGATCGGCCACAGTAGCCGCCGGGCCTTGTCCAGGCTGACGTTGTCCGGCCAACTGTTGAGCGGGGCGAAGCGCTGCTGGCCAGAGCCTGCACCACCCCGGCCATCGCCAATACGGTAGGTACCGGCGCTGTGCCAGGCCATGCGAATGAACAGCGGGCCGTAGTGGCCGAAGTCGGCGGGCCACCAGTCCTGGGAGTCGGTCATCAAGGCGGTCAGGTCTTTCTTCAGCGCCTGGAAGTCGAGGCTCTTGAACGCCTTGGCATAATCGAAATCCGGGTCCATCGGGTCGGATTTGGAGGAATGTTGATGAAGAATTCTCAGGTTGAGCTGGTCAGGCCACCAGTCACGGTTGGTGGTGCCGCCACCTGCGGTTTGATGGAACGGGCATTTCGATTCGTTCGACATCTGCGGGTACCTTTGGGTCGGTTATCCAGATTTCCGGTCTATGCCAGGTGTTCTTTCAGCCGAGCGCGTGGGCTCGTGCTACCCCTCATCAGGTCTACACGGGGCTTGCGAAGCTGTCATGACGGGGTTGGCGTGGTCTTGCACACAGGTGCTGACATGCCGCCCGCTGGCAGAATTCGCGGGGCCAGGGGAAAGACTAGCCGAGCTTGGGCAGAGTTCTAATAGAGTGCCTATTGAGGGGTGATAGCTTGGCTCTGTCAGGTTCGTGCCCGCGAACAGGCCGGCACATCCATACAAGGCAACCAAGCTGTCCGCATGCTCCAATACAACGCCAACCCTTCCAACCCGGAACCCGTACCCTCATGAATCGCAACGACCTGCGCCGCGTCGACATGAACCTGCTGGTACTGTTCGAAGCCCTGATGATCGAACGCAACCTGACCCGGGTCGGCGAAAAGCTGTTCATCACCCAGTCCACCGTCAGCGCCGCCCTCGCCCGCCTGCGTGAGCTGTTCGACGACCCGCTGCTGATCCGCAACGGCCGGGCCATGGAGCCCACGCCACGGGCCATGCAGATCTTCGCCGAGCTGGGGCCGGCCATGGATGTGATTTCCGCCGCCATCAGCCGCGCCCGCGAGTTCGACCCGGTCAACAGCTGCAACGTGTTCCGCCTGGGCCTGTCGGACGATGCCGAATTCGGCCTGTTCCCGGCCCTGCTGCAGGCGCTGCGCGAAGAGGCCCCGAATATCAGTGTGGTGGTGCGCCGGGCCAACTTCCTGCTGATGCCGGGGCTGCTGGCCAGCGGCGAAATTTCGGTGGGCGTGAGCTACACCACGGACCTGCCGGCCACCGCCAAGCGCCGCAAGCTGCGCAACATCGGCGTGCGGGTGCTGCGCGCCGATGACCGCCCGGGCCCGCTGACCCTCGACGAATACTGCGCCCGCCCGCATGTGATGGTGTCGTTCTCCGGTGACATGAGCGGCAATATCGACCTTGACCTGGCACGCATCGGCCGCTGCCGCAAGGTGGTGCTGGCGGTGCCGCAATTCGGCAGCCTGCGCGCCCTGCTGCGCAACACCGAGCTGATCGCCACGGTGCCAGACTATGCCGCCTGCGCCCTGGCCGACGACGGCAGCCTGCGCGCCGACCCGGCGCCGTTCGACATCACCGAGGCCGAACTGTCGATGGTCTGGAGCGGTGCCCAGGACAATGACCCGGCCGAGCGCTGGCTGCGCGAGCGCATCCTGCAGTTCATGGCCACGCAGTGATGCATCGACCTCATCGATAGCCACCATGAATGCCATCAAGTTCCCCTGCGGCCAGCCCGGGCGGAAGATGGCGGCATTCACCGATTGATGAGGCTTCCCATGAAAACCGGCATGATCGCTGCCCTGCTCGCCTTGTTGGCCGCCCTTGGCGGTTGTGCCAGCCCGGCAGCTACCGACACGCAGCCTTACGGGCACTTCTATTCGGCCACGGCCATTTCCAGTGTCGCCCTGGCCCCTGGCCAACGGGTGGCGGTACTGCTGGGGCGTGATGCCGAAGCGACCCTCGAATACCTCGGCAGCCATCGCACCCAGGCAGGCGCACCGGCCCATGGCCAACGTGTCCCTGTTGCGACCCTGGGCAGCGAAAGCCAGGCGTATGACTGGCTGGCGCGGTCACTGGCGCAGCAGTTTGCCGAAGTGACTTTCTATGATGACCTGGACACACTGCTGGGCGACCACCCGGACGTGATCGTGCTGCTGGACACCGAAAGCCGTTTGGCCAGTGCGGATATCGAAAGCCGGGTAGTAGCGCGCTTTTTCGATGACCAGCTGACCTATATCGGCCGCGCTGAGGGGCGGGCCAGCAAAAGCCTGGGCGATGTGGCGAGGGTGGTCGAGGATGAGCGGGCGGTGCAGGCGGATGCCTTGCGCGACTTTGACGATTCATTGCAGGCGTTGTTGAAGGGTCGCGTTTGAGGGCCCCTTCGTGGGTTCACCCGCGAGGAGGCCACGACAGGTTGTCACTTACCCCGCTGCATCCACGCCGCCCCCAGCCCGCTGAGGCAGATCACCGAGATGCCCACCAGGCTCAGGGTATCCGGCACCTGGCTGTAGACAACCAACCCAAGCAACCCGGCGAACACGATCTGGCAATAGCTGAATGGCGCCAGCAAGGCAGGTGCCGCATGGCGGAAGGCCTGGGTCAGCAGCAGGTGCGCCGTCATGCCAAAGCCCCCCAGCGCCAGCATCAGCAGCGCATGGTCCCAACGCGGCATCTCCCAGAAGAACGGCACCAACGCACTCATCGCCAGTGTGTTGCACAACCCCGCATAGAAATTGCTGGTGGTCGGGCTGTCGTGCGCGGCCAGGATGCGCGTCAGCAACTGATAGAAGCAGAAGCCCAGCGCCGAACCAAACGGATACAGGATGGCCGGGGTGAACATCGCCCCGCCCGGGTGCACCACCACCAGCACGCCGATGAAGCCCATCACCACCGCCACCCACTGCCCCACCGTCACCCGCTCCTTCAGCAGTGGCGCCGACAGCGCGGTGACCAGCACCGGGGCAAGGAAGTTGACCGCCGTGGCCTCGGCCAGTGGCAGGTACTGCAGGCCGGTGGTGAACAGCAGGCTGGTACTCAGCAGGCTCAGGGCGCGTAACGTCTGCAACAGAGGGCGGCGAGTGCGCAGCACGTTGAGGCCGGCCTTGGGCAGGAAGATGCCGGCCATCAGCAGCGTGTGCACCACATACCGCGCCCACACCACCATGATGATCGGGTACAGGCCGCCCAGGAATTTGGACAGGGCATCGTGACTGGCGAACAGGAACGTCGCCACCACCACCAGGGCGATGCCGCGCAGGGGTTGATTGACTCCGGACAGCGGTGTGCTGGAACTCATGGCACTCTCGATGACGGCGCGGCTGGATGCGGCGCCCAGTGAAGGCCGCGCAGGCGTTGCCTGGCGGATGCAACAGCTCGGATTTTAGAAGAGATGCCGAAGAATAAGGAAGTTCAATCGCCGCCAGCCAAGGCCGACTGCAATTTCTGTTCGCTGATCGACCACTTTCCGCCCCACGCGCATGGCCCGTACCGTGCTGATCGTCGACCATCGAATGCGAACCCTGCACACCCTACAAGGAATTTACATGCAAAGGCTCACCACCCGTAACGGCCTGGCCCTGCCCGCGATCGGCCTGGGCACCTGGCCAATGACCGGCAGCGAGTGCACCCAGGCCGTGCGCCAGGCGCTTGAATTGGGTTACCGGCACATAGACACTGCCACTGCCTATGACAACGAAGCCGCCGTCGGCCAGGCACTGCGCGAAAGCGATGTACCGCGCGAGCAGATTCACCTGACCACCAAGGTATGGTGGGATCGCCTGGCGCCCAAGGCCATGCGCCAGTCACTGGAGGACAGCCTGCGCGCCCTGGGTACCGAGCAGGTCGACCTGTTCCACATCCACTGGCCCAGCCAGGACTGGGACCTGGCCCGCAGCATCGAAACCCTGGTGGCCCTGCGTGACGAGGGCAAGGCGCGCAGCATCGGCGTGGCCAACTTCCCGCTGGGGCTGCTGCGCCAGGTGGTGGAAACCCTGGGCGCGCCATTGTCGGCGATCCAGGTGGAATACCACGTGCTGCTCGGCCAGCAACCGCTGCTGGACTATGCCCGCCGCCACGACCTGCTGCTCACCGCCTACACCCCGCTGGCCCGTGGGCAGGCGGCGGCTCAGCCGGTGATCCAGGCGATCGCCCGCAAGCATGGCGTACTGCCCAGCCAGGTGGCGCTGAAGTGGTTGCTGGACCAGGACGGCGTGGCGGTGATCCCCAAGGCCGGCAGCCGCGAGAACCAGCTGGCCAACCTGGCGGCGTCGAACGTGCAACTGGATGACGAGGACCGCGCGGCGATCGCCGGGTTGCCGAAGGACCAGAGGGTGGTGAGCCCGCCGTTTGCGCCGGACTGGAACCTGTAGGAGCGGCCTTGTGTCGCGAAGGGGCGCGCAGCGGCCCCACATTTTCAGCTGCGCCGCTGATATCGCCGGGGCCGCTTTGCGGCCCTGTCGCGACACAAGGCCGCTCCTACAGGAGACCGCGGCAGGCCGACGGGCACTACGCCGGCGTCACGACCTGCTTCAACCGCTCGTTCGCCGGTGCCGGTCGCCCATACAGGTAACCCTGGAAGTGCGAGCAACCCTCCGCCACCAACCGGCGCATCTGCTCCTCCGACTCAACCCCCTCGGCCGTGGTCTTGATCATCAGGCTGTTGGACAGGTCGGTAATGGCGCGAATGATCGACATCGCCTCGCGGCTGTCGCACATGTCATGCACGAACGACTTGTCGATCTTGATCCGGTCGAACGGGAACGAACGCAGGTAACCCAGCGAGGAGTACCCGGTGCCGAAATCGTCCAGCGAAATGGACACGCCCAGGTCCTTCAGTGCACGCAGGGTACGCACGTTTTCCTCGCTGTTGCCCAGCAGCACCGACTCGGTGACCTCCAGTTCCAACCGCTGTGGCGGCAGGCCGGAGTCGGCCAGCGCCAGGGCCACGGTGTGCACCAGGTTGGCATTCTTGAACTGCACCGCCGACAGGTTGACCGACACCGTCTGCTCGCTGTCCCAGCTGGCCGCCTCCTGGCAGGCCAGGTTCAGCGCCCGGGTGCCCAGTTCGTGGATCAGCCCGGTTTCCTCGGCGATGGGGATGAAGTCCATGGGCATGACCATGCCACGGGTCGGGTGCTCCCAGCGCAGCAACGCCTCGTAGCCGGTAACGCTGCTGGTCTGCTGGTCGACCACCGGCTGGTAGTGCAGCTGCAACTGGCCCAGGTGCAGCGCAGTGCGCAGGTCGGTTTCCACCAGGCGGCGCTGGCGGGCGGCGACGTCCAGTTCGACGCTGAAGCACTCGTAGCGGTTGCGACCATTGCGCTTGGCCTCGTACAGCGCCATGTCGGCGTAGCCCAGCAGTTGCTCGGCCTGGTCGCTGTCTTCCGGCGCAATGGCAATGCCGATGCTCACCCCCACCGTGAACTGGTGCCCCTCGATCTGGAACGGTGGGCAGATCGCGTTGATCAGGCGCTGCGCAGTGTTGCATGCGGCCTCCCGGCCTTCCAGGCCGGTCAGCACCACCGCAAACTCGTCGCCGCCCAGGCGGGCCAGGGTGTCGTGCTCGCGCAGTTCGCGGCGCAGGCGCTTGCCCAGCGCGCGCAGCAGCTTGTCGCCAAAGGCGTGGCCCAGCGAATCGTTGATGTTCTTGAAGTTGTCCAGGTCCAGGCACAGTGCAGCGGTCAGCTTGGCGTGCTCGCTGTCACGCACCAGGGCCTGGCGCAGGCGTTCGTTGAACAGGGTGCGGTTGGGCAGCCCGGTCAACGCATCGTGGTGCGCCATGTGGTGGATCTGCGCGTGGGCGGCCAGCTCTTCGGTGGCATCTTCGGCAACGAACAACACATAGTCGGCCTGGCCTTCACGGTTCTGGCTGAGCAAGGTGCGGCTGCGCAGGGTGCGCGGGCCACAGGCCGTGTCGACCCGGGTTTCGGCAGCATGCCCCTTGGTGCTGCGGGCGCCACGGGCCAGTTGTTGTTCCAGGTAACCGGCAACGCCCGGTGCCAGGCACTCGCCGGGCAACTGCCCGATCATGCTGCGCTGCGGCCCGCCGAACAGGCGTTCGGCCTGCTGGTTGGCCAGCAGGATGCGCTGGCTCTCCAGGTCCTGGACAATGACGCTGGCGGGGATGTTGGCAATCACCGAATCAAGGAACTGCGACAGCTTGGCCATTTCCTGGCTGTACTGCTCGGCCAGCTCCTTGGCCTGCAGCAGTTCCAGCTCTTGCCGGTGACGCTCGGAAATGTCGCGGGTGACCTTGGCAAAACCCACCAGTTGCCCGGCATCGTCGTACACCGCGTCGATCACCACATGGGCATGGAAGACCGTGCCGTCCTTGCGCAGGCGCGAACCGATCTCTTCGAAGCGCCCGGTGCTGCGGGCCTGCTCAAGGTTCAGCGCCGGCAGCCCGGCGGCGCGCTCGGCATCGGTGTAGAACAACGAGTAGTGCTTGCCGACGATTTCCTCGGCCAGGTAGCCCTTGGCGCGCTGGGCGCCGGGGTTCCAGTTGGCGACGATACCTTCGGGGGTGAGCAGGTAGAAGGCATAGTCCACCACGCTCTGGATCAACAGCCGGTACATGATGTCGGGGCTTGCGACTAGCGACATGACTTTTACCTGGGCCTTCGAAAGGCATGAAAAGGATTGGTGGCATTATGCCTTCGACGACGACTTTGTGAAGTAGCTCACAAAAATCCACGATCCCTTCAATTAGCGAACGAAGGCTGGCAACCCCCTCAATGACGGGCGCCCGTGACCAGGAAATTGAGCAAGCCCGGTTCGTCATCCAGGGCTATGGGCTGCGCCGGGCGCGACAGCTCGGCCAGCACGGCATTGCAGAAGGCCACGGCAGGCATGTCCTGTGCGTAACAGCGCATCAGCCAGTCGCCCTCGCCGCCCAGCAGTTGCAATGCCACCGCCCGGCCGATGCCCTGTCGGCGGTACTTTTTCAGGATGAACAGGTCAGCCAGTTCGAACGCGTCGATGCCCGGCAGCTCGCTGCGTTCGACCAGCACGAAACCGGCGATGAAACCGTCTGCCAGCACCAGGTACGCGCCCCAGCCATCGGCCCCCCAGTAACGTTGCAGGTGCTCGTCATGGATATAGAAGCGGCCGTCCACTTCGACGTCTTCCTGCTCCCAGTCCGAGGACTCGTAGGCGTAGAACTGATAGAGGTTGCGAATCAGCGGGGCCTGGTCGGCAGTGGTTGCCAACAGTTCGATGGGCAGCATGGTGAGGGGCTCGGGTAAAAAGGCGGATTCTAGATCAACCGCCCCTGGCAGCAAAAAGCCCAGGCCCTCCCCGCACGGAAAGGCCCAGGCAAAAACCAGTCATCGATTGATAGGAGCCCCTGTGGGAGCGGGCATGCCCGCGAACACCGGCAAAGCCGGTGCCATACACCGCGGTGCCTGCTTCGCGGGCACGCCCGCTCCCACAGGGATACCTTCAGGGCTCAACTGTTTTGCAACGCGCGCGGGCGGTGGCTGCGTGCCTCGGCGTCTGGCGCCTTGGCCGCCTGCAGATGGAAGTCGAACGCCAGCTCGGCAAAGCGCTCACCCTCTACGCCGCGAGCACGCGCTGCCGCAGCATCCTCGACAAAGCGCAGCTCGCCGACCAGCCCGTCACGGGTGGCATAGGCAAAGTCATCCCACAAGTACTTGTCGCCGGCCAGGTTTATCTGTGTGGTCAGGTGCCGGTGCCCGGGCGCAGAGGTGAAGAAGTGCACGTGCGCCGGGCGCTGGCCGTGACGGCCGAGCAAGTCCAGGCATTCCTGGGTTGGCCCCTGCGGGTCGCAACCGTACCCCGACGGCACGATGGAACCAGGCGTGCAGTGTCCTGCAGCACACGCAGGATGATCTGTTTGAAGCGTGGGTTGCCTTCGGCATGGCCCAGGCCGGCCACTTCCTTGAAGAACGCCTGAACATCGGCAGTGTGGGAAACTTTCACGGTCATCGTGCTTGCCTCATCTTGTTCTTGTCAGGTAGACAGGTGCGACTCAGCGGTCGTCGCTGTGGATCGACGAGGGGTGCCGGCACAGGCCGTCGACTTCGATGTCCATGTACGGGAACAGCGGCAGCTGCATCAGGGTGTCGTGCAGCGCCTCGACGCTGGGTACATCGAACACGCTGTAGTTGGCGTAGTGCCCGGCAATGCGCCACAGGTGGCGCCAAGTGCCTTCGCGCTGCAGACGCTGGGCCAGTTCCTTTTCGTCGGCCTTGAGCCGGGCGGCCTTGGCCGGGTCCATGTCGACCGGCAGTTTCACGGTCATCTTCACGTGGAACAGCATGCTGGTATCTCCTTTCTCTGATTTGGCGCGAACACTGTGGGAGCGGGCGAGCCCGCGAACACGGGCGAAGCCCGTGCCATCCACCGCGTCGCCTGCTTCGCGTCTAAAGCCGCTCCCACAGGGATCGCGCCAACTTTTAGAAGGTTGTGTGTTCTTTCAGTCAGCGTGACTCAGCGGCGGGCGAAGCGCGCCAGGCGCTGTTCGTCCAGGTTCAGGCCCAGGCCTGGGGTACGTGGAATGTGCAGCTGGAAGTCGCGGTATTGTGGCGGCTCGTTGACGATTTCTTCGGTCAGCAGCAGCGGCCCGAACAGCTCGGTGCCCCAGGTGAGCTGGCGCAGGGTCAGGAAGGCATGAGCCGAAGCCAGGGTGCCGATCGAGCCTTCGAGCATGGTCCCGCCATACAAGGCGATGCCGGCAGCCTCGGCGATTTGCGCGGTACGCAGTACGGCACGCGGGCCGCCGTTCTTGGCTATTTTCAGGGCGAAGATGCTGGCCGCGCCGTCGGCAGCCAGGCTGAAGGCGTCCTCGACGCTTTCGATCGACTCGTCGGCCATGATCGGTGCCGGGCTGCGCTGGTTCAGGCGCACCTGGCCGCTGCGGTTGATACGCGAAATCGGTTGCTCGATCAGGTCGATGCCGTTTTCGCCAAGCACCTGGCAGGCACGGATGGCCTGGGATTCGTCCCAGTACTGGTTGACGTCGACCCGCACGCTGGCGCTGTCGCCCAGCTCGCGCTTGATCGCCACCACGTGCTTGAGGTCCTGGGCCAACGGGTTGGCGCCGATCTTCAGCTTGAACACCCGATGCCGACGAATCTCCAGCATGTGCTGGGCTTCGGCGATGTCGCGGGCGGTATCGCCGCTGGCCAAGGTCCAGGCCACTTCCAGGCTGTCGCGCACGCGGCCACCCAGCAGTTCGCTGACCGGCAGGCCCAGGCGTTTGCCCTGGGCATCGAGCAAGGCGCTTTCGATACCCGACTTGGCAAAGGTATTGCCTTTGGCCAGCTTGTCCAGCTTGAGCATGGCGGCGTTGATGTTGTCAGCCGGCAAGCCAACCAGCGCCGGCGCCAGGTGCGCATCGATGTTGGCCTTGATGCCCTCCGGGCTTTCGTAGCCATAGGCCAGGCCGCCGATGGTGGTGGCCTCGCCGATGCCTTCCACGCCATCACTGCAGCGAACACGCAATACCACAAGGGTCTGCTGCTGCATGGTGTGCATCGCCAGCTTGTGCGGGCGAATGGTCGGCAGGTCGACGATAATTGCCTCGATACGTTCAATCAGCACGCTTGTCATTGTTGCCAGGTCCCGTTGTTTCGGGCTGCCAGCCGCAGGCCCGAGTGGTGCATTTACTTGCTTGTTCAAGGATTGCGCGAGACCCTGATAGCCGTCCAATATCGAATGAATCTCCCACCATACCCTGGAGGTCTGATGGAGCTGCGCCACTTGCGTTACTTCAAGGTCCTGGCCGAAACCCTGAACTTCACTCGCGCCGCCGAGCTGCTGCACATTGCCCAGCCGCCGCTGAGCCGGCAGATCAGCCAACTCGAGGACCAGCTCGGTACCTTGCTGGTAGTGCGCGAGCGCCCGCTGCGGCTGACGGAGGCGGGTCGCTTCTTCTACGAACAGAGCTGTACCGTGCTGCAGCAGCTGCAGAACATCAGCGACAACACCCGTCGCATCGGCCAGGGCCAGCGCCAGTGGCTGGGGATCGG
Source organism: Pseudomonas sp. S1(2024) (assembly GCF_046557535.1). Classification (NCBI taxonomy): domain Bacteria; kingdom Pseudomonadati; phylum Pseudomonadota; class Gammaproteobacteria; order Pseudomonadales; family Pseudomonadaceae; genus Pseudomonas; species Pseudomonas sp. S1(2024). The sequence continues at coordinate 14,936 of NZ_JBKGFP010000073.1, forward strand.
CTTCGCCCCGTCGACCCTGTACAAGGTGCTGCCGGAGCTGATCCGCGAGCTGCGCCAGGACAGCGAGCTGGAACTGGGCCTCAACGAGATGACCACGCTGCAGCAGGTGGAGGCGCTGAAAAGCGGGCGCATCGACATCGCCTTCGGGCGCATTCGCATCGATGACCCGGCCATTCACCAGCAAGTGCTGTGCGAGGACCCGCTGGTGGCGGTATTGCCCAAGGGTCACCCGCTGGCGAGCAGCCCGCTTACACTTGCCCAGCTGGCTGGCGAGGCGTTCATCCTCTACCCGGCCAACCCGCGGCCCAGCTATGCCGACCATGTGCTGGCACTGTTCGCCCACCACGGCATGAGCATCCGCGTCAGCCAATGGGCCAACGAACTGCAGACCGCCATCGGTCTGGTGGCCGTCGGCGTGGGCGTGACCCTGGTGCCGGCGTCGGTGCAACAGCAGCACCGCACCGATATCGAATATGTAAGCCTGCTCGACAGCGGCGCCGTCAGCCCGATCATCCTCAGCCGACGCAAGGGCGATGTGAGCCCGATCGTGCAGCGCTGCCTGACATTGATTGCACAACAGGCCGAATGAGGGCGCGCTCCTGCAGGATCAACAGCCTGAAGCTTGCGCGGACCCTGTGGGAGCGGGCGTGCCCGCGAACACGGGCGAAGCCCGTGCCAGCTACCGTATCGCCTGTTTCGCGGGCACGCCCGCTCCCACAGGGTTCCCGCCAATCCGCAGGAACGGCCTGATATCGCCCCCCCGGTCATCACCAACCAACAGGAAAAACCAGCATGATTCACGGCAAGACACTGCAAGCATGGTGCAGCTCCCACCCCCTGATCGAAGACCTGGTGGCCCTGCGCGAAACCCGTTGGTTCAACCCGCACATTGCCCCGGCCGCCCAGGCCCTGGCCGACGTCGGTTTGAGCGCCGCCGATGTCAGTGCTGCCAGTGCCCGCCTGGCACGCTTTGCCCCCTACCTGGCCAGCGTGTTCCCGGATACCGCTGCCACCGGCGGCATCATCGAGTCGCCACTGCGCCCGCTGCCCACCCTGCACGCCACCTTGCTGCAGGCAGCGGGCCTGCCTGCCAGCGGTTCACTTTGGCTCAAGGCCGACAGCGAGCTACCGATCTCTGGCTCGATCAAGGCCCGCGGCGGTATTCATGAAGTGCTCAAGCATGCCGAAGACCTTGCCCTGGCAGCCGGCCTGATCAGCATCGACAGCGATTACCGGGAACTGGCCAGCGACCAGGCCCGGCAATTCTTCAGCCAGTACAAGGTTGCGGTCGGCTCGACCGGCAACCTCGGCCTGTCGATCGGCATCATGAGCGCCAGGCTTGGCTTCCAGGCCACCGTGCACATGTCGGCCGATGCCCGCCAGTGGAAGAAGGACAAGCTGCGCGCCCATGGCGTGAACGTGGTCGAGTACGAAAGCGACTACAGCGTGGCGGTGGAGCAAGGGCGCCAGCAGGCGGCGGCGGACCCGGGCTGCTACTTCGTCGACGACGAGAACTCGCCACACCTGTTCCTCGGCTATGCAGTGGCGGCCGAGCGGCTGGCTGCCCAGTTCGAAGCCGCGGGCATCAAGGTAGATGCCGAGCACCCCTTGTTCGTCTACCTGCCCTGTGGGGTCGGCGGTGGCCCCGGTGGCGTGGCGTTCGGCCTGAAACTGATCTGGGGCGACCATGTGCACTGCATCTTCGCCGAGCCCACCCACTCACCGTGCATGTTCCTGGGGGTGTATAGCGGTTTGCATGACGCCACCAGCGTGCAGGATTTCGGCATCGACAACCTGACCGCCGCCGACGGCCTGGCGGTGGGCCGCCCTTCCGGCTTTGTCGGCAAGGCGATGCAGCGTTTGCTCGATGGCTATTACACAGTCAGCGACGAGGCGCTGTACCGGCTGTTGGTATTGGCCCATGACCAGGAGAATGCGCGGCTGGAGCCTTCGGCGCTGGCGGGGATGCCGGGCATGGTCAGGGTGCTTGGAGCGCCTGAGTACCTGGCGCGCATGGGCCTGTCGGCCGGTCGCATGCAAAGGGCCACGCATTTGGTCTGGGGGACCGGTGGCAGCATGGTGCCGGAGGCGGAGTTTGCGGCCTATCTGGCCAAAGGGAGGGGCTGAGGATTTCTGGAGCTCCCATAGGTACTGAGCTGGCTTTCAGTTCCCACTTTACCTGTGGGAGCGGGCATGCCCGCGAAGCAGGCGACGCGGGGGATGGCACGGGCTTCGCCCGTGTTCGCGGGCACGCCCGCTCCCACAGAGGACCGCGTTAGCCTCTAGATTTCCAGGCAATCACCGTGCAGCCAGTCGATAAACCGCGCAAACAACTCCGACTGCGAGTTGATCTCCAGCTTCAGGTACAGGTTCTTGCGGTGCATGCGTACGGTTTCCGGCGAGATGCCCAGCTCCAGCGCGGTGGACTTCACCGAATGCCCACGCAAGATCATGTGCGCCACCTCCCGCTCACGGTCGGTCAGCACCTGGCAGCCGAAACTGTCGAACGCCGCCTGCAGGCTACCACGCTCCGCCGAAGCGGGGCCGGGCTCCAGATGGTGCCGGGCGTAGCGCCCCAGCAGCTCGTGTACCATCGGCTCCAGCGCACGCAGCAGGTCGATCTGCCCCGTACTCAGCCGCGTACCGCTGCAGCCCTGGAACAGGCTCAGCGACAACTTGCGGCCAGCGCTGAGGTCGACGATGTAGTAGCTGTCTTCACTGCAACCGGTCCCCAGGTAATAGGCCTTGTAGTAGTCGCTGTCGAAGAAGTTGTCCGGGGCGATTTCCTGCAGGTGGTAAAAGCCCTCGGCCAGGCCGCTCTGCACGGCCAGGCAGAACGGGTCGAGCAGGTAGCCGGCAGCGAAGTAGCGCTCCAGCACGGCGGCGCGGTGCAGGTCGGGGATGCCTTGCTGGTACAGCAATTGCGGTGCCCGCCCCTGGCACTCGAGGCTGATCATCATCGATTCCACCTGCACCAACTGGCCGATGGCGGCCGCCACATGCGCCAGCGCCTCGGGCGTTTCGCTGTGGGCCAGTGCGCGCTGCAGCGCCGCATGCCATTGCTGCAGCGCGCCCAGTGAAAGGGTAAGCGGAGTGTCGGGAGAGGCCTGGGTCATGCCCGGCAGTCTAGCCTGCCAGGCACGCCCGCGCACAGCCCTTTGCGCCAGGTTCATCGGCCCTGGTACAGGCCAAGCGCCGTGAGTTCGCGCGCGGTTTCGATGATGCACTGGCGCAGGGTTTCGACAATCTCGTCCACTTGCGCATGGGTGACGATCAACGGCGGCGACATCACGTTCAGGTGCATGATCGGCCGCACCAGCAGGCCTTTCGCCTGGGCCTTGCTGTGGATGCGTTCGCCAATGTTCACCTCGTCCGCAAACAGCGCCTTGCTGGCCTTGTCGGCAACGAACTCGACACAGGCCATCAGCTTCATGCAGCGCACATCCCCCACCAGCGGCAGCTCGCGCAGGCTTTGCAGGCGCTGCTCCAGGTAGCCGCCAACGTCCTTGACGTGCTCCAGCAAATGCTCGCGCTCGATGATCTCGATGTTCTTCAGCGCCGCGGTGCAGCACACCGGGTGGCCACTGTAGGTGAAGCCGTGGGTGAAGCAGCGGCCCTTGCCCGGCTCGGCGATCACCTGCCAGATGCGCTCGGAGAAGATGCACGCCCCCAGCGGCAGGTAGGCCGAGGTCAGGCCCTTGGCGGTAGTGATGATGTCGGGGGTTACGCCGAACAGTTCCTCGCTGGCGAAGAAGGTGCCCAGGCGCCCGAACGAGGTCACCACTTCGTCGGCGACGAACAGGATGTCGTAGGTCTGGCACAGCTGCCACATGCGCTGGAAGTAGCCCGTGGGCGGAATGATCACCCCGCCCGAGCCCATGATCGGCTCGGCGAAGAACGCCGCCACGTTGTCGGCCCCCAGCGAGAGAATCTTGTCCTCGAACTCGGCCACCAGGAAGTCGAGGAACTCGGCCTCGTCCATGTCGTGCGGGGCGCGGTACGGGTTGGGGTTGGACACATGGTGGATCAGGTCGTGGTGATAATCGAACTCCGGCACCCGGTCAGCGGCCTTGTTGCCGAGCGACATGGTCAGCGTGGTGGAGCCGTGGTAAGCGTTGTAGCGGGCGATGATGTGCTTCTTGTGCGGCTTGCCACGGCAGTTCTGGTAGTACTGGATCAGCCGGTAGGCAGTGTCGACCGCGGTCGAGCCGCCAGTGGTGAGGAACACATGGTTCAGGTCACCCGGCGCCAGCTGCGCAAGCTTCTGGCACAGCTCGATGGCCACGCCGTTGGCCATGTCGGAGAACGGGTTGGAATAGGCCAGTTGGCGTACCTGGTCGGCAATGGCCAGGGCCATTTCCTCGCGGCCCAGGCCAATGTTGGTGCACCACATGCCGCCGACGGCATCGAGGAAGCGGTTGCCGTGGGTATCGCGGATGTAGGCGCCCTCGCCGGCAACGATGTTCAGCGCGCCTTGCTCGCGGTGCTCGTCGAACACGTGGTAGCCGTGCATGTAGTGGGCCTTGTCGGCTTCCACCAGCGGGTCGTGGGCAATGGCGAATGCTTTGCTTGGGGTGGCCATGGGCAGCTCCTTGGCAGTGATCGTTGGGCAGTGTTCAGAAACCGGTCTTGACCGTGCTCCAGACCCGGGTGATGGCGCGCATGTCCTTCGGGCTCTGGGTTTTCTGCGCGAACAGGCGCTCGCGGGTTTGCGCGTCGGGGTAGATGGCCGGGTCCTGGCGGATCTCGTCGCGCACCAGCGCCGTGGCGGCGGCGTTACTGTTGGCGTAGTGGATGTAGTCGGTGACCTTGGCCATGGTCTGCGGCTGCAGCAGGAACTCGATGAAGCGGTGGGCATTGGCCGCGTGCGGCGCATCCTTGGGGATGTACAGGTTGTCGAACCAGATCAGCGAGCCTTCCTGGGGGATGAAGAACGACAGCTTGATGTCCTTCTTCGCTTCCACCGCGCGGGCCTGGGCGGTGGCGTAGTCGCCGGACCAGGTCAGGGCCAGGCAGACATCGCCGTTGGGCAGACTGGTGAGGTAGTTGACCGAATCGAACTTGCGAATGTACGGGCGAATGCCCAGCAGCAGTTGTTCGGCCGCCTTGAGGTCGGCCGGTGATGCGCTGCGTGGGTCCTTGCCCAGGTACTGCAGGGCCAGCGGGATGACTTCGGTCGGCGCGTCCATCAGGGTGACGCCACAGTCGGCGAACCGCGAGACGATCCTGGGGTCGAACAGCATGGCCAGCGAGCCGATGGGGGCATCGGGCATGCGCGCGGTGATCTTGTCGACGTTGTAGGTTACCCCCGAGCTGCCCCAGGTATAGGGCGCCGAGTATTTCAGGCCGGGGTCGTAGCCTTGCAGGTTGTTCACCACCTGCTGGTCGAGGTTGTGCCAACTGGGCAGTTGCCGCTTGTCCAGCGCCTGGAACACCCCGGCGCTGATCAGCGGGGGGACCAGGGAAGCGTTGAGCATGACCAGGTCGTAGCCGGAGCGGCCGGTGAGCAGTTTGGTCTGCACCGTTTCGTAGCCGTCGAAGGTGTCGTAGATGACCTTGATGCCGGTGGCCTTCTCGAAATCGGCCAGGGTGGTTTCGCCGATATAGTCGGTCCAGTTGTACAACCGCAACGTGTTACCGCTGTCCACCTCTGCCGCCTGGGCCAGGCTGGCGCCAGACGCCAGCAGCAGACCGCCAATCACCTTCAGTACCTTGCGCATGGCAACTCCATCGTGTGAGTGCTCGGGATCGAGCCGATGGGGGCACTATCGAGGGATTTGCCGAAGGGGGACATACCCCGAATGTGTGGGTGGTCGCTTTTTTTGCCGGTGAATTTTGTATGAAGGCCACATGCCCAATCGCCGGCAAGCCAGCTCCCACAGGTCCTCCACAGTCCTGAAGCCCTGTGGGTTTCCTGTGGGGGATGGGTTGTCTGTGGGTGGGACAGAACAGTCACTATCGAGGGATTTGCCGAAGGGGGACATACCCCGAATGTGTGGGTGGTCGCTTTTTTTGCCGGCGATTGGGCCAGAACAGTCAATCACGCCAGCGGGTAAAGCGCCTCATCAAACTGCTCCAGGCGCGGGAACACCAGTGGCTGGTCGTCCGAGAGCTGCTCCAGGCGCTGCCGGTACTGCTGCAAGAACGCCTGCCGCGCCTCGTCACTGATGTACGGCACATGCCAGGCCACGAACGGCGGTAACACCTCGAACCCCACGTAGGCCAGCGTGCCGCGCAAGATCGGCCGCAGCATGTCTTCCAGCGGCCCATGAATCGCCCCGTCGCCAAACATGTGCTCACGCCCGCCCAGGGTCACGGTCACCAGCGCTTTCTTGCCCGCCAAACCGCCCTGGTCGTAGAAGCGCTTGCCGCCATAGCACACCCCCGACACCAGCACGCGGTCGATCCAGCCCTTGAGCATGGCCGGCGCCGAGAACCAGAAGATCGGGAAGTTCAGCACCAGCAAGTCGGCCCACAGCAGCTTGTCCAGCTCCTGCCGGATATCCGCGGCAATGGCACCACGCTTCACCCCCTGGCGCTGCTCCAGGGCATACACCAGGTACTCGGGGTTCTCGCGCTGGCTGAAGTCATCGGCACTGGCCACCGGGTTCCAGCCCATGGCGTACAGGTCGCTGACCTGCACCTGGTGGCCCTGGGCACGGAAGGTTTCCACGGCCTGGTCACGCAGGGCAGCAGTGAACGATTGCGGCTCGGGGTGAGCGTGGACGATCAGTACATTCACAAACATTCTCCTCACACAAAACAGGTTGTCTTCCAGCTGTGGCTCAGCACTGCACCGCTTTCACCTCGACGAACTCCGCCAGGCCCTCCTCGCCCCACTCGCGCCCATTGCCCGACTGCTTGTAGCCACCGAACGGTGCCTGGTAGTTGAACCCGCCACCGTTGATGAAGCACTGCCCGGCGCGTATCTGCCGCGCCAGGGCCAGGCCGTGCTCGCGGCTGCCGGCCCACACCGCGCTGGACAGGCCGAACGGCGAATCGTTGGCCAGGGCCAGCGCCTGGGCCTCGTCGGCATAGGGGATCAGGCACAGCACCGGGCCGAAGATTTCCTCCTGGGCGATGCGCATGCGGTTGTCGACATCGGCGAACAAGGTCGGCGCCACGTAGAAGCCGCGCTCGAAGCCGGCCGGCATATCACCGCCGCACAGCAGGCGCGCGCCCTCTTCCTGGCCCAGGCGAATGTAGTCGAGCACGGTGCGCCGCTGGCCTGCCGAACACATCGGCCCGAGGAAGCTGGCCGGGTCACGCGGGTCGCCCATGACCAGCGAACGGGTCTCGGCCTCGGCAATCTCCAGCGCCTCGGCGTAGCGGCTGGCCGGCAGCAGCATGCGGGTCAGGGCCGTGCAGGTCTGCCCCGAGTTGATCATCACGTCCTGCACGCCATGGCGCACCGCCGCGTGCAGGTCGGCGTCGGCGGTGATCAGCAGCGGCGACTTGCCGCCCAGCTCCAGGCACACCCGCTTCACCGTCGGCGCGGCCGCCTGGGCCACGCGCACCTCGGCGCCGGTGGAGCCGGTAAACGACACCATGTCCACCTGCGGGTGCCGGGCCAGGGCCTCGCCAACCTTGGCCCCCGGCCCGCTGACCAGGTTGAACACCCCGGCCGGCAGGCCGATGGCCTCGATCATCTCGGCCAGCAGGAATGCATGCAGCGGTGTTTCCTGGCTGGGCTTGACCACCACCGTGCAGCCGGCGGCCAGGGCCGGCGCCAGCTTGCCGATCATCTGGTGCAGCGGGTAGTTCCACGGGTTGATGAACGCGCACACGCCAACGGCTTCGCGGTACACCAGCGAGTTGCCGACTTCGCGCACCTCATCCATCAGCCCGGCCAGTTCGGCGTACTGCTCCAGCCCGGCAATCGGGCCCTCCACCTGTACCGCCTGGCACCACTGCACCGGCATGCCCAACTCGTCGGTGATGACCGAGGCCATTTCCGCCGCGCGGCTTTTCAGCTGTGCAGCCAGCGCCGTTATATAACCGGCACGTACGCTGGACGGCGTGCGCGACCAGCCATCGAAGGCCCGTCGCGCGGCCATGACCGCCCGTTCGACATCGGCCTCGGCGCCCAGCGGCACCCGGCCGATGGCCTGTTCGGTGGCCGGGTCGATCACCTCGGCCATGCCCTGCCCGCTCGGTACCTGCCAGGCGCCGTCGATGTACAGCCGCGCATATTCACGCATTGGCCTGCCCCTGCATCAGTGCGGCGGCGCAGCGGGCGATGCGCCGGCAAGCGTCGGCCAAGGCCTCGTCACCCAATACCAGGCCCAGGCGGATATGCCCGGCAGCGCTGGGGCCGAAGGCTTCGCCAGCGAGCACCGACACACCCTGGCTGTCGAGCAGGCGATCGGCGAAGGCCTGGGCGCTGAGGCCGGTCTCGCGTATATCGACCATCACGAACATGCCGCCATCGGGCTTGAGCACCTTGATGCCCGGGCAGTCGGCCAACTGCTCGCACACCAGGTCGCGACGCTGGCGATAGGCTTCGCGCATGACATCCAGTTCCGGCAGCTGCTGCTCCAGTGCCACCACGGCGGCGTCCTGGATGAAGTCCGGCGAACCGTACAGCATGCACAGGGCGAGGTTTTCCAGATGGGTGGCAAGCTCGGTCGAACCGACCACCCAGCCCACCCGCCAACCGGTCATGGCATGCGACTTCGACAGGCTGTTGAGGGTGGCGGTGCGCTCGGCCATGCCCGGCAGGCTGCCAGGGCTGACATGCTCGCCGTCGTACAACAGCTCGCTATACACCTCGTCAGAGATCAACCACAGATCGTGAGCGATGCACAGCTCGGCCAGCGCCTCCCAGGTGGCGCGCGGCAGGCTCGCCCCCGAGGGGTTGTGCGGGCTGTTCAGGGCCAGGGCGCGGGTGCGCGGGGTGATGCGCGCGGCCACGTCACGCGGGCACACGCGAAAGCCGTTCTCCGGTTTGACCGGCACCGGTACCACCTTGGCGCCACAAGCCCCGAACACCGCCTCGTAGGTCACGTACATGGGCTCGGCGACAATTACCTCGTCACCCGGGTCGAGCACGCACTGGGCCACGCAGTACAGCGCGCACTGGGCCCCCGCCAGCACCGTCACCTGGTCGGCATCGACGGCCTGGCCGCTGCGCTGGCGGTGGCGGTTGGCGATGGCCTGGCGCAGCGCCAGCTTGCCGCGCACATCGGCGTAATGGGTGTGGCCCGAACGCAGGCTGTCGATGGCCGCCTCGACGATCGGCGCGGGGGTGTCGAAGTCCGGGTCACCCACCGAAAGCAGCAGGATATCCCTACCCTCGGCCTGCAGCGCCAGGGCGCGATAGTGGATGTCCCAGGCCGCAGCCCCGTCGCCGGCGATGTGTTGAGTGAGCTTGGCGTAGCGCATGGCAATCTCCCTTCATTGGCAGTTCAGTCGACCAGAATCTTCGGGTTGGAACTGCCCCATACGGTGTAGAGGTCGGCGAGCAACGCGCCGTTGATTTCTTCTATCTCGGCCTGGGTGATCTCCCCCCCGGCCTGTTTGCCGAACAGCACCACTTCGTTGCCCCCCTTCACATCGGGGAAGTCGGTGACATCGACCATCAAGGTGTTCATCGACACCTTGCCCACCACTGGCACTCGGTGGCCGTTGATCAGCACATGGCCCTTGTTGGTGAACACCCGGCGGTAGCCATCGGAGTAACCCACGGTGATGTTGGCCAGGCGCGAATCACGCGCCAGGGTGAAGGTGCGGTCGTAGCCGACGGTGTTGCCTGCCGGGTAGCTGTGCACCGCCGCCACGTGCGACTTGAACTGCATGACACGTTGGTATTCGGTGCGCGTCGGCACGGTGTCGCCGAACAGCGCGCCACCGGTACGCACCATGTCCAGGTGCGCTTCCGGCACTTCCAGCGTAGCGAAGGAGTTGGCGGCATGCAGGGTGAGCTTGCTGCGATCAAGCTTCGCGTGCTTGATCAGCCAGTCGGTCTGTTCGTTGAACGCTGCCAGGCCTTTGCGCACATCGTCCTTGTCTTCCACGGCGAAGTGAGTCATCAGCGCGACCAGCTGGAGGTGCTTCTGGTCAGTGATCTGCAGCGCTTCACCCCGGCCGGACCAGGTGGTCATTTCCACGCCGTTGCGGCTCATGCCGCTGGAATTGAGCGCCATGTGAATGCGCAGGGTCTTGCCGTGGCGTTCGGCGATGGCATCGAGCTGGCGGGCGAACTCGGCGCTGCCAACCAGCTCTTCCATGTCGTACTGCAAGGCATCTTCCACTTCGCCGAGGCTGGCCAGGCGTACCCGCACCAGTTGCCCGGTGAAGCCACTGGCGCGGACCACGCGTGCCTCCTCGTTGCTGGCCACCGCCACGCAGGGCACGCCCTGGGCGATGATCGACGGCATCACCAGGCCGATACCGTGGCCATAGGCGTCGGCCTTGAGCACGGCGCACAGCTTGGACTTGCCGCCCAACTCGGCCTGCAAGGTACGGATGTTGTGTTGCAGTGCGCCGGCACTGATTTCGACCCAGGCGTTGCTGTTCTGCGCGGTCAGGGCGGTGGTGCCGTTGTCCATCGACAGGGGCGGTGCGGCGTACAGCGGGGCCTGGCCAGTGATCAGCAGAGCGAGGGATGCAGCCAGGAGGGTACGGCTAAATTGCATGGTGATTTCTCTTGTTGTTAGTGGTGTCTGCCGCTTAGCAGACGCAGGTGTGTTTGAGTTCGATGAAGGTGACGCCGGGGGTGGCGAAACCGCTGGCCAGATCGGCCTGCAACGCGTCCAGGTCACGCGGCTGGCGCACCGCGCAACCGAAAGCGCGGGCCAGGCCGATGAAGTCCGGGTTGCGTGGCAGTACACCGACCGGCTCGATGTCCAGGCCGAGCATGTCGTCGCGGATCTGGCCGAGGGCGTCATTGTTCCATAACAGCACGACCAGTGGCCGGTCCAGTTCTTCGACTGCCGTGGCCAGCTCCTGGGCGGTGTAGAGGAAGCCGCCGTCGCCCACCAGCACCAGGCCTGGGCGATGGTCGCTGGCGAACATGCCGCCGATGCCAGCCGGCAGGCCATAGCCAAGGGTGCCGTAGCCGGTGGGGTGCAGCCAGCTGCGCGGCGCCCGGCTGGCGAAGGCGTAGTTGCCGGTGTAGGCCAACTGGGTCATGTCGCTGCTGACGAAGGCATCGTCGGGCAGCACGGCGGCAATGCGGTCGAGAATCGCCTGGTGCACGGCCTGCAGTGGCGCATGCCCGCTGCGAATGGCCTGGCGCAGGTTGGCCACGGCTTCGCTGGCCTGGGCCGGGTCACGGTCCAGCGCTGGCAGGTGCTCGAGCAGGCCGGCCAGGGTTTGCCGGGCATCACCGTGCAGGGCGATGGCACAGGGGTAGAAGTCGTTGAACTTGCGCGGGTCGATGTCCACGCGCAGCAGCTCGCCGCTGATCGGCAGGCGCTCGCGCCAGAAGTCGGTGTCGGCCATTTCGGTACCCACTGCCAGCACCACGTCGGCCTGGCTGATCAGCTGCCAGCCGGGCTCGACGCACAGGCTGGCGCCGGCATTCAGTGGCGCGTCCGCTGGCAGCAGGCCCTTGCCGGCCACGCTGGTGAACAATGGCGCTGCCAGCCGAGTGCTCAACTGCTGCAGCTGTTCGGCCGCGTGCAATGCCCCACCACCGGCAATGATCATCGGGCGCTTGGCGGCGGCCAGTTTCATGGCGGCCTGGTCGAGGATGTCGCGGCAAGGCTGGCCGCGCACGGGGCGGCGCACTACCTCATTGCTCCAGTCACGGCTGACCGGCGCGGCCAGTACGTCCAGCGGCACCGAGATGTGCACCGGGCGCGGCCGTTCGCTGTCGAACACGGCCCAGGCACGAGCGATCAGCTCGGGCAGGTCGTCGCCGCGCAGGGCCACGGCGGAGAACGCGGTAATTGGCGCGGTCATGGCGCGCTGGTCCTGGGTTTCGTGCAGGCAGCCCCAGCCCTTGCCCAGGCTGGCAGTGTGGTTGACGCTGGAAATCACCAGCATCGGGATGGAGTCGGCGTAGGCCTGGCCGATGGCGGTGGCGGCATTGGTCACGCCCGGGCCGGTGATGACGAAGCACACCCCCGGTTTGCCGCTTACCCGTGCATAGCCGTCGGCCATGAAGCCGGCGCCCTGCTCGTGGCGGGTCAGCACATGGCGGATGCCGCTGCCCGGCAGGCCGCGGTACAGCTCCAGGGTGTGCACGCCGGGGATGCCGAATACCGTCTCCACGCCGTAGTTGGCCAGCAGGCGCACCAACGCCTGGCCGGCGGTCGGGGTGTGCTTATTCATGTCGTTCTCCTTGCGCCTGGCCGAGGCGGATCAGCGCGTCGACCGCGGTGGTGCCGTGGGCACCGACCATCAATGGGTTCACATCCAGCTCCAGCAGTTGCCCGGCGTTCTCGCAGGCGTAGTCGGCCACCGCGCGGATAGCCGCAACCAGTGCATCGAGGTCGGCGGCCGGGCGGCCACGGAAGCCTTGCAGCAGGCTGGCACTGCGTAGGCCGAGCAGCGCGCTGCGGATGGCATCGTCGGTGGTCGGCAGCAACAGGCTGACGCTGTCCTTGAGCAGCTCGACCAGCACGCCACCGGCACCGATCACCAGGGCCAGGGCGAAGTCGTGCTCGCGCTTGATGCCGACGATCAGTTCGGCCAGCGGCGGCTCGGCCATCGGTTCGAGCAGCACCTGTTCGAACGCTACCTGCGGGGCGTAGGCGGCGATGCGCTGGCGCATCTGCACCAGCGCAACCTCGAGGGCGGCGGCATCGCGCAGGTTCAGCGCCACTGCACCGGCCTCGGTCTTGTGCGGCAGTTGCGCGCTGACCGCCTTCAATACCAGCGGGTAGCCGACGCGGGCGGCATCTGCCACGGCGCGCTCGGGTGTGCTCAGCACCCCAGCCGGTACCGGCAGGCCGAAGGCACGCAGGGCTTGTTTGGATTGCCATTCGTCCAGCAGGTGGCTCTCGCCGCCAAGGGCCTGCGGGCACAGCGGCACCCGCGTGGCCTCACCCTGTTCCAGCAGCCGCTGGCGGTTGCGCTGGTAGGCGACGATGCGCCCCCAGGCTGCCAGGCCATCCTCCACACCCTGCAGGGCGGCGATGCCACGCGCGTGCAAACGCTCGCGCGCGCAGGCGGGCAACAGCTCCGGGAATGCCGAGGTGACGAAGCCGATCTTGCCGTGGCGTTCCAATGCATCGCAGTACAGCGCCAACAGCAGGTCGCATTCCTTGCGTTCGCCGGTGAACGCCGCCGGGTAGTCCAGCACCAGCATGGCCGTGTCGGCTGCGCCGCTCAGGGTGCTGTCGAGCATGCGTTGCAAGGCCGCTGCATCACCCCAGATGGCCGTGGTGAAGTCCAGCGGGTTGACCAGGTTGGCATAGGCCGGCAGCACCTCGGCCAACTGCGTCACCTGCCCTTGTGCGAGCTTCGGCAGGACCAGCTGGTTGCGCTCGGCATAGTCGGCGATCAAACCGGCATCGCCACCCGAGCAGGCCAGGGCGATCAGCTCGCCATTCACCGGTAGGCGCCCACAGGCGGCGGCCTTGAGGGTTTCAACGAAGCTCACCGGGCCACTGACGCGGATCACGCCCAGGCGCTGGAACAGGCTGTCGTACAAGGCATCGGAGCCGGACAGCGAGCTGGTGTGGCTGAGCGCCAGTTCGGCGCCGATCTGCGACACGCCGGTCTTCAACGCAATGATCGGCGTGCCCTGCTGCAATGCCTTGCAGGCGGCACGGGCGAAGCCCGGCACGTTCTTCAGGCCTTCCAGGTGCAGGCCGATGGCGGTTACCCGTTGGTCGTCGAGCAGCACGTCCATCAGCTCGGCCACGCCCAGTTGCGCCTGGTTGCCGACCGAGGCCATGTAGGCCACCGGCAGCGAGCGGTCGCTCATCGACAGGTTGTAGGCGAAGTTGCCGCTCTGGGTGAGGATCGCCACGCCCTTCTCCACCTGCTGGCCACCATGGGCCACCGGCCACAGGGCAGCGCCGTGCAGGTAGTCGAGCAGGCCGTAGCAGTTGGGGCCGAGCAAGGCCATGTTGCCGGCGGCGGTGAGCAGGCGCTGCTGCAGCTGGCGGCCCTCTTCGCCGCTTTCGGCAAAGCCCGAGGCATAGCAGATGGCGCCACCGGCGCCGCGTGCGGCCAGCTCGGCAACACACTGCAAGGTCAGCTCGCGGTTGGTGGCGATGAACACCGCATCCGGGGCATGGGGCAAGTCGGCCACCCGTGCCACACAGGGAATGCCTTCGAGGCTGTCATGCTGCGGGTTGACCAGCCACAGCTCGCCACCAAAGCCACCTTCGGCGCAGCGCTTGAGCGCCCGTGCCATGCTGCGCCCGCCGACGAAGGCCAGGTGCCGGGGTGCCAGCAGGCGCTTGAGGTTGTCACGAATCGAATGCGACATGGGTGTTCTCCTGGCGCTCAGCGCAGCAGCGGGCGCAGCAGTTCGCGGGCGATGATGTGCCGCTGGATTTCCGAGGTGCCTTCCCAGATGCGCTCGATGCGTGCGTTGCGCCAGATGCGCTCTACCGGCCCTTCATCCATCAGGCCCATGCCACCGAAGATCTGTACGGCTTCGTCGGCAACCTTGCCCAGCACCTCGCTGGCGAACAGCTTGGCCATGCCGGCCTCGCCGTCGGTCATGCTGCCCTGGTCCATCTTCCAGGCGGTGTGCAGGGTGAGCATTTCCGCAGCGCGAATCTGCGTGGCCATGTCGGCGAGCTTGAACGACACGCCCTGGTAGCTGCCGATCGCCTGGCCGAACTGCTTGCGGTCGGCGGCCCATTGCAGCGACAGGTCGAGGGCACGCTGGGCCTGGCCCACGCAGTTGGCGGCGACCATCACCCGGCCGGCGGTGAGCCAGGCGTTGGCCACCTCCCAGCCTTTGCCGACCTCGCCCAGTACCTTGCTGGCCGGCACCCGGCAGTCGTCGAAGAACAGCTCGTAGGTGTGGTAGCCACGGTTGCTCACGCACTTGGGGCCACGGCGGATGGTCATGCCCGGCGTGCCCCGGTCGACCAGGAAGGCCGTTACCGCGTTGCGCTTGCGCCCGTTGTGCTCGTAGGTGTCGGTGACGGCGAAGACGATGGCGAAATCGGCGTGGCCGGCATGGCTGATGAAGTGCTTGCTGCCGTTGATGACGAAGTCGTCACCCTGGCGCACGGCACGGGTCTTGATGGCGTTGGCATCGGAGCCGGCGCCCGGCTCGGTGAGGGCGAAGCAGTCGATCTTCTCGCCCTGCACGCAGGGCAACAGGTAGTCGTTGATCTGCTCGTCCTTGCAGGCCATGAGGATTTTCGATGGCCGCGCGACGAACACGTGCAGGGCCCAGGACACCTTGGACAGTTCGCGCTCGATAAGCGCCTGGGACAGATAGTCCAGGCCACCGCCGCCGACCTCCTCGGGCATGTTGAAGGCATAGAACCCGGCGGCGATCGCCTTGCCGCGGATCTGCGCAGCCAGCTCGGGCGATACGGCATCGGCGCGGTCCACTGCCTCCTCATGGGGCAGCAGCTCCTTGGCGACAAAACTGCGTACCGCTTCCACCAACATTTCTTGTTCTTGGGTCAGTTGGAAATTCATCTGCGAAGGTCCTGGTGAGGGTCGGTTATCGGGTTACTGGCCAGTGAAACGGGGGGCGCGGCGTTCCACCGAGGCTTGCAGCGCCTCGGCACCGTCCTGGCTGCGGCCGCACAGCAGGCCGGCCTGGCGCTCGGCCTCCAGCTGCTCGGCCAGGGTGCGCCGCGCGCCATCGCGGATCAGCCGCTTGGTCTGCGCGTAGGCGAAGGTGGGGCCGTTGGCCAGGCGCCCGGCCAGCTCGGCGGCCACGGCGGGCAGTTGCTCGTCGGCACAGACTTCGCTGACCAGCCCGGCCGCCAGGGCACGTTCGGCACCCCACAGCTCATCGAGGAACAACAGGCGCTTGGCCTGCTCGCTGCCGATCAGCCGTGGCAGATGCCAGCTGGCACCGGCATCGGGGCTGTAGCCCATGCTGGTGTAGCCGGCCTTGAAGCGCGCCGAGGCCGCGGCGATGCGCAGGTCGCAGCACAGGCTGAGGTCCATGCCACCGCCCACGGCGGTGCCGTTGATAGCAGCGATGGTGGGCTTGTCGAGGCTGTGCAGGCGCAACATCAGGGCGTGGGCGGTTTCGGTCCAGCCGTAGCTTTCCAGGGTGCCCTGGGCCTCGGCCGCGGCCCATTCGGCCAGGTCGGCACCGGCGCAGAAGCTTCGCCCGCTGCCGGTCAGCACCACCACGCGCACGGCCGGGTCGCTGTTGCAAGTTTCCAGCAGGGCGTGCAGTTGCTTGAGGGTGGGGATGTCCAGCGCATTGCGCTGCTCGGGGCGGTTGAGGGTGATCCAGGCAACGCCGGCTTCGACCTTGCTCAACAGTGACGACGACGGGGTGGTCATGGGGGGCCTCGGTGTTGTTGTGATGGTTTGAGAGGGCTTGATGAGGGAGATACTAAACGAGTGTTCAACAAGGCGGCAATTGGGTTGGGATGGGGCTGTAACAACGCTTGAAAACTATATATGTCGTTGTTTTTATTAGTCTTATTCGTTGGGTCAGGGTTGAGATAGGAGGTGGTTGTTACAACTTTGTACAACTGACGGATTGCTGGGGGCGCTTTGCGCCCCATCGCGACACAAGGCCGCTCCTACAGGGGAATCGCGCATAGGACCGGCCTCGCGCGATCTCTTGTAGGAGCGGCCTTGTGTCGCGATGGGCCGCAAAGCGGCCCCGGCAATCTTCAGCCCAACACCCGAATCAAACCCCTGGCACGCTCGGCTCGAAAGCCCCCTGCCGACGGCGGTTGACGAAGAAGTACGCCGCGTAGCACAGGGCAATGAAGCCAAAGCCCCAGTACAACGACGGCCGCTGGGTTTCATCCAGCGCCAGGAACACGAACAGCGAGCTGCACAGGGTGATGCACAGCAGCGGCACCAGCGGGTACAGCGGCGCCTTGTACTTCAGGTCCTGCAGTTGCCCACCTTCACGCAGGTAGACCTTGCGGAAGCGGTACTGCGCCAGGGCGATGACGATCCAGGTCACGGTGCCGGACATGCCACTCACCGCCATCAACACCATGAACAGGGTGTCGGCGGCAATGAAACTGGTCATCAGCGAGATCAGCGCGAAGCACAGGGTGATGCTGAGCGCCCGCAACGGCACGCCACGCTTGCTCAGCGGCGACAGGCTTTTCGGCGCCATGCCGCTCTTCGACATGGCCCAGAGGATGCGCGTGGAGGCATACAGCCCGGAGTTGCCCACCGAGAGGATGGCGGTGAGGATGACGAAGTTCATCAGGTCGGCGGCAAAGGGAATACCCACCATGTCGAACACCTGCACAAACGGGCTTTCCATCAGCCCGGCCTGCTCGAACGGCACGATGGCCGAGAGCACGGCAATCGCCAGCACGTAGAAGATCAGCACGCGGAACACCACGTTGCGCACGGCCCGCGGGATGCTCTTTTCCGGGTGCTCGGTCTCGCCGGCCGCCACCCCCATGATTTCGCAGCCCTGGAAGGCATAGACCACGGTCATCATCACCGCGAACACCGCCGACAGGCCATGGGGGAACAGCGACTCGCCCACCAGGTTGTCCAGCATCGGTGCTGGCGCCCCGCTGCTCAGCGGGATGGCGCCGAAGATCACCAGCAGGCCGATGATGATGAAGCCGAGGATGGTCGCCACCTTGATCCCCGAGAACCAGTACTCCGCCTCGCCGAAGGCACGGGTGGCCAGGGCGTTGAGGCCGAACAGCACGACCACGAACAGCGCCGACCAATACCAGATCGGCACCTCGGGGAACCAGCGGGTCATCAGCATGCCGGCGGCGGTGAACTCCAGGCCCACGGTGGTGGCCCAGCTCATCCAGTACACCCAGCCGATCATGAAGCCGGTGGCCGGGCCGATGAACTTGGTGGCGTGGGCCTGGAACGAACCGGACACCGGCATCTGCACCGACAGCTCGCCCAGGCAGACCATCACCAGATACATCAGCAAACCCGCGACCAGGTAGGCCAGGATCGCGCCTATCGGGCCGCCCTGGTTGATGGTCACGCCCGAGCCCATGAACAGCCCGGTGCCGATCACCCCGCCCAGCGACAGCATGAAGATGTGCCGGCTTTTCAGCGCGCGGGTGAGCTGGATCTTTTCGCGGTTGTCAGTCATGGCGCACCTCGCCTTTGCGGCTGGTGCCAGGCCGCGCGGGGGTGCCGCGCGGTGTGTTGGGAAGGAGGGGCTGAGCGCTACGGCATGTCATTATTCTTGTCTCCAATAAGCCTCATGGACCGCGTGCAACACGGTTGCCATGGATTATTGGAAACGGATGTAAGGTGCCGTTGTACGAACGGATCGAAGATGTAAAAAGTCGTAAGTTTTTTGTACGTCAGCTCTGGATCAGCTGTTCCAGGGTGGCGCGGGCCTGGGCAAGCTCGGTGGCCAGCGGCGCGCCGAGCGCTTTCAATGCCTGTTCGTCATGCTGCCGGGCAGCGTCCTCAAGGCGCCGCAACAACGCAGCCAGGCCAGAAAAACCCAGGGAGTCGCAACTGCCGGCCAGGCGGTGGGCCAGGTGCAGCACTTCGGTAAAATCCTGGGCCGGCAGCGCCTCGGCCAACGCCGTGGCGTGATGCTCCAGCGACTGGCGCAATACCTTCAACAGGCCTTGCAGCTTCTGTTCACCCAGCAGCGAGCGGTGGGTGTCCAGCAATGACCAGTCCATTGTCGCGTCGACACCAGCCACTTCAGCGGGCGCCGCTTCGGCCAGCGCCTGGCGCAGGTTGTCCAGCCGCAGGGGCTTGGCCAGCACCCCCTGCATGCCGGCGTCCAGATAACCCGGCACTTGCCCAGGCTGCACGCCAGCCGTCAGTGCCAGGATCCGGCTGTGGCGGTTCGGCCCGGGGGTGGCACGCAGTTGCCGGCACAGCTCCACCCCGCTCATGCCGGGTAGGTGCACGTCGAGCAGGATCAGGTCGAAGCGCCGCTGTGCGCAGGCCTGCAGGGCTTGCCCGGCGTCCTCGGCAAAGCTCACCCGGTGGCCATCGCGCAGCAGCAACCCACCGGCTACCTCGCGGTTCAATGCCACGTCCTCGACTACCAGGATATCCAGGCTGGCCAGGGGCGAAGGGGCTGGTGAGTTGGCCTGCACTGGCTGCCCGCGGGCCATGTCGAGTTCGAACCAGAAGCGACTGCCCTGCCCCTGCACGCTGTCCAGGCCAATACAGCCCCCCAGTTTTTCCACCAGGTGCTTGCAGATCGCCAGGCCCAGGCCGGTGCCGCCGTAGCGCCGGGCCACCGCCTCGCTGGCCTGGACGAAGCGGTCGAAGACCCTGGCCTGCACAGCCGGCTCGATGCCGATGCCATTGTCGCTAACCGACACCCGCAGGCGCTGCGAGCCCTGGTCACTGGCCAGTACCTGCACCGCAAGCCGCACTTGCCCCTGTTCGGTGAACTTGATGGCATTGGCCAGCAGGTTGCTGAGCACCTGGCGCAGGTACTGTTCGGCACCGTACTGGTAATCGGCCAATTGCTCGTCGATATCCAGCTGCAGGGTGTCGCCATTGTCCCGGGCCATGGGTTCGAGCAGCGCCAGCACTTCCTGGCACAACTGGCGTAGCGAAAAACCGACCAGCTCGGCGCGGCTCTCGCCCTCCTCGAGCCGGGCGAAATACAGCACCTCGTTGAGAATCGCCAGCAACCCCTCGCCGGCCTTGTACAAGGCCTCGACGCGCTGGCGGTCGGCCGCCTCCAGCCGGCCGCCGCGCAGCAGCTCGGCCATGCCGAGAATGCCGTTGAGTGGTGTACGCAGCTCATGGCTCATGGTCGCCAGGAAGCGTGACTTGGCCAGGTTGGCGGCTTCGGCCTCGTCCTTGGTCCGGGCCAGGCTGGCGGTACGCCGCTCGACCATGGCCTGCAGTTCGTCGCGCTTGTCCTGCAACGCCAGGCGGTCGCGCTCGCGGCGCTCGATGTCACTGAGGATGGCGCGGCGCATGTCATCCAGGGCATTGGCCACGGTGTCGATCTCGTCCGGGCGCGTCGACGGGCGGCGCCCCAGGCGCAATGGTTCCTGCCATTGGCCGGCGCCAATACGCCGGGCGAACTCGGCCATCACTTGCAGGTGGCGGGTGACCAGGCGGTAGAACAGCCCCGACAGCGCCACCGCCAGGCCACACAGGAACACGCCCATCCACAGCAGGCTGGCAAGGCCAGTGGCATACAGCCGTCGGTGCACCGCGCCCAGGTCGATGCTCACTTCCAGCTCGCCCAGATGCCTGGCCGGCCCCGAGGGCGGCTGGTAATCAAGGGCGAAGCGTTCGATGCGCAGCGGCCCCTTGGGCTCGGCGAGGCCGCGCAACATCTGGACATCGTCACTGACCAGACGCACCCGGGCGACATCGGAAAAGTCCACCAGGCCGCGCAGTTGTGTATCCAGCTGTGCCTCGTCCAGGTCCCACAGGCTGCGCTCCAGGCTGGCCAGGTAACCGGCGCGGATCAGCGCCATGCGCGCCTCGATATCGCGCATCTCGCGGCGGTACTCGAAATACAGCTGCACCGAGCTGGCCAGCACGGTAAAGCACAGGCTGAACAGCAGGATGAACAGCAGCAGGCGGCGCAGCAAGCCATCGGTGCGCAGGCGGATCATCGGGAGTCCGCCGGCAGGTTGACCATGTCGCGGTAGATCACTTCGCTCTGCTCCAGCCAGCGCTCGATCTCGCCCGCCTGGTTCATGCGCAGCAACTGCGCGTCGATTTCGTCCATATGCTGGCTCAAGGGCGATTGCCGTGATACCGCGACGCGCAGGTAGTCCACGCTCAGGGCCGTGGGCAATACGCGGATGTCCTGCGCCCCGGGCAGGTTTTCGATGAACAGCTGGCCGGTGCGCCGCTCCTGGATCACGTAGTCGATGCGCCCACGGATCAGCTTGCCGAAGTTCTGCTGGCTGGACGACACCCGTTCGATGTTCTGGTGGCGGGCGACGAAGCGGTCGAAATCGGCGCCGTAGCTTTCGCCGTACAGCAGGCCGCCACGGTAGCTGGCCAGGTCCTCCAGGCGCTGGAACTGCACTGGCCGCAGGCGGTTGTAGAACACCGCCACTTCCTCACGCACCACCGGCACCGTGGAAAAGCGCATGCGTTGGTCACGCTGGTCGCTGTTGTAGGCCAGCACCACGTCCACCCGCCCGGCGGCGGCGTCCATCAGGCAGCGCTTCCAGTTGCCCAGCACCACGGTCTGCACTTCGTAGCCCATGCGAGCGAACAGCTCTCGCACCACGGTGGGGGCCAGGCCACGCACCTGGTGGCCGTCACTCCAGGAAATCGGCGGGTACACCGGGTAGTCGCAATAGCGCACCGGCTGCCTTGCACTGGCTTGCACGGCGAACAATGCCAAGGCCAGCACCCAGGCGCTGCGGGTCATGCCGCCACGCTGGCGGTGAACAGGTAGCCGGTGCCGTGGATGGTGATGATCAGCTGGGGCTCGGCCGGGTCGTCGTGCAGCTTGCGCCGCAGGCGGCCGACCAGCACGTCGATGGAGCGGTCGTTGGGCACCCACTCGCGGTTGCGGATCTGGTCCATCAACTGGTCGCGGCTGAGGGTGTGGCCGCTGTTGCGCAGGAACACGCTGAGCAACTGGAACTCGCCATGGGTCAGCAGGGTCTGCCCGCCACGGGCGTCGATCAGGCGCCGGCGGTCGGTGTCCAGCGCCCAGTCGGCGAACTGCTTCAGCGATTGCGCGCAGGCCGGCGTCGGGTGCACCTCGCGGGCATGGCGCACACGGCGGACCAGGTTCTTGGCGCGGGATACCAGTTCGCGGGGGTTGAGCGGTTTGATCACGTAGTCGTCGGCGCCGCATTCCAGGCCGACAATGCGGTCGATGTCGTCGTTGCGGCCGGTGATGAGGATGATGCCGACCTCCGAACGTACCCGCAGCTCACGGGTCAGGGTGAGGCCGTCCTTGCCGGGCAGGCGGATGTCCAGCAGCACCAGGTCGACATCCTGGCTGCCGAGCAGGGCTTCGGCCTTTTCCGCGGTGTCGGCGCAGTGCACGTCATAGCCTTCCTGAGACAGATAGGCCTGCAGCAAGTCACGAATAAGCGGATCGTCATCGACGATCAATACCCGAGGCGTCATTGCGTGTCGTCTCTTTTTTTTATTGGTTTGTTCTACACACTCGCGACAGCAGCGTACTCGTTACTGAACAGGCGATCAACAGCCCTCCGGCGGGCTGAAGCGACGCCGGCCACCGGCCTGCAGGCCATCGACCCAGGCCTCGCAGATCAGCACGCCCTGCTCGGGGGTGAAGGTACCGGGGTTGAGCCCCGACTCCAGCCACAGGCCATCGAGCAAGGCGCTCAGGCTGATGGCCGCCAGGTCGGCATCGAAGCCCTGCCAGCCCTCCTCCCCGGCCAGCGTGGCCAGCAGCCCGCTCAGTTCATTGCGGTATTCGCCATAGGAATGGTCATGCACCTGGTTGATCGCATCGGCGGTCTTCACCGCGCCCCAGAACGCCAGCCAGGCGTCGAGCAACTGCGGGTCGAGCAGCTCGGCGCAGAACGAGGCACGGAAGAACGCCGACAGCCGCTCGCGAGCATTGGGCGCGGCCTGGGCCATGGCCTCGCGCAGCAGGCCCATCACCCGACCGGTGACTGCCATGTAGGCTTCGGCCACCAGCTCATCCTTGCCGGCATAGTGATGGCTGATCAATCCGACCGAAACCCCGGCTTCTGCTGAAATCTTGCGGATCGACGCACCCTGAAAGCCATGGCGCTTGAGGCATACCAAGGTCGCCTCGACCAGGTTGGCTTTGCGCAATTCCGGCAGCATGCGGTGGTAGCGGGCTTCCTGGTTCATCGGCGGCTCTCGGGCTAGGGGCTGGACTGAACGACTGTACAACAAGCCGGACTGCGTGATAAACCCTTGGCACCCATGCCCACAACAACAAAAGCGGCTGCCATGAACGACCTGATCACACGTGACCTGGACCAGGGCCTGCTGACCCTGTCCTTCAACCGCCCCGACAAGCTCAATGCCTTGAACACCGCCATGTACCAACAGCTGGGCGACCTGCTGCTGGCGGCAGGTGAAGACCCTGATGTCGAAGCCATCATCATCACCGGTGGGCCGCAGTGCTTTACCGCCGGCAATGACTTGCGCGACTTCCTCGACAACCCGCCTGCCGACCTGGACAGCCCAGTGTTCCGCCTGATGCGGGTGGTGATGGGCCTGGACAAACCACTGATTGCCGCGGTCAGTGGCGCGGCGATCGGCATCGGTGCCACCTTGCTGTTGCATTGCGACCAGGTGCTGGTCAGCCGTACGACCAAGTTGCGCATCCCTTTCGCGCCGTTGGGCGTGTGCCCGGAGTTTGGTTCCAGCCTGCTGCTGCCGCGTTTGCTTGGCCATGCCCGGGCGGCTCGCCTGCTGCTGGCAAACGAGTTGCTCGACGGTGAACGGATGGTGGCCTGGGGGCTGGCCAATGAACTGCATGAAGACGGTGAACAGTGCCTTGCAGCTGCCCGGCGCCTGGCGCGGCAGCTGCAAGGTTACCCGCAGGCGGCGCTGCGCATCAGCAAGCGGCTGCTCAAGGACGGCCAGCGGGCCGAGCTTGAGGCGACAGTGGCGCGGGAGGCCCGGTTGTTCATCGAATGCTTGCGCACTGAAGAAGCGCGAGCGGTGTTGCGAGGGTTGATCAAAGATTGAAAACCTGGGGCCGCGTTGCGGCCCATCGCCGGCAAGCCAGCTCCCACCTCGACTGCATCGACCTCAAGCCTTGTGCAGTACCTGTGCGAGCAACTGTCTTGCTCAAATTCTAAAAGTTGGCGCGATTCCCTGTAGGAGCGGCCTTGTGTCGCGAAAGGGCTGCAAAGCAGCCCCAGAAAAACTCAGAAACCCCAGGATTGCTAATAGCCGGTCATCTCCAGATACCCACGCCCACCCGCACTCCCGGTCAAGCGCACCGGCCCCTCCCAGTACGGGAACCGTGTCTCCATCCAGGCCTGCGATTCCACAGCCTCGACCTGCACATCCACGCCATGCTCCGGCACCTGCACCCGCCATCGCGTCGGCACCTGCTTGCCGTTCTTCTGCCGAGCCCAGGCCAGCGCCTGCAGCTGGATCTGCGCACCCTGCAGCACCACCACTTCACCCTGCGGGCCGACCCAGGTCCCGGCGCGATACGCCTCCCCCTGCACCTCGCGCACCTGAAACAGCATCAGCCTGGCGCCACTGTCCAGGTGCAGGGAAAACCAGTCCCAACCCGTCTGCCCGGCAGCCAGCGGCTGGCTGCTCCATTCCCGGTCCAGCCAGGCCTGGCCGGTGACGGCAATGCACTGGCCGTCACGCTGCACCTCCCCACTCACCCGATAGAACGGCTGACTGTAATAGTACGAAGCCTGCCCCTTGCCGGACTTCTCGCTGTAGCCCTGGTCCCCGTGCAGCACCAAGGGCCGATCGCTGTGCAGTTGCAGGTCGTAGCGAAAGCCGTCACCACCGGCGACCATTTGCAGATGCTCGATGCCACTGCTGCCCTGCAACGACCAGTCATTGATCCACGCCCGGAACGGCTGGGCTTGCACGCCAGCCTGGCCGATACCCCCGCGCGCCAAGGTTTCGCCAGACCGATGCCCCCCGGGACCGGTCAGCGCCGCATGCCCCATCCACAGGTTCGGGCTGTTCCAGCCGGCAGTCTCGGGGCCTGGGCGCAGGGCCGAGCGAAACAGCGTCCACTGCGCGCCCCAGTCCCGCCCCTGGAAGTCCTGGAGGTTGGCGGTGACATACCACCATTCGATGCGAAAGCCATCGTGGGCCCCATGGTCACGCGGAAATTCCAGGCGATGGCCGCGCCGTACCTGGCTGAATTCACCCGCCTGCTGCCCGAGCCCGGCATAGCTTTGCTCGGCGGGCTGGTCACAGCCGCCCAGCAACCCACACAGCAACAGCCAGGCGCTACGCTTCATCGGCAAACGGCCTCAACAGTTCGCGCGGCTGGCGACGCGCCAGCTGCCACAAGGGCCACGCGCTGGCCAACAGGCTGGTAAGCATGCCCAGCACCGCCAGGTGCAGCAGTTGCGCAGGGAACACGTAGAGCGGCAAACGCCAGCCGAATGCCTGCACGTTCACCACCGCGACCAGGCACCAGGCCAGCAGGATGCCCAGCGGGATCGCCAGCAGCACGGTAAGGCTGCTCAGCAGCAGTGTCTGCCCGAGGCTCAGCCACACCAGATGCGTACGCCGCACACCCAGTGCCCACAGCGGCGCCAGCTGGCCCAGGCGGGTGTGGCCCAAGGTCAGCAGGTTGATGAACAGCGCCACGCCTGCCACGCCAAGGGTAAGGCTGTTGAGCGCGGCGGTGGCGGCGAAGGTGCGGTTGAACACGTCGGTCGACCAGCGTTTGAGACGCGCCTGCTCGACCACACGGCTGTCGTCCAGGGCGAAGCGCTGTTGCAATGCAGCCTCGAGCGCCGACGCTTGATCGCCCACCAGATCGACACTCAACCCGGTCAGGGTTGCCTGTGGCCAATGCCCGCGCAGCCAGCCGGCATTGACCAGCATGTGCCCTTTGGGGTTGCCGTAATCGGCATAGATGCCCACAACGCTCAGGGCTGGCGAAGTGTCTGCGGGCAGCCTCAGGCGATCACCCAGCTGCAGCTTCAGTCGCCTGGCCAACTGTTCACTGAGCATCACGGCCTGCCCGGCGGCCAGTTGTTGCCAGGCCTGCTTTTGCTGCGCCAGCAATGGCCAGCGAGTGCGATAGACGGGATGATCGACGATGCCCTGGAGCTGCACCGGCCAGCCCTGCAGCTGTGTTTCCACACGCCAGCCGGGCAACACCACACTCACCGAAGGTTGCTGCCCAAGCCACTCGGCTATCTGCAAGCCCTGGGCGGTGTCCCTTGGGGTGACATACAGGTCGGCGGACAGGCGCAGGTCAAGCCAGCCGACAAAGGTCTTGCGAAAGCCCTCGGTCATGCTGCCCACGCCGACACTGGCGGCCAGCGCCAGCAGCAGTGCCATCAACGCCAGGCTCAGGGCCGGCAATTGCTGGCGGCTGTCGGCGACGAACCATTGCGACAAAGGCCGCCGGCAATGGCGCGCCAGCCAGGCCAGCACCCGGTCGAGCAAGGCCGGCAGCAGCAGCGCCGCCGCCAGCAGCAAGCCTGCCAGCAGGCCGAACGCGCTGGGCAGGCTGTCGCCCAGCACGCCACAGCCCAGGGCCAGCAAAAGCAACAGGCCGGCCACCAGGGCCTGGCGCCGCAACCAAGGCCCCTGGGCCAACCGCCATGCCTGAGGTTGCGCCAGCGCCAGCAACGGCAACCGCGCCGCACGCAGTACACTGCCCAAACCCGCCAACAGCGCCCCCAGCACGCTCACCAGCACGCCCATCAGCCACCACCCTGCGGGCAGGCTCAGCGCCCCGGCGACCTGGGCGCCATACAGCCCGCGCAAGCTGGCGGCCACATCGGGCAGCAGCCACGCGGCCAGCCCGTAACCACTGGCCACGCCGGCCAGACCGCCCAGCACCGCGAACAGCCCCAGCTCCAGCACCAAGGCGCACAGCAGGGTTTGCAGGCTGATGCCACAGGCACGCAGGTTGCGAATCAGGCCGCGCCGCTGTTCCAGTGCCAAACCGATTGCGGCATGGGCAATGAACAGGCCGACGACAAACGCCAGCAAGCCAAGGGCGGTCAGGTTCAGGTGGAAGCTGTCGGTCAGCCGCTGCAAGCCGCCATCGTCCTGACGGGGTTGCAGCTCAAGGTAAGGCGCGATGTCCGCCGGCAACGGCCCCGGCGTAGCAGCCACCAGCAGGCGCGACAACTGCCCGGGTGCATGCAGCAACGCCTGGGCATGGCCGATATCCACCACGATCACCCCCGGGGCCAGCGCTGGCTGCAGAACCAACGGCGGCAGCAGCTGCCCTTCGCTGTCGCGTGCTGAGGCCCCGGGGCCAGCATGCAGCTGGCGCAAGGTGTCTGGCCCGACCCAGGCTTGCCCGGGCATGCCGACAAAGGCCTGCAGATCGAACGTTCCGGGCTGCACACCGGCGATGCTGCTGGCCGGCGGCAGGCTCAACGGCTCGATGCCGATCAACCGTACGCTGCGCGCCGGCTCACCAGCAAAGCGCAAGCGCCCCTCCAGTACCGGCGTCACCACCCAGCCCAGCCTGCGCAACTGCACGTACAGTGCCTGGTCGAAGCGCTCGCCACGGCGCGGCACCAGTTGCGCCTGCAACGGCCCGGCCAGCACCGCGCTGGCGCGGGCATAGTCGCTGCGTGCCTGGCTGTTCAGCGCCTGCACGCCGGTCCACAGCGCCGTGGCCAGCCACAGGCCGGTGAAGATGCTGAAAAACTGCACGCGATGGCGCCGCCAGTGGCTGAGCAGCGCGAGCAGGGCCAGCGATAGCAGCCTCATCCGCCCTGCTCGGGCCGCACGCGGCCGGCCTGCAGGTAACAACGCTGCTGCAAGCGCGCCGCCAGCCGCGGGCTGTGCGTCACCATCAGCACCCCACTGCCAGCCTCGGCGACCAATTGCAACAGCAGGCTCAACACCTCATCGCTGCTGGTTTCATCGAGGCTGCCGGTGGGTTCGTCGGCCAGCAACCAGGCCGGGCGCCCGGCCAGGGCGCGGCCGATGGCGACCCGCTGTTGCTGGCCGCCAGACAATTGCTCCGGGTAACGCGCCAGCAAATCCGCCAAACCCAGGCGCTGCGCCAGGTAGGCCAGCCAATCGGGATCATGCCGACCGGCCAGCCGGGCCTGGAACGAAAGATTGGCCCCCACGTCCAGGCTGCTGATCAGGTTGTATTGCTGGAACACCAGGCCGATGCCCTCCCGCCGCCACAACGCCAGCGACGCCTCGGAACGGCTGTCGAGCGGGGTGTCGTCGATCAGGATGCGGCCACTGTCGGCACGGTCAAGGCCGGCCACCAGGTGCAGCAACGTACTCTTTCCGCTACCCGACTCGCCCATCAGCGCCAGGCTGCTGCCGCGCGCCAGGCGCAGGTCGACACCCTGCAGCACCGGAAGCGGGCCTTGGGGAGTGGGGAATGATTTGTGGAGGTTTTCGATGACCAGCATCGACGGGCCTTGGTGGGTTCAAGTGTCTTCTTAGGAATAGCAGGTTCATGGCGACATGGGCGTGCTCATGGACTCAACTTGCATCGTTCCATCAACAAGTTCCATCACCACTCCGCCGCCATGAACAAATCTTCATTTTGCTGGCAAGCGCCCTGATCACGGGGCACACAGCCAATACCAGCCTACCGCCAGCCGGCACTTGCCTTGAGGGTGCGGTACAGGTTGCGTAGCATCCGCGGCCCGATCGCGCGCGTACAACCACCGCGCCACCTGTAGGAGCAGCCTTGTGCTGCGAATGGGCCGTCGTGGCCTGCTGAACTACTACGGTGCTACCGTCCTCTTCGCAGCACAAGGCTGCTCCTACAGGCACTGCTACCCGTCAGGACAGAGTCACCGATGCCACAACCCATACCCCTCAAGGACCACGAAAAGGAAAAGCACCTGGTCAACCGCCGGCTTCTGGCCTGCGCCGCCCTGGTCTTCAGCCTGGTCGCCGTCCTGGTGGGCCGGCTCTATGTGCTGCAGGTGCTACAACACGACCAGCAGACCGCCGTATCGGAAAACAACCGCGTGCACGTGCTGCCCATCGCCCCCGAGCGCGGGCTGATCTACGACCGCAACGGCGTGGTGCTGGCCGACAACAAGCCCAGCTTCGACCTGACCATGACCCGCGAGCGGGCCGGCGGCGACACGGCCAAGGTGCTCGATACCCTGGCCCAGGTGCTGAGCCTGACCGAGGACGACCGCAAGCAGTTCGACAAGGACCTGCGCCGTGGCCGCAAGCCGTTCGAGCCGGTGACCCTGATGGTCGGCCTGAGCGAGGAGCAGATCGCCCTGGTGGCGGTGAACCAGTTCCGCCTGCCAGGCCTGGAAGTGGAACCACAGTTCATCCGCGAGTACCCGCTGGCCGAGCATTTCGCCCACTCGGTGGGCTATGTGGGGCGCATCAACGAGAAAGAGGCCAAGACCCTCGACAGCACCGAGTACCGGGGCACCCAGTCGGTCGGCAAGACCGGCATCGAGCACTTCTACGAAAGCCAGCTGCATGGCCACGTGGGCTACGAGGAGGTCGAGACCAACGCCCAGGGCCGGGTGATGCGTGTGCTCAACCACAAGGCCCCGACCCCGGGCCAGGACATCGTCCTGACCCTGGATGCCCACCTGCAACTGGCCGCGGAAAAGGCCCTGGGTGACCGCCGTGGCTCGGTGGTGGTGCTCGACCCGGCCAATGGCGACGTGCTGGCGATGGTCAGCAACCCCAGCTTCGACCCCAACCTGTTCGTCAAAGGCATCAGCTTCAAACAGTACGCCGCCCTGCGCGATTCCATCGACCGCCCGCTGTTCAACCGCGTGCTGCGCGGCCTGTATGCCCCCGGTTCGACGGTGAAGCCGGAGGTGGCCATCGCCGGCCTCGACAGCGGCGTGATCACCCCGGGCAGCCGGGTGTTCGACCCGGGCTACTACGAGCTGCCAAACTACGACCACAAGTACCGCAATTGGAACCGCAGCGGCGATGGCTGGGTGGATATGTACACCGCCATCATGCGGTCCAACGACACCTACTTCTACGACCTGGCGCACAAGCTGGGCATCGACCGCCTGCACGACTACATGGCCGAGTTCGGCCTGGGCCAGAAGGTGTCGCTGGACATGTTCGAGGAAGCGTCCGGGCTGATGCCATCGGCCGAGTGGAAGCGCGCCACCCGGCGCCAGGCCTGGTTCCCGGGCGAGACGCTGATCCTGGGCATCGGCCAGGGCTACATGCAGGTCACCCCGCTGCAGCTGGCCCAGGCCACCAGCCTGCTGGCGAGCAAGGGCGTGTGGCACCGCCCGCACCTGGCCATGACCGTGGGTGGCGATGCGCCGGTAGACCCCAACCCGATGCCCAATATCGTGCTGCACGACAGGCACGCCTGGGACCAGGTCAGCCAGGGCATGCAGATGGTCATGCACGACCCGCGCGGCATCGCCCGCGCTGCCGCGGCCGGTGCGCAATACCGGATTGCCGGCAAGAGCGGCACCGCGCAGGTGGTGGCGATCAAGCAGGGCGAACGCTACAACCGCAACAAAACCCTGGAGCGGCACCGCGACAACGCCCTGTTCGTAGGCTTTGCCCCGGCTGATCACCCGAGTGTGGTGGTGGCGGTTATGATCGAGAACGGCGAAGCCGGCGGGCGGGTGGCAGGGCCGGTTGTGCGGGAGGTGATGGATGCCTATCTGCTGGATGAGCAGGGACATCTGAAGCCGCAGTATGCAGGTGGGGTAGCGCCTCGCAGCGTGCCCGCGAAGAGGCCGACACAGACACCCAAATTGCTAGCTCCGATCGCCTCCGCGATCATCCCCAACGTCATGGTCAGCCCCATCGTCGGCGCCATGCCCTACACCGTGCGGCTCGCCCACATCGTGATTCGCCTCATGATTGGCTTCGTGGTTGGCCTCGTGGTCGGCACCATCATCAGCACCATTGCGCCCGCGGCCATCATGCCCACCACCATCGCCACTGTGCCCGCTGCCACTGCCGCCGTGGCCACCACCCGAGCCACCACCGCCGCTACCGCCACCTCCACCGCCATGGCCACCGCCGCCGCCACTACCACCGCCGCCACCATGGCCACCGCCACCACCACTACCACCACCTCCGCCACCATGGCCACCGCCACCGCCACCGCCACCATCCTTCGCATACGCGCTGGAGGTACCGTCAATGGAGTCTGGCACCAACACGGCCGAAGCCGACAACACTGTACCGATAGCCAAAGCCAACAAGCATTTCCTGAGCATCATGATGTCTCCGCTTGGAGTAGCACCGGGTTGCACGACGCACCCTGTTATTTCCGGCCCCCCATGGGGCGACTTGCTAACCAGCGCGGCCTTCCATCTGCAGCGGTTGAACGAGATCCTTCAGGGCCTGCCGGCCAAATATTTCGGGATGTTTCTTGATTTCTGAGCGTAGCCACGCCGCTGCGCTTGTCACCGACCGGCCATCAGAATGGCTGGCTCGCCAAAGGCCCACTGCACCATGGCCTGGCGAGCCGGATTGCTCAGGATGCCGCGCGGGGCATCAGTTCATACGGGTGCTTCCACCCTGGCAACGCCTGGATTCGCGCTTTCCATGCCTCGATGTGGGTGAACTGCGCCAACGCAATGCCAGTGTCCTCCGGCATGAACACATACCCGGCCAGCGACAGGTCAGCGATCGTCAGCCGGCCACCGACCATGAACGGTGTCTTCGCCAGGTGCGCGTCGACGATACGGTAGGCCGCCATGGCACGTTCACGCAGGAACCGGGTCACATCCGTTTCACCGGTTTTCTTCAGGCAGAAAAGAAAACGCAGCGCCGCGTAGTAGCTGGTGAACTTATGGTTATCGAACAGCATCCAGCGCCAGATCTCGCGCTTTTCGTCTTCGTCGCGGGGGCCGAACTGCCCGGTTTTCTCCGCGAGGTAGTCGAGGATCAGCGCAGACTGGGTAAAGGATTTGCCGGCGTGTTCCAGCACCGGCACCTCGCCCTGTTCGTTCACGTCGTCGCGCCAGGCTTGTTCGCGAGTCTGGCCATTGAAGAAATCGACGAACACCGGCTGCCAGTCCTGGCCTGTGAGTTCAAGCATCAGGGCGGCCTTGTAGGCGTTACCGGATTCGGCGAAGCAATGCAGCTTGTAGTCGGGCATGGGGAGAACCTTCATCCATTGAAATGATTGGGCCGGCAGCCCGAGCAGATCACGCCTGGCTCGACAGGGTCAATGCCTGTTTCCGATACGAAGGGAACTACCACCCCACCTGCGCTTTCTTAATCACTGAGTGGTTCAATTACTTGGGCTTCACGCTACTGGAGAACACACCATGCGCCACCTACTCCTCGCCCCTGCGCTGCTGCTCCTGCTGCCTGCCGGTGCTGCCCTGGCTGACGTCGACGCAGGCGACGTCGCAACCTCGGCCGGTGTTTCCGCTTCGCTTTACTCGACCTTCAAGGACGACAAACGGATCATCCCGGCGCGTGACGAGCTTTCGGCCTACGTCGCCAGCGGTGGTGCAATCCGTGGCGCCTATGTGGAGTCGGCGCTGGAACAGGCCCGCAAGGACAACCCAGGCCTGCAGGCCAATGATGAAGAGCTGGCCCGGGCCCTCCTCTCGCAGGATGACCGCATAGCCGATCATTGATTGAGCTAATCCTTCACCGGCCTCTTCGCGGGTAAACCCGCTCCCACAGGCACCGCACCGACTTCAAACCCAGCGCAGCCTCCTGTAGGAGCGGGTTTACTCGCGAAAGGGCCGGCACAGGCAACACCTCAACCCCAGCCATCCATGCGCATGGTAGCCCTTACCAGCCGCTGCTCTTCCTGCTCGATCTCCCGCAAACTGTCGCGGATCCCGTTGATATGCTCGCGCGCCGCGCGCTGCGCCTGCTCGGGCAACTGCTCCATCACCGCGTGATACAACCGCGCATGCTGGCGGTCGATCTGGCGCTTCTGCGCCGGCCGGCAATACAGGTTGTTGACCGAGGCGAACACCGTGCTCAAGGTCAGGTCACTGAGCGATTGCAAGGTATGCACCAGCACCGGGTTGTGCGAAGCCTCGCTGATCGCCCGGTGAAAGGCATGGTCGCGGCGGGCATGTTCACGGGCATCCATCGCTTCGGGGGCTTCGTGCGCAGCCAGCATCTCTTCATAGCGCCGGCGGATCAGCAAACGGTCGACCTCGGTGGCGCGCAGTGCCGCCAGGCGCGCCGATTCGGCTTCCAGCAACGCCCGCACTTCCAGCAGGTCGAACAGCGTGCGCGGCTGCGAGCCGAACAGGTG
The DNA here is from genome assembly GCF_046557535.1 of Pseudomonas sp. S1(2024). Taxonomy (NCBI): domain Bacteria; kingdom Pseudomonadati; phylum Pseudomonadota; class Gammaproteobacteria; order Pseudomonadales; family Pseudomonadaceae; genus Pseudomonas; species Pseudomonas sp. S1(2024). Next base: position 47,787 of record NZ_JBKGFP010000073.1, read on the forward strand.
CATCAACGGCGTGGCACCCGCATGGCCCGTGAGGTCGGCGACGAACGAGCCGCGCCCCTGCTCGGTGTCGATGATGCCGCGCCCGCGCAGGATGCGCAGGCCTTCCCGCAGCGCCGAGCGCGAGCAGCCCAGCTTGTCCACCAGGCGCCGCTCCGACGGCAGGGCCTGGCCCACCTTGAGCACGCCTTCGACGATCAGCCGCTCGACCCGTTCGGCCACCTGGTCGGCGACCTTGGCCTTGCCTTCAGTACCCACTGCGTACCCTCCTGCTGGTAGGACCACTTCGACCACCTGCTTCAATCTAGCCGGGCAAAGCCGTCAATAACCAGTACCCGTCGCAAAAACTGGTAGGACCAGTTCACCCCGTGCTCGACCGCGGCGGCTGCCACGCGCAGGCTGCAAGGGTGAGCGCATTGCCAACAACAACAAAAACCGTTGCCGAGTGAGCCGATGAATATCCTTTACGACGAACGCGTCGATGGCGCGCTGCCTGACGTGGACCGGGGGGCGCTGCTGCAAGCGCTGCGCGCTGCCCTGCCGGACCTCGAGATCCTGCACCGCGAGGAAGACCTCAAGCCCTATGAATGCGACGGCCTCTCAGCCTACCGCACGGTGCCGCTGCTGGTGGTGCTGCCCGAGCGCCTGGAGCAGGTGCAGGCGCTGCTCAGGCTTTGCCACCAGCGTGGCGTGCCGGTGGTGGCACGCGGCGCCGGTACCGGCCTGTCGGGTGGCGCACTGCCGCTGGCCAAAGGCATCCTGCTCGTGATGGCGCGGTTCAACCGCATTCTCGAAGTCAACCCGCAGGGCCGCTTCGCCCGTGTGCATCCCGGCGTGCGCAACCTGGCCATCTCCCAGGCGGCCGCGCCCCACGGCCTGTACTATGCGCCGGACCCGTCCTCGCAGATAGCCTGCTCCATCGGCGGCAATGTCGCGGAGAATGCCGGTGGCGTGCACTGCCTGAAGTACGGCCTGACCGTGCACAACCTGCTCAAGGTGGAAATCCTCACGGTCGAGGGCGAACGCCTGACCCTCGGCAGCGATGCCCTGGACAGCCCCGGTTTCGACCTGCTTGCACTGTTCACCGGCTCTGAAGGCATGCTCGGCATCGTCACCGAAGTCACCGTCAAGCTGCTGCCCAAGCCCCAGGTGGCGCGAGTGCTGCTGGCCAGCTTCGACAGCGTCGAGGACGCCGGCCGGGCAGTGGCCGAGATCATCGCTGCCGGGATCATCCCCGGCGGCCTGGAGATGATGGACAACCTGGCGATCCGCGCTGCGGAGGACTTCATCCACGCCGGCTACCCGGTTGACGCTGCGGCCATCCTGCTGTGCGAACTGGATGGCGTCGAAGCCGATGTGCACGATGACTGCGAACGGGTCGCCGCCGTGCTGGCCCAGGCCGGTGCACGTGATGTGCGGCTGGCCTGCGACGAGGCCGAGCGCGTGCGCTTCTGGGCCGGGCGCAAGAACGCCTTCCCGGCGGTGGGGCGCATCTCCCCGGACTACTACTGCATGGACGGCACCATCCCGCGCCGCGAACTGCCACGGGTGCTCAAGGGCATCAGCGACCTGTCCACCGAATACGGCCTGCGCGTGGCCAACGTGTTCCATGCCGGCGACGGCAACATGCACCCGCTGATCCTGTTCGATGCCAACCTGCCAGGCGAGCTGGAACGTGCCGAAGCCATCGGCGGCAAAATCCTCGAGCTGTGCGTGGCCGTGGGCGGCAGCATCACCGGCGAGCACGGCGTGGGGCGCGAGAAGATCAACCAGATGTGCGCACAGTTCAACAGCGACGAAATCACCCTGTTCCATGCGATCAAGGCTGCCTTCGACCCGCAAGGCCTGCTCAACCCCGGCAAGAACATCCCCACCCTGCACCGCTGCGCCGAATTCGGCGCCATGCACGTGCACCATGGGCAACTGCCCTTTCCCGAACTGGAGCGTTTCTGATGAGCATGGACCGCGACATCAGCCAGGCCCTGCTGGAGCAGGTCAACCAGGCGCTGAACCAGGCCACGCCGCTGCGTATCCAGGGTGGCAACAGCAAGGCCATGCTCGGCTGCCCGGTGGCCGGCGAGGTACTCGACACCCGCAGCCACCGCGGCATCGTCAGCTACGACCCGACCGAGCTGGTGCTCACTGCCCGCGCCGGCACGCCGCTGCGCGAGATCGAGGCAGCGCTGCACGAGGCTGGCCAGATGCTGCCCTGCGAACCACCGCACCTGGGCCCCGACGCCACCCTGGGTGGCATGGTCGCGGCCGGGCTGTCCGGCCCAAGGCGGCCGTGGGCCGGGTCGGTGCGCGACTATGTGCTGGGCACGCGGGTGATCACCGGCCACGGCAAGCTGTTGCGCTTTGGTGGCGAAGTGATGAAGAACGTTGCCGGCTACGACGTGTCGCGGCTGATGGCGGGCAGCTTCGGCTGCCTCGGGCTGCTGACCGAGGTGTCGCTGAAAGTGCTGCCACGCCCGCGCCAGTGCCTCAGCCTGCGCCTGCCGATGGGCCGCCACCAGGCGCTGGCGGAGCTGGCCGAATGGGGCCAGCAGCCGCTGCCGATCAGTGCGGCCTGCCATGACGGTGACGCGCTGTACCTGCGCCTGGAAGGCGGCGAAGGCTCGGTGCAGTCGGCACGCCAGCGCCTGGGCGGCGAGGCACTGGACAGCAGCTTCTGGAGCGACCTGCGCGAGCAGCGCCTGGCTTTCTTTGCCGGCCCCGCGCCGCTGTGGCGCTTGTCCGTGCCCAATACCACCGGCGAGCTGGACCTGCCCGGCCAGCAGCTGATCGACTGGGGTGGCGCGCAGCGCTGGCTCAAGTCCACGGCACCGGCGCAGCACATCCGCGAGCAGGTCGCCAAGGTCGGTGGCCACGCCACCTGCCATGTCCCTGGCGCTGCCAGCAGCCCACCGCTGCCCGCCGCGCTGATGCGCTACCACCGAGCGCTCAAGCAGCAACTCGACCCCCAGGGTGTGTTCAACCCTGGCCGCCTGTACCCGGACCTGTGAGGCCAGACCATGCAAACCAACCTGAGCGAAACCGCCCGACGCCTGGCCCGCGCCGACGAGGCCGAAAGCATCCTGCGCTCCTGCGTGCACTGTGGCTTCTGTACCGCCACGTGCCCCACCTACCAGCTGCTGGGCGATGAACTGGACGGCCCACGCGGGCGCATCTACCTGATCAAGCAGATGCTCGAAGGCGCGCCGATCACCGCCAGCACCCAGTTGCACCTGGATCGCTGCCTGACCTGCCGCAACTGTGAAACCACCTGCCCTTCCGGGGTGAAGTACCACGACCTGCTGGACATTGGCCGCGCCGTGGTCGAACAGCAGGTGCCACGCCCGCTCGGCCAGCGCCTGCTGCGCCAGGGCCTGCGTGCAGTGGTGCCACGCCCGGCGCTGTTCAAGGCCCTGACCCGCAGTGGCCAGGCCCTGCGCCCACTGCTACCGGCCACGCTCAAGCGCAAGCTGCCGGCGCGGGTCACCGCCCCCGGCCAACGCCCCGCACCGCGCCATGCGCGGCGGGTGCTGATGCTGGAAGGCTGCGTGCAACCGGCCCTGTCGCCCAACACCAATGCCGCCGCCGCACGCCTGCTGGACCGCCTGGGCATCAGCGTGGTGCCAATCCGGCAGGCCGGCTGCTGTGGCGCGGTGGACTACCACCTCAATGCCCAGGAACAAGGCCTGCAACGGGCGCGGCGCAATATCGATGCCTGGTGGCCTGCCATCGAAGCCGGCGCCGAGGCCATCGTGCAAACCGCCAGCGGCTGCGGCGCGTTCGTGCGCGATTACGGCCACCTGCTGGAAAAGGACCCGCGCTACGCCGCCAAGGCCGCACGGGTCAGCGCCCTGTCCCGCGACCTGGTGGAGGTGCTGCGCGACGAGCCGGTCGAGCAACTGGGCGTGTGCGTCGAACAGCGCCTGGCCTTCCATTGCCCATGCACCCTGCAGCACGCGCTGAAGCTGGGGGGTGCGGTGGAGACATTGCTGACACGCCTTGGCTTCACCTTGACCCCGGTACCGGACGGCCACCTGTGCTGCGGCTCGGCCGGCACCTATTCGCTGACCCAACCCGAGCTGTCGCTACAACTGCGCGACAACCGCCTCAACGCCCTGGAAAGCGGCAAACCGCAAGTCATCGCCACCGCCAACATCGGCTGCCAGGCCCACCTCGACGGGGCCGGGCGCACACCGGTGCGGCACTGGATCGAAATCGTCGAAGCAGCCTTGAACCCGGAGAACCACCATGCATAGCAAGTCCGTTATCGGCCAGGCCGAAGTCGCCAAAGTGCTGACCGCCGCCCGCCAGGAAGCCCAGGCACAACAATGGAACGTGACCATTGCCGTGGTCGACGACGGCGGCCACCCGCTGGCCCTGGAGCGCCTGGACGGCTGCGCGCCGGCCAGCGCCTACATCGCGATGGAAAAGGCCCGCACTGCCGCACTGGGGCGCAAGGAGACGCGAGATTACGAGGAAATGGTCAATGGTGGCCGTACTGCTTTCGTTACCGCGCCGCTGCTGACCAGCCTGGAAGGTGGCGTACCGCTGCGGGTGGATGGCCAGGTGGTGGGGGCGATCGGCGTGTCCGGGGTCAAGGCCGAGCAGGATGCCCAGGTGGCCAAGGCCGGGGCGGCTGCCCTCTGAATCCTGTGCCGGCCTCTTCGCGGGCTTGCCCGCTCCCACAGGGCCTTCACAAGACCTGGGACCTGTGCAGTACCTGTGGGAGCGGGCAAGCCCGCGAAGAGGCCGGCACAAGCAAAAACTTTCCAGAAGCCTGAACATCGAGCGAACAGACAATGCCAAACCATCCACTCCAGATCGCCCCCACCCTGCAGCGCTTCATCGAAGATGAAGCCCTCCCCGGCACCGGCATCGAAGCCCGCACCTTCTGGCAAGGCTTCAGCACCCTGGTCCACGACCTCGCACCACAAAACCGCGCCCTGCTCGCCGAACGCGAGCGCCTGCAGACAGAACTCGACAACTGGCACCGCCAGCACCCCGGCCCGATCCGTGACATGGCCGCCTACCAGCATTTCCTGCAAGGCATCGGCTACCTTGTAGAGCCCCCGGCAAGCGTGCAGGTCAGCACCCGCAACGTCGACCGCGAGATCGCCGTGCAGGCCGGCCCGCAACTGGTGGTGCCACTGAGCAACGCCCGCTACGCCCTCAACGCCGCCAACGCCCGCTGGGGCTCGCTGTACGATGCCCTGTATGGCACCGATGCCATCGCCGAAACCGAGGACGCCGAACGTGGCCAGGGTTACAACCCGCAACGCGGCGCCAAGGTGATCGCCTATGGCCGGCAGTTTCTCGACACCGCGGCCCCTCTCGACGGTGCGTCGCACAACGACGCCAAGGCCTACGCGATCAGCCAGGGCACGCTGCAGGTAACCCTGGCCGATGGCCGCCAGGTCGGCCTCAGGCACCCCGCGCAACTGCGTGGCTACCAAGGTGAGCCGAACGCGCCAACAGCGATCCTGTTGCAGCATCACCAGCTGCATTTCGAAATCCAGGTCGACCCGGCCAACGCCATCGGCCAGCAGGACCCGGCCGGGGTCAAGGACATCCTGCTGGAGGCCGCGCTCACCACCATCATCGACTGCGAAGACTCGGTAGCCGCCGTGGATGCCGACGACAAGGTCAACGTCTACCGCAACTGGCTCGGCCTGATGAAGGGCGACCTCAGCGAACAGGTCAGCAAGGGCGGCAAGACCTTCGAACGCACCCTGGCCGAAGACCGCCACTACCACGGCGCAGACGACCAGCCACTGACCCTGCCAGGCCGCTCGCTGCTGTTCATCCGCAACGTCGGCCACCTGATGACCAACCCGGCCATCCACGACCGCGATGGCCGGGAAATCCCGGAAGGCATCCTCGATGCCGTGGTCACCAGCCTGATCGGCCTGCATGACCTCAAGCGCCGTGGCAATTCCCGCGAGGGCAGCCTGTACATCGTCAAGCCGAAGATGCACGGGCCGGCCGAGGTGGCCTTTGCCGACCAGCTGTTCGGCCGCGTCGAAGCCCTGTTGGGCCTGCCCGCACACACGCTGAAGATGGGCATCATGGACGAGGAGCGGCGTACCAGCGTCAACCTCAAAGCCTGCATCGCCAGCGCCGCGTCACGGGTGGTGTTCATCAATACCGGCTTCCTCGACCGCACCGGTGACGAGATGCACACGGCCATGGAAGCCGGCGCCATGCTGCGCAAGGGCGACATGAAAGGCAGTGCCTGGATCCAGGCCTACGAGCGCAGCAACGTACTGGTGGGGCTGGCCTGTGGCCTGCGCGGCAAGGCGCAGATCGGCAAGGGCATGTGGGCCATGCCCGACCTGATGGCGGCCATGCTGGAACAGAAAGTCGCCCAGCCCAGGGCCGGCGCCAACACGGCCTGGGTGCCCTCGCCCACAGCCGCGACACTGCATGCGCTGCACTACCACCAGGTGGATGTGGCGGCCGTGCAGCAAACGCTGGAACAGGTTGACCTGAATGCCCAGCGCGCCGAGTTGCTGCATGACCTGCTCAGTGTCCCGGTCAGCCCCGAGCGGCCCTGGAGCGCAGCCGAAATCCAGGCCGAGCTGGACAACAACTGCCAGGGTATCCTCGGTTACGTGGTGCGCTGGGTCGAGCAAGGGGTCGGCTGTTCCAAGGTGCCGGATATCCATGATGTGGGCCTGATGGAAGACCGCGCGACCCTGCGGATTTCCGCGCAGCACATTGCCAACTGGCTGCACCACGGGGTGGTCGATGCCGAGCAGGTCGAGGCGACCTTGCAACGCATGGCCGGCGTGGTCGACCAGCAGAATGCCGGGGACCCGGCGTACCGGCCGATGGCCGCCGGTTTCGAGGCATCGCATGCCTTCCGCGCTGCGCGGGAGCTGGTGTTCAAGGGGCGGCAGCAGCCCAGTGGCTATACCGAACCGTTACTGCATGGCTGGCGCTTGCGCTTCAAGCAGGAGGTCGGGCGCTGATGCTGACAGGGGGCCGCCATGCGGCCCTATCGCCGGCAAGCCCGCTCCCCCCGGTGCCACCCACGGCTTCCGAATTATGTTGGATTCTCTGGGGATTGC
>NZ_JBKGFP010000074.1:0-51214 GCF_046557535.1 Pseudomonas sp. S1(2024)
GACAGGGGGCCCCCATGCGGCCCTATCGCCGGCAAGCCAACTCCCACAGGTACTGCACAGGCTTCAGGCCTGGTGTGATACCTGTGGGAGCTGGCTTGCCGGCGATGAGGCCGGGACAGGTGTAATCATCTTTGCGAATCGACCACCACCGGCTCGCCTATCGCATAAAAATGCCCACCCGCCACGTAGTGCAAACTGCGCCACTGCGGGTCGGCATTTTCGTAGGCCCAGTGGCCATCGCGGAACACCCGGTCATCGGCCCAGGCCGTCACCACCTCGCCAATGAACAGGTCGTAAGTGTTCTGGTTGTGCGGCTCGTCGATCACCCGGCACATCAACCAGGCCGAACAGCCCTCCACCAAGGGCGCCGCATGCCCCTCGACCCGCGCCAGCTGCACACCAATGCTGGCGAGCTTGTCGGGCTGGTCGAACAGGCTGCGGGTACCCACCTGGTGGGTCAGCTGCGACTGCGCCGCGGTTGGCACCTGGATCACGAACCAGCCACTGCCCTCCACCAACTGCCGGGTGCGGGCGGTCTTGTCGAGTACCACGGTCACCTTGGGGGGGTCGAAATCCAGCGCACAGGCCCAGGCGGCCGCCATCACATTGTCCACCCCTTCGTGGCTGGCCGACACCAGCACCGTCGGGCCGTGGTTCAGCAGGCGATAGGCCTTTTTCAGGTCGACGGCTTGGAAATGGCTGTTCATGGCAATCCTCGGCAAGGCGGGTAGCGGGCGGCAAATTGTGCCGCAGGGACCGTCCTCCCGCCAGCTTGCGGTGTCACTCCTGCATCTTCAGAAAACTCCTACGCATTGCTCGGATGCGTCCTACTTGTTGCCCCCTGCCCACTGAAAACATGATCGGCACTGGATGACGCAAGGTCGCGATCCAGAGGAGGTTCCGCATGCACCTGTACGCCCGCCCCACTGCCGAATTGCGCAGCACCCTGCGCGAACTGCTGGCCCATGACATGAACAACCCGGACGAAGACCCCCACCTGTCGGGGGTGATGTTCTTCTGCGCCACCGATGAACGCTCCCGCCAACTGATCGAGCGTATCGAGTTGCTGGCCAGCGAGTTGTTCTTCGACCCGAACGGGCGGGCCATCACCGAGCATATGAAAGCGGCGGCGGTGGAAGGCGTTCGCATCAAGCGCAACCGCAAGGCGCCGGCGGACGAGACGGTGATACGTATCGCGCTGGCAGACAAGGGCTACATCACGGTGAGCACGGCACGCTTCTGATTACCTACCGCTTGCCTGGGGGCCGCATTGCGGCCCATCGCCGGCAAGCCAGCTCCCACCTCGACTGCACCGACCTCAAGCATTGTGCAGTACCTGTGGGAGCTGGCTTGCCGGCGATGAGGCCAGAACAGGCAGACCGCGAAGACCTCAAGCCATGTGCTATCCCTGTGGGAGCTGGCTAGCCGGCGATGAGGCCAGAACAGGCAGACCGCGAAGACCTCAAGCCATGTGCTATCCCTGTGGGAGCTGGCTTGCCGGCGATGGGCCGCAAAGCGGCCCCATGCCCTTCGGCGGCCAATCCGCTATCCTGAGCACTTCCCCGCTCCGGACCGCTCCATGGAACTGCACATTCGCCTGGAAGGCCGCAAAGGCCTGGCCGACCAGCTTTACCAGCAATTGCGTGCCGGCATCGACAGCGGCCACCTGGCCGCCGGCACCCAACTGCCGCCAAGCCGCCTGCTGGCAGAGCAGTTGGGCGTGTCGCGCAAGACCGTGGCCGAGGCCTATTCCCGGCTGACCTACGACAGCCTGCTGAGCGGCGTGGTCGGCCGGGGCACCTTCGTCACCCCGCGCCAGCCGCTGCGCAGCAGCGAATCGCCCGCCATTCCCCTGGCTGGTGCCGCGTCGCTCGAGCGCTGGCAGCAGCGCGCCACCGTGCTGAGCCGACGCCAGCTGGAGGCTCCGTCGCGTTACGACTTCATCGGCGGGGCCTCGAGCAAGGCGCAGTTTCCGTTCGACCAGTGGCGCAGTTGCCTGAACTATGCCCTGCGCCGCAGCCAGCGCCATCCCGAGCGGCAGTTCCCTGCCCAGGGCCTGCCGGAGCTGCGCGAGGCCATTGCCCATCATGTCGCCTATGCCCGCGGCGTGCACTGCAGCGCCGCTGACCTGCTGGTGTGCAACGGCGCCCAGCAGGCACTGGACCTGATCGCACGGGTACTGGTCGAGCCGGGTTGCCAGGTAGCCATGGAAGACCCGGGCTACCCGCCAGCGCGGCAACTGTTCCTGGCCCTGGGTGCGCGCCTGCAATCGGTACCGGTGGACGATGAAGGGCTGTGCGTGGAGCAGATCGCCGACGGCACCCGGCTGATCTATGTGACGCCCTCGCACCAGTTCCCGCTGGGCATGCCGATGAGCGAGCCACGCCGGCACGCCCTGCTGGCACGGGCCGCCGAGCTGGGTGCGTTGATCATCGAAGACGACTACGACTGCGAGTTCCGCTACCACGGCCCAGCCGCAGACGCTCTACAGCGCCTCGACCGCCATGGCCTGGTGGCCTATGTGGGGACCTTTTCCAAGACCTTGCTGTCCGAGTTGCGCCTGGGCTACGCCGTACTGCCGCCCGACGTGCTGAAGGCCGCCTGCGTGGCCAAGCACCTCAGCGACTGGCACAGCCCGACCCTGTTGCAGTGGGCACTGGCGCGCTTTCTCGGCGAAGGCCACCTGAACAAGCACATCCGCCGTTGCCACGAGGTCTACAGCGCCCGTCGCGAACGCATCCTCGCGCGGCTGGGCGGCGACTTGGCACCGTGGTTCAGCGCCATCCCCGCCAGCGCCGGGTTCCACCTCAGCGCCCTGGCCAAACCTGGGGTCGATGTCGAGCTGCTGGCCAACCTCGCACGCAAGGTGGAGGTCGGCCTGTATTCGCTCGCGCCGTTTTTCAGCGAAGCGCCAGTGCGCCCGGGGCTATTGCTGGGCTTCGGCGCCATAGAGCTGCTGGATATCGACCCGGCGCTGGACCGGGTGCGCGACACCCTGCAGCGCCTCAGTTGACCGGCGCGGCCTTGCCCGCCACTACCGGGCGGGCAATCGCCGCGGCATAACCGCGAGGGTTGAACCACGTGGTAACCAGCAGCATCGCCACCACGGTCACGGTCAGTAGCGTCCACGAGGCCTGGAAATCACCGCTCATGTCGCGCAACCAGCCGGTGACGTAAGGCACCATGCCGGTGATGATGAAGCCGATGCCCTGCACGAACGCCGCCAGGCTGCCAGCCTCGGCAGGCGTCTTCAGGTGCTCCAGGGTCAGCGTCAGGCTCTGGCTGAAGCAGGCGCCCAGGCCGAAACCGATCATCGCCACCCACAGCCCCGAGGCCAGCGTGGGTGCCAGCAGCAGGCCGAGAAAACCCACCAGCTGGATCGCCAAGGCCAGCCACAGGCCCGGGCGTCGGTCTGCCCAGCGCCGCAGCAACAGCGGCAAGCCCAATGCACCGGCCACCTGGAAGATGGTCATCAGGCCAACCAGGTCGGCACCGCCCTGGGCGCTGCCACCATGCTCGATGTGATAGGCCGGCAACCAGGCCACCATGCTGGTGTAGCCACCGTTGATCAAGCCAAAGTACAGCGCCAGCAACCAGGCCCGACGCGTACCGAACCAATGACCGCCGGCGGCACCGGCCAGTTTCGGCGCCTCCTGGCGCGGCCGCAGCACGGCCCAGGTCAGCACCGCCAGCACAGCCGGGATCGCCCACACGCCCAGGCCGACCTGCCAGTGGCCGAAGTAGCCACTGATGTGCGGCCCAAGCACGGCGGCCAGGCCGCCGCCGCTCATCAGCGCTGCCGAATACAGGCCCATCGCCCCCGCCAGGCGGCCGGGAAACCAGCGGTTGACCAGCCCCGGCATCATGCCCTGCACTACCGCCACCCCCAGGCCGGCGACCACCGCACTGGCAATCAGCGCCCAGGCGCTGCCCAGTTGCAGGCGCCACAGGCAGGCCAGGGCGATGGCAGACAGGCCAGCGAGCATGCCGCCATGTTCGCTGATCCAGCGCCGCAACCAGGGTTGCAGCAAGGGCACCAGGCCCATGCACAGCACCGGCAACGCCGTCAGCAAGGCCGCCTGCTGGTAACCCAGGCCAGTACTTGCGCGCATGGGTTCGAGCAACGGGCCGATGCTGGTCAGGATCGGCCGCAGGTTCAGTGCCAGCAGGATGACCAGCAGCAGGTTCAATGCCGCTCTCATTGTGCGTTGGCCTGTTTCCACCCAAGGTAAAGACCGGCTTCGCCGCTGGGCTTCAGGGCGCGCAGCGGCAGGCACTGTTGCTGGGGCGGGCGAGCCATCTGCGCGTATACCGCCGCGGTGGACAAGCCGTAGGGTTCGCCCTCGGCGTTGTCGTAGGCAAACCAGGCCCGCTCGATGCCGCACAGGTGCATGGCCGCCAGGCACATCGGGCATGGGTGGCCGCTGGCGTAGACTTCGGCGCCGTCCAGGCGTGCCTGACCCAGGGCATGGCTGGCCTTGCGGATGGCCTGCATCTCGGCGTGGGCGGTCGGGTCCTGGGTGCTGTGGATCTCGTTGACCGCACGCGCCAGCACCTGCCCCTGGTACACCAGCACGGCGCCGAAGGGCCGGCCACCGGCCTGAATGTTGGCGCGGGCAAGGTCGAGCGCTTCGCGCATGTAGCGTTCTTCGGACATGAATCGGTTCCCCTGTTGCAAGACCTGATCATTATCCGGGCTTCGGCGGCCTGGCAGAAATGAAGAGATTGGATGCCTGTCAGTGGCCTCCCAAATGGCCGATTGGCCTCCCGCTTATGCGCGTGATTGGCTATCGGGGAGGCCAACGTGCGGCGCTACAGTAGCGCCATCCCCACCCCACACCCTTTGGAGACAGCCATGCACAACCGTATCGAATGGGCCAAGCACGCCCCCGAGGCCTACAAAGCCATGGTCGGCCTGGAGCAGGCCCTGGCCAAGAGCGGCCTGGAGAATTCCCTGCTGGAACTGGTGCGCCTGCGGGCTTCGCAGATCAACGGCTGCGCCTACTGCGTCAACCTGCACGCCAACGATGCGCGCAAGGCCGGTGAGACCGAGGCACGCCTACAGACCTTGTGCGTCTGGCAGGAAACCGCCTACTTCACCCCGCGCGAACGTGCTGCGCTGGCCTGGGTGGAGAGCCTGACCAGGCTGCCCGAGCACGGCGCGCCGCAGGCGGAATATGAAGCCTTGCAGGAACACTTCGAGCCGGCCGAGGTGGCCAACCTGACCCTGGCAATTGCCGCCATCAATGCCTGGAACCGCTTCGGGGTCGGGTTTGCCATGGTGCCGGCCTGATCATTGATCGGTAGCCTGTACCGGCCTCTTCGCGGGCTTGCCCGCTCCCACGGGGATCGCACAGGGCCTGAAAGCTGTGCTGCACCTGTGGGAGCGGGCAAGCCCGCGAAAGGGCCGGTGCAGGTGGACGCTACCGCCCGGCCAACCGCGCCCGGTAGCTGCCGGGGCTCTGCCCGGTCCACTTCTTGAACGCCCGGTGAAACGCACTGGGCTCCTGGAACCCGGTCTGCTCGGCAATCTCGGCAATGCTCAACTCCCCTTCGCGCAACCGCTCGAAGGCCATTGCCCGGCGCACCTCATCCTTGATCTGCTGGTACGAACGCCCTTCCCGCTCCAGCTGCCGACGGAAAGTACTGGCACTGACCCCCTGCAGCTGCGCCAGCGCCGCCAGCGTCGGCCACTGCCCATAACGCCGCGCCCGCAGGTGCCGGTACACTTCGGCCACCAGCCCGTTCTGGTTGCGAAAGCGAATCACCAGCCCCTGCGGCGCACTGCGCAGGAAGGTTTTCAGGGCCGCCAGGTCCTGCACCACCGGCAGGCGCAGGTAGGCGCTGTCGAACTCCACCTCGGTGCGCCCGCTGCCCAGGCGCAGGTCCGGCCCCCACAGCAGCAGGTCGTCTTCCTGGGCCGGGCGCGACACCGCCAGCTCGGTGCGGTCGATGGCGATCCGCCGCCCGGCCAGCCAGCACAGCATGCCGATCATCAGCACCAGGTAGGTTTCCTCGGCATATACCCGGGTCAGCGGGTCGGCGATGCTCGACTGCACGCTGATCAGCGCCCGCCCGCCACGTACCGTCAGGCTGCCGCGCAGATCGCGCAGGAACAGGCCAAAACCGCCCATGCACTGGCGCAAGGCCTTCTCCAGGTTCGGCTCCAGGATCAGGCCCCGGCAGATCAGGGCGAAACTGCCCGGCGGCATGCCGTGGCTGTCGAGGCGGAAGAACTCATCGTCCAGGCGCTGGATCAGCGCCAGCCACAGCTGGGCGAAGGCCTTGGCCGGTACACGCGCCTGGGGCTGCTCGAGCAGTTGTGGGTCGATGCCCACCGCACGCAGCTGCGCATCGCGTTCGGCGGGGCAGTCGCGCAGGGCATGGAGCATGGCATTGAGGAAGTACACGGCGACCGAATCGCTATCGCGCATGGCGGTTTTCGCTGTCTATGCTGAGTGGCAAAAAGTGCCAGGTTGTCTGAACAGTTCCGGCATAGGCTGCAACAGAGCCTTTGCCTAGACTCGGTCCCACTCCGGGATCGTCGGCCATTCTCGCAGAGCCTGGCCCGGTCCCGCCATGCCTTCGCAATCGGAGCCCCTATGAGCAGCGCAGAAATCTACGTCGTCAGTGCCGTCCGTTCAGCCATTGGTGGTTTTGGCGGTTCCCTCAAGGACCTGCCGCTGGCCGACCTGGCCAGCGCCATCACCCGCGCCGCCATCGAGCGCTCGGGCGTGGCCGCCGAGCAAGTCGGCCACCTGGTGATGGGCACGGTGATCCCCACCGAACCGCGTGACGCCTACCTGGCCCGCGTAGCGGCAATGAACGCCGGCATCCCCAAGGAAACCCCGGCATTCAACGTCAACCGCCTGTGCGGCTCGGGCCTGCAGGCCATCGTCTCGGCAGCCCAATGCCTGCTGCTCGGCGACACCGACGTGGCCGTGGCGGCGGGCGCCGAATCCATGAGCCGTGGCCCGTACCTGCTGCCGCAGGCACGCTGGGGCGCTCGCATGGGTGACCTGCAAGGCATCGACTACACCGTCGGCGTGCTGCAGGACCCGTTCGAACACTTCCATATGGGCATCACCGCCGAGAACGTTGCGGCCAAGCACGGCATTACCCGCGAAATGCAGGATGAACTGGCCCTGACCAGCCAGCGCCGCGCTGCCCGCGCCATAGCCGAAGGCCGCTTCAACAGCCAGATCGTTCCGCTGGAACTGAAAACCCGCAAGGGCAGCGTGCAGTTCAGCACTGACGAGCATGTGCGTGGCGAGGTGACCGCCGAGCAACTGGCAGGGATGAAGGCGGTGTTCAAGAAAGACGGTACCGTTACCGCCGGCAACGCCAGTGGCATCAACGACGGCGCTGGCGGCCTGGTACTGGCCACTGGTGATGCGGTGCGCCGCCTGGGCCTGAAGCCCCTGGCCCGCCTGGTGGGCTATGCCCATGCCGGCGTCGAGCCTGAACTGATGGGCCTTGGCCCGATCCCGGCCACCCGCAAGGTGCTGGAGAAGACCGGCCTGAGTGTGCAGGACCTGGACGTGATCGAGTCCAACGAAGCCTTCGCTGCCCAGGCCTGTGCCGTGGCTCGCGAACTGGGCTTCGACCCGGAAAAAGTCAACCCCAACGGTTCGGGCATTTCCCTGGGTCACCCGGTGGGCGCCACCGGCGCGATCATCGCCACCAAGGCCATCCATGAGCTGCAGCGCATCCAGGGCCGCTATGCCCTGGCCACCATGTGCATCGGTGGTGGCCAAGGCATCGCCTTGGTCTTCGAGCGCGTCTGACGGAGCCTGACACATGAGCATTGAACAGATTGCCGTGATCGGCGCAGGCACCATGGGCAACGGCATTGCTCAGGTGTGTGCGGTGGCCGGCTACCAGGTGCTGCTGGTGGACGTTTCCGACGCTGCGCTGGAGCGCGGCGTGGCCACCTTGAGCAAGAACCTCGAGCGCCAGGTCGCCAAGGGTACCCTCGACGCCGACAAGGCGGCCGCTGCCCGCGCCCGCATTCGCACCAGCACCGACTACACCCAGCTCAGCAGCGCGCAAATGGTGATCGAAGCCGCCACCGAGAACCTGCAGCTCAAGCAGCGCATCCTGCAGCAGGTGGCCGCCAACGTCGCCGCCGACTGCCTGATCGCCACCAACACCTCGTCGCTGTCGGTCACCCAGCTGGCGGCCAGCATCGAGCACCCCGAACGCTTCATCGGCGTGCATTTCTTCAACCCGGTGCCGATGATGGCGCTGGTCGAGATCATTCGCGGCCTGCAGACCAGCGACAGCACCTACGCCCAGGCGCTGGTGGTGACCGAAAAGGTCGGCAAGACCCCGATCACCGCCGGCAACCGCCCAGGGTTCGTGGTCAACCGCATCCTGGTGCCGATGATCAACGAAGCGATCTTCGTACGCCAGGAAGGCCTGGCCAGTGCCGAGGACATCGACACCGGCATGCGCCTGGGCTGCAACCAGCCGATCGGCCCGCTGGCCCTGGCCGACCTGATCGGCCTGGACACCCTGCTGGCGATCATGGAGGCCTTCCATGAAGGCTTCAACGACAGCAAGTACCGCCCTGCCCCGTTGCTCAAGGAAATGGTCGCGGCCGGTTGGCTGGGGCGCAAGAGCGGCCGCGGTTTCTTCACCTACTGAGGAGCGAACGCCATGCCCCCGGTCAATGCCGCGATGCGCTGTGCCAACTTTGAAGAGCGACGTGACCGGGCCATGGCGCTGTTTGCCGAAAAGGGCTTCGGCCAGGTCAGCATGCGCGAGCTGGCGGCCCATGTGGGGCTTACCGCAGGCTCGCTGTATCACCACTTCCCCAGCAAGCAGGACTTGTTGTACGACCTGATCGAGGAGTTGTACGAGGAATTGCAGGCCACCCTGGACCAGGGGCGCCGGGCAATGGCTCGCGGGGCGTCGGCGCTGAGTTGCCTGATTGCCGCGCACTGGCAGCTGCATGCCGAGCGGCCCATGCAGTTTCGCCTGGCGGAGCGTGATTTCTGCTGCCTGAGCGACGACCAGCAGGCGCGCCTGGCCTTGTTGCGCAAGCGCTATGAGGCGGGGTTGCTGAGGTTGATCGCACCGCAGGCGAAGTTGCAGGGGGAGGCCCTTGTGGCCACGGCGCATGTGGTGGCGACACTGCTGAACCAGTTGCCGGGGCTGTTGAAGGCCTTGCCCGAAGAACAGGGGCTGGGGTTGATGGAAAGCATGCTGGTGGGTGGGCTGGAGCGGACCCTGCGCTAGCCTGCTCCGGCCCTTTCGCCGGCAAGCCAGCTCCCACAGGTACACCACAAGCCTGAAGACCTGTGGTGTACCTGTGGGAGCTGGCTTGCCGGCGATAAGGCCATCAGCTTTAACGCAACAGGAACTGGATCTGCTCGTGCAAGGTATCCAGGTCGAACGGCTTGGCCAGGATCGGTGCCTTGCGGGTGATCGGGCTGCCGGACTCGAGAATCTCCGCCGGGTAGCCGCTGATGAAGATCACCTTCAGGTCCGGCCGCAACTTCACCGCCGGCTCGGCAATGTCCACCCCGGAAATCCCGCCCGGCAAGCGGAAGTCCGTCACCATCAGGTCGAGGTGCGGCTTGCTCGCCAGGATCGCGAACGCCTGCTCGCCATCCTCGGCCACCAGCACGTGGTAGCCCTCGCCTGCCAGGTAATCACGCAGGATCATGCGAATCGCCGGTTCGTCCTCGACCACCAGTACTACATCTTGTGCATCTTCACTCATGTCAACGCCTTGAAATACTTACAACTGGCCATCAGACCCCAGGCTCACGCAGAGGTTGCCCTTGCCTGGTCGTTTTGTTGTTCGCAGGTTGCCAGTGGCAATTGCAAGGTGAAGGTGGCGCCTTTGCCCTCTTCACTCTCCACCAATATGCGCCCGCCATGGGCCTGGACGATCTGCTCCGATATGTACAGCCCCAGGCCCAACCCACCACTGGCCTGCTGGGTGGCGACCCGCTCGAACTGCTGGAAGATGCGCTGCTGGTTGGCCACGCAGATGCCGATGCCATGGTCCTGCACCTGCACGCAGGCCTGGCCGTCCTGCTCGAACACCCGCACCTGTACCGGTTTGCGCTCACCATAACGCAAGGCATTGGACAACAGGTTGGCCAGCACCTGCTCGATGCGAAACTCGTCCCACTCGCCCAGCAGCGGCTCGCAGCGTTGCAACTCGATATGGGTGTCCAGTGCGCTGGCCTGGGCGGCAAAGTTCTCCACCAGGCCGCGCACCAGCAGGCCCAGGTCGAACGCCTTGGGCCGCAGCGACAGTTTGCCGGTGCGGATGCGCGATACATCGAGCATGTCTTCGACCAGGCGAATAAGGCTGTTGATCTGCCGCTCGTCGCGCTCGACCATGGCCTGCAGCTTGTCGACGCTGAAGGCGGCAAGGTTGCCGCGTGCCAGGTGCAGCTTGCGCAGCTGGGTTTCCAGGATCAGGCCATTGAGCGGGGTGCGCACCTCGTGGGACACGATCGACATGAAGTCATCGCGCATGCGCACGGCATGCTCCAGTTCACCCCGCGCCGTCTGCAGCTGGGCCAGCAGCAGCTCCTGCTCCTGGCGGCTGCGTTCCAGGGCCTGCAATTGGCGGTCGAGCACCTTGCGCTGGCGGTACAGGTCGACGAACACCGACACCTTGCTCTTCACCGCCAAGGTGTCGAGCGGCTTGTGCAGAAAGTCCACCGCGCCGCTTTCATAGCCTTTGAACGCGTAGTTCATCTCGCGCCCGGCGGCAGTGACGAACACGATGGGGATGTTGCGGGTCTTTTCCGTGCCGCGCATCAGCTCGGCCAGCTCGAAACCGTTCATGCCCGGCATCTGCACGTCGAGAATGGCCAGGGCGAACTCGTGCTCGAGCAACAGTGACAACGCTGCCTCGGCCGACTGGGCCTGGTGCACCTCGCGGTCTTGGCCCTGGAGCAGGGCGTCGAGGGCCAGCAGGTTTTCTGGCAGGTCGTCGACGATCAGCAGTTTGGCGATGGTGTGGCTTAGCATGCGCTGGGTTCCAGGGCGGCGAGCAATCGCTCGATGCCACTCAGAGAAAGAATATGGTCGGGCTGGTGCAGGGCCAGTGCGGCCTCCGGCATCAGCGCCACCTGTGCGTCGCAAGGGTCCTGGACCACGGTCCGGCCCCCGTTGCGCTTGATATAGGCAAGGCCTTCTGCGCCATCCTCGTTGGCCCCGGTGAGCAACATGCCCAGCAGGCCGGCACCATAGGCATCGGCCGCCGACATGAACAGGTAGTCGATCGCCGGCCGGGAAAAATGCACCGGCGGCTCCTGGCTCAGCGACAGGGTCAGGTCACGCTCCACCGACAGGTGATAACCCGGCCCGGCCACGTAGATCTGCCCGGGGCGCAGCGGCTGTTTGTCACAGGCCTCGCACACTGGCCGCCGCAGGCGACGTTGCAGCACCTCGGCCAGCTGGCTGTGGCGGTCATCCGGCAGGTGCAGCACGCAAATTACCGGAATGGCGAAGCCGGCCGGCAACGCGCCCAGCACACTGAATAGCGCGGTAACGCCGCCGGCCGAGGCGCCGATCACCATCGCGCGTACGCCTTTCATGACTTGCGGTAGATCCGTTCGGGCTTGACCAGCGGCTCGAAGCGCTCGCTGTAGGCGGAGAAATCCACCGATTCCTTGCTGCCCAGCACCAGGAAGCCGCGGTGGCACAGGGACTCGTGGAACAGGCCCAGGGCGCGGTCCTGCAGTTCCTTGTTGAAGTAGATGAGCACGTTGCGGCACGACACCAGCTGGGTTTCGGAAAACACGCTGTCGGTGGCCAGGCTGTGGTCGGCGAAAGTCACGTTGTCCCGCAGGGTGCTGTCCATGATGGCGTTACCGTAGGCTGCCGTGTAGTACTCGGCAAAGTCCCGTCGGCCACCGGCGATGCGATAGTTTTCGGCGTACTCGCGCATGCTCTGCATCGAGTAGATACCCTGCTTGGCCTTGTCCAGCGAATGCGGGTTGATGTCGGTGGCATAGATGATGGTGCGCTCCAGCAGGCCCTCCTCGCGTAGCAGGATGGCCATCGAATACACCTCCTCGCCCGTGCTGCAGCCGGCAATCCACACCTTGATCGACGGCCAGGTGCGCAGCAGCGGCACCACTTCGTTGCGCAGCGCCAGGTAGTGCCCCGGGTCGCGGAACATCTCGCTGACCGGAATCGTCAGGTACTGCAGCAACTGCATGAACATGCCAGGGTCGTGCAGCACGCGCTCCTGCAGCGCCGACACCGTCAGGCAGTCGAACTGGCGCAGCGCATGCAGGATCCGGCGTTTGATCGACGCGCCGGAATAGTTGCGGAAATCGTAGCTGTACTTGAGGTAGATGGCCTCGATCAGCAAGCGGATTTCGATATCGGTGTTACGTTCGCTAGTCAAATTCGCTCCAGTTGCGGCAGCCACACACGGATCAGCGAGAACAAGCGGTCCAGGTCGATCGGTTTGGCCAGGTAATCGTTGGCGCCAGCCTGCAGGCAACGCTGCTGGTCATCCTTCATCGCCTTGGCGGTCACGGCAATGATCGGCAGCTTGCGCCAGCGTGGTTGCTGGCGGATCAGCCGGGTAGCCTCGAAGCCGTCCATTTCCGGCATCATCACATCCATCAACACCAGGTCGATGTCGTCATGCTGCTCCAGGCGCTCGATGGCCTCGCGGCCGTTGCGGCCGATTTCGACGATCGCGCCCTTGTGCTCCAGCGCGCTGGTCAGGGCAAAGATGTTGCGCACGTCGTCGTCCACCAGCAGCACCTTGCGGCCTTCGAAAACCTTGTCGCGGCTGCGCGCGGTCTTGAGCATGCGCTGGCGTTCGTTGGACAGCTGCGACTCGACCTTGTGCAGGAACAGCGTCACTTCGTCGAGCAGGCGCTCCGGCGAGCGGGCGCCCTTGATGATGATCGAGCGCGAATACTTGAGCAGGTCGGCTTCTTCTTCGCGGGTAAGGTTGCGCCCGGTATACACGATCACCGGCGGGAAGGCACGGATGTCTTCGGCGGTCATGCGCTTGAGCAACTCGTTGCCGAGCATGTCCGGCAGCGTGAGGTCGATGATCATACAGTCGTAGATATTCTCGCGCAGCAACGCCAGGGCATCCTGGGCCATGGCCACAGCGGTGATCTCGACATCGTCGTCGCCGATCAGGCGGGCAATGCTCTCGCGCTGCAGGTCGTCGTCTTCCACCAGCAGGATGTGCTTGAGCTTCTGGGTCAGCTTGGCCTCCAGCCGGGCGAAAACTTCCTTGAGTTGTTCACGGCTGGTGGGCTTGACCGCGTAGCCGACGGCACCCATGTGCATGGCGGCCTCGACGCGGTCCTCAACGGAAATGATATGCACCGGGATGTGCCGGGTGCTCGCTTGCTCCTTCAGGCGTTGCAGCACGGTCAGGCCGGAATGGTCGGGCAGGCGCATGTCCAGCAGGATGGCATCGGGGATGTACTGCACGGCCAGTTCGAAGCCCTCGTCGGCGCCCTGCGCCACCAGGCAGCTGTAACCCAGCTCGTGGGCCAGGTCGAAGAGGATGCGGGCGAAGTTCGGTTCGTCTTCGATCACCAGGATGCAGCGGTTGCCGAACGGCGCGCGCTCACGGTCATCGGCAAACACTGGTGTCGGGCGTTTCGGTGCCGCCACCACTGGTGCCTGCGGCGCGGGTGGCAGGCTATCGACCGCAGGGCGCAGGCTGAGCGGCTCGATATCCTGCGCCACGCGCTCATAGCGCTCCGGCAGGATCAGGCTGAATACACTGCCCTGGCCGGGGCTGCTGTCGACGCTGATCTGCCCACCCAGCAGGTGCGCCAGGTCGCGGGAAATCGACAGGCCCAGGCCAGTGCCGCCATAACGGCGGTTGCTGGTGCCATCCACCTGGTGGAATGCGCCGAAGATCGCCTGCTGCTGGTCGGCGGCGATGCCGATGCCGGTATCGCGCACGGCAAAGACGATGCCGGTGCCAGGCTGGTAACCGATGTTCAGGCTGACCTGGCCGCGCTCGGTGAACTTGATGGCGTTGGACAGCAGGTTCTTGAGAATCTGCTCCAGGCGCTGGCGGTCGGTGAACAGCGTGGCCGGCACCTGCGCCTCGGTGGTCACCTCGAAGGCAAGGCCCTTGTGCCCGGCCAACGGCTCGAACATGCCACGCAGGCCTTCGACCAGGCGTTCCAACTGGGTGCTTTCGGGGCGCACTTCGAGCTTGCCTGCTTCCACCTTGGCGATGTCGAGAATGTCGTTGATCAGGTTGAGCAGGTCGTTGCCGGCCGAATAGATGGATTCGGCGAACTTGACCTGCTCGTCGCTGAGGTTGCCCTCGCCGTTTTCCGCCAGCAGCTTGGCCAGGATCAGCGAGCTGTTCAGCGGCGTGCGCAACTCGTGGGACATGTTGGCGAGGAATTCGGACTTGTACTTGCTCGAACGCTGCAGTTCCTCGGCGCGCGCCTGCAGCTCGTCCTGGGCCTGGAGCAGTTCGTCGTTCTTGCGGTCCAGCGCCTCGGTGCGCTCCGACAGCTGCTCGTTGGTCTGCTCAAGCTCCGCCTGCTGGGTTTCCAGGTGGGCCTGGGACTCCTTGAGCACGCGGGATTGCTCTTCGAGCTCTTCGTTGGCTGTTTTAAGTTCTTCCTGCTGCACTTGCAGCTCTTCGTTCAGTTGCTGGGTTTCGGCCAGCACCTCCTGCAGGCGCTGCCGGTAACGGGCGCTTTCGATGGAAATACCGACGTTGCCACGGACCCGCTGCAGCATCTCTTCGTCACGCTCCTGCAACGGCCGCAGGAAGCCCAGCTCCAGCACGCCGTTGATCTGCCCGTCGTCGCTGGAGGGCATCAGCATGGCACTGCGCGGCAGGCCCCTGCCAAGGCCGGAACTGAGGTGGAAATAGTCTTCAGGCAAGTCGTCCAGACGCAGCAGCCTCGCTTCGCGCACGGCCTGGGCCAGCAGCCCCTCGTGGTCACCCAGTACCTGCTCGCGCGCCTGCTCCTCGGCATCCAGGCCATAGCTGGCAACACGCACCAGGCGGCCATGTTCGTCACGCACGTACAACGCGCCTACCACGCTGCCCAGGTAGCTGGCGAAGAAACGCAGGATGTTGTCACCGAGCATGGGCAGGGTCAGCTGGCCGAGCACCTGTTCGGACAGTTGCGTCTGCCCGTTGCGCAGCCAGGCCTGATGCTCCAGGCGTTCGGCGGCGCGCTGCTGGGCCTGGAAGTTTTCGTCATAGGTAGCGGACAGCGTCAGCAGGTCGCGCCGCCCGAGGTAGGCCAGCAAGGCGCTGAGGCCGACGATGAACAGCACGAAGGACGACATGACCGTGACGGTCACACTGTTGACCCGCTCGTTGCGCGCCATGCGCAATTGTTGTTCGCTGCCGATGAGGTTGTCGAACTCCTTGCGGATCTCGTCGGTCAGGCGCTTGCCGCGGCCGTTGCCGATCAAGGCGCGGTAATCACCCTGGCTGCGGCGCAAGTTGATCATCTCGCTGCCGAAGGTGTTCCACGCTTGCTGCAGGGCGATCAGCCGGTCGATGCGTTCGACCTGTTGCGGGTTGTCCTCGACCATGCCGCGCAGGCTCTGCAGGCTACCGAAGATACGCGGCTTGGCCACCTCGTAGGGGTCGAGGAAACGCTCGTCGCCGGTGATCAGGAAGCCACGCATGCCGGTTTCCATGTCGATCGACAGTTTGACCGTTTCGTTGGCATTGCCGATCACCCGGTCGGTGTGCTCGACCCACTGCAAGGCCGAAAGCAGGTAGTTGATCACCGCAACGAAGGCCACGGCCCCCAGCAGGCCAACCCCCAGGGGTAGGCCGACGTTGCGGCTCAACAGCTTGCGGAAGCTTCGCTGGTCCATCGAGGCTGCTTGAATCATGTGAAAACGCCCGAGCTAAAAGTCCATTGAAAAGTGTGGCGGATCTGTCTTTGTCATTATCTGCCACTGCGCCGTCCTGTTAAGCGAGTCTAACCAGCTTTGCCGGGTCTGGCAGGGCATTTAGCCAGTATTTGAAGGCAGCGTGCGCCAAACGTTCCATCTGATTGCAGTGCCCGGTATCCTCGGGAACTTCTGCTGCCATCTGGAGCACAGATTAAAGACATTCATTAGCACAGGATCCGAACCATGCACCTTCTGGTAGTCGAAGACGACGACATCGTACGCATGCTGATGGTCGAAGTGCTCGACGAACTGGGCTACACGGTCATCGAGGCGGACAGTGCCGGCGCGGCGCTGCGCATTATCGAGGACCCGGGCCAGGAGTTGGCGCTGATGCTGACCGACGTGGGGTTGCCGGACATGGGTGGCGAAGAGCTGGCCGGCAAGGCGCGCGAGCTGCGGCCGCTGTTGCCGGTGCTGTTCGCCAGTGGTTATGCCGAGAACGTCAATGTACCGGAGGGCATGCACCTGATCGGCAAGCCGTTCAGCATCGACCAGTTGCGCGACAAGGTACAGGCCATTCTGGGTAACCCTTGAAATCGGTGTCGCCTGGTTCGCGGGCTTGCCCGCTCCCACAGGGTCAGCACAAGTTTGAGTGCAGTGGAATACCTGTGGGAGCGGGCGAGCCCGCGAAGAGGCCGGCACAGGCTGTAGCTGACTACAGCTCCCTGCGCAACAGGTAGCTATCCATGATCCACCCCTTGCGCGCCCGCTCCCGCTCACGCACCTCCAGTATCTGTGCCTTCACCGTTTGCAACGGCCCGGCAATCAGCACCTCATCCGCAGTCCCCAGGTACGCGCCCCAGTAGATCATCAACGCCGGGTCATCGAGCCGGGCAAACGCGCACTGCCCGTCGAGCATCACCAGCACATTGTCGATCTGCCCCTGCCCAGCCAGGCGCCGCCCTGGCAATACGGTCAACGGCTCACCGATGCGGTTGAGCGGCACCTGATGGCGCGCAGCCAACGCCTGCACGCTGCTGATGCCCGGAATGACCTGCAGGCGCAGCGCCACACCACGCTCGCGGACCAGGCCAAGGATGCGCAGGGTGCTGTCGTACAGCGTCGGCTCGCCCCACAGCAGAAAGGCGCCGGTTTCACCGTCGCCTATCTCCTGTTCGATCAGTTGGGCATACAGCGCCGCACGCTGCCGGTGCCAGTCCTGCACCGCGCCCAGGTAGTCTTCCGCGCGGCCATCGCGTGCAGGGTCGGCCACCTGCACCAGGCGATAGCCGCCCTCGGGCCGGTAGCGTTGCAGGATGGCCTTGCGCAGGCGCAGCAGTTCGTCCTTGTCGCCGCCTTTGTCGAGCACGAAGAACACACTGGCCTGGCGCAGTGCATCGACCGCCTCGTAGGTGACCTGGCGCGGGTCACCCGGGCCGATGCCGATCAACAACAGGTCTTTCATTGCCCTGCCCTTTGCGGGAACCAGCAGCCATTGTCAGGTGGCTGCCGGTATTTGGCAAAGCGCCCCGTCAGAAGATGGAGAAGTTGTAGCTGACGATGACTCGTGTCTCGTCCATGTCACGCGCCCATTTTTCATAATTGCTGCGGTAAGTGGAATTACGCAGGCGCACGCTTACGTCCTTGAACGTGCCACTTTGCACCTGGTACTTGAACTCGGTGTCGCGTTCCCATTCTTTGCCTTCGGCCGTACTGCCCGGCACCTTGATATTGTCACCGTTGATGTAACGGGTGAAGAAGGTCAGGCCAGGCACGCCCAGGGCCTTGAAGTCATAGTCATAACGCACCTGCCAGGAACGCTCCTGGGCGGCGGCGAAGTCGTTGACCTGGGCGTAGTTGACCAGGTACGGGTTGGTGCCATCCAGGTATGGCATGGCACTGTCACCGTACATGCGCTGCCAACCGGCACTGAGCTTGTGGCCACCCAGGCTGTAGCCGAGCATGCCGCTGAACGCGCGATGGTCGATTTCGCCGGCGCGGGCATTGCCGATGTCATCACTCTTGATCAAGCGCAGGTCTGCCGACAGGCTGCCCACCGCCAATGGCTGGCTGGCCACCAGGCCGAGGAAGTGCTGGCGGTAGATGTTCTCCAGCTTGGCCACCTGGTACTGGGCGCTGAAGCGCTCGTTGAAACGGTAATCGACACCAGCCAGGTCAAAGTGATCAGCCTCGATATCGCAGGCATAGCGCTTGTTCTTGCAATGCACGCGAATGTCCTGGCGGTCGGTGGAATCCCGTGCGGTGTACTTGTCCAGGCGGGCCAGGGTGAACTTCAGGTCGCGCACTTCTTCGGAAGTGAGCATGGCGCCATGGAACATGGTCGGCAGCAGGCGGCCATCGTTGTACTTGAGCAGCGGTACATCCGGCATCATCGAACCGTATTTAAGCACGGTACTGGAAACCTTGACCTTGGCCGCCAGGCCCATCTTCGCGTACTGGTCGGCCGAGTGGCGCGGGTCGTGACCGGAAGACGGCAACAGGCCGCTGTTACTGTCCGCCGGGCTGGAGTCAAGTTTGAAGCCGAACATGCCCAGCGCATCCACGCCAAAACCTACCGGGCCCTGGGTATAACCCGACTGCACATTGAGGATGAAACCTTGTGCCCATTCTTCGCGTTTGGACGCACCCTGGCTGGAACTGCTGTGGCCGTCACGAAAATCCCGGTTGAAATAGACATTGCGTGCTTCGACCTTTGCACTGCTGTCTTCAAGAAAACCGGCGGCCTGGGCATTGACGCCGGCACACAACAGGAACAAGCCGGCAACACGACGCCCGGGGGCGATGGGGAAAGGGGCAAACATGGGAGAAAACATCCAGAATCAAGGCGAGTAAACAACCTGTGGCACGTGTTGGCCACGGTACTGCGAGGGGGCCGAACAATAGCCGGCCATCATCTGAAATGATCGCGCGAAGGCTCTGGCACGGGCCATTGGACCATGGTCTAAGCGCGCCACAAGACAACCGCGGAAAATCCGGACAATACCGCACGCAAAACTAGGAAAGTTCCTTGCTTACTTACAAAAGTTTGCAGTTTACCCAGTGCCCATGAATGACTACACTCGATATCAGCGAACAGCGGAACCCACCCGCGTGGCCGGCGTTTTTATTCTTCTTCAATGTTCGTCACGCCCTGCCACGACCGACGTACAGGAGTGATTACAGTGTCCAGACTTGCAGAGTTTCGTGCTGCCGAAAAAGCGCTCCAGGAACAGATGGCGCAACTGGAAGCGTTGAAAAAGGATGCCGGCCTCAAACGCGAAATCGAATTCGAGCAGAAACTAGTCGGCCTGATGAAAAGCTACGACAAGAGCCTGCGCGATATCATCGCCATCCTCGACCCGAAGGCAGTGGCCCGGGTTTCCAGTGCAGCACCCAAGCAACAGCGCCGCGCGCGCGTGGTGAAGGTTTACACCAATCCGCATACCGGCGAGCGAATCGAGACCAAAGGCGGCAACCACCGTGGGCTCAAGGCCTGGAAAGAGCAATACGGCGCCGCCACGGTAGAAAGCTGGGTACGCTGATGAAACGTCCACACACACTTCACACTTTTTTCACAAGGGCTGGCTCAGTATCGAGACAGCTAAAGGACTAGCGACCCCATCACGCGCCCGCACATGCGGGCCTCTAATTCCAGCGCCCTGCCTTGTGCAGGGCGCTTTCATTTGCGCAATCGGCACACTGCCGTATCATGGCCAGCCTGTCTGTTTTGCCGGTGCCCTGCGCCCGGCCCCGTCTCAGGAGTTCCCATGAGCCTGCACGATCTGCAAACCCTGCCTGGCGTCACCGCCCAACCGGATGCCGCCACCGCCCAGTTCGTCTTCAACCACACCATGCTGCGGGTCAAGGACATCGAGAAGTCCCTGGACTTCTACACCCGCGTGCTGGGCTTCCGCCTGGTGGACAAGCGCGACTTCCCCGAAGCTGCCTTCAGCCTCTACTTCCTGGCCCTGGTCGACCCGGCGCAGATCCCGGCCGATGACAACGAACGCCACCAGTGGATGAAGTCTATTCCGGGCGTGCTGGAACTGACCCACAACCACGGCACAGAAAACGATGCCGAGTTCGCCTACCACAACGGCAACACCGACCCGCGCGGCTTTGGCCACATCTGCGTCTCGGTACCGGACGTACGCGCCGCCTGCGCACGCTTCGAGGCACTGGGTGTACCGTTCCAGAAACGCCTGCAGGACGGGCGCATGAACCACCTGGCCTTCGTCAAGGACCCGGACGGTTACTGGGTCGAAGTCATCCAGCCGACCGAACTCAAAGGCTGAGCATTCATCGCTGTTCGCTCGTCGGGCCGGGAACTCCCGGCCCTTTGCTGTGGTATATGAAGGTAACTGCTTCACATGCCACAGCGAGGTAAGGACGATGCAATCTCTTCACTGTGAATATCGCAAGCACACCATCACCGCCAGCGTGATGCCCCACCCCGATTCCCCCCTGCCCTATGCCGCCGGGTGCCTGATTACCGACCCCGACGGGCACACCAGCAGGCGCATGTCGATGCCGATGAAGTTCTTCTCCGACCTCGAGAATGCACAGCATGTGTCGCTGGCCCATGGCCGGGCACTGGTCGACCAGCAGCTGGATGAGGGGCACAAGGTATTTTGACCTTGTTTATGCCTGTGCCGGCCCTTTCGCGGGCTTGCCCGCTCCCACAGGGACCTCACAGGATCTGAAATCTGTGCAGTACCTGTGGGAGCGGGCAAGCCCGCGAAAGAGCCGGCACAGGAGTAATCAGATATCCCGGGCGTACGCCACCGCCGCCTCCACCTGCGCCAGGGTGGGTCGCACCCCGGTGTAAAGCACGAACTGCTCCAGCGCCTGCAGCGCAATCACCTCCAGCCCGGTGATCACCGGCTTATCCAACGCCCGCGCCCGTCGGATCAACGGAGTGCTCTCCGGCATCGCCACAACATCGAACACCCGCGCCGCCGCGGCGATGGCGTTCTCGGAAAACGCCAGCTCCTCGGCCTCGGGCCCGCCCGCCATGCCGATCGGCGTCACGTTCACCAGCATGGGTGGGCACAGATCGCCCAGCTCCGCCACCCAGCGATAACCACACACATCCGCCAGCTGCCGCCCCGCCTGCTCGTTGCGCGCAACGATGATGCCTTCGGCGAACCCGGCATCGCGCAAGGCACTGGCTACCGCCTTGGCCATGCCGCCACTGCCGCGCAGGGCAAACGCCGTGGACGGGTCGACCTTGTGCTGCGCCAGCAATTGGCGCACGGCCAGGTAATCGGTGTTGTAGGCCTTCAGGTGGCCATTGGTATTGACCAGGGTATTGACCGACTCGATGGCCGCAGCCGATGGGTCGATCTCGTCGACCAGGGCCATGCAGGCCTCCTTGTATGGCATCGATACCCCGCAACCGCGGATGCCCAAAGCGCGAATGCCCGCCACCGCCGCCGGCAGGTCATCGGTGCGCATGGCCTTGTAGTAGAAGTCCAGGCCCAGCTGTTGGTAAAGGTGGTTGTGGAACCGTACACCGAAGGTGCCGGGGCGGCCGGCCAAGGAAATGCACAGCACGGTGTCTCTGCTTGGAGTTGCCGACATAACCTGCTCCTTTGTCATAACTGAAACGTTTGTTCAGCGTAACAGAGGTAACCGCTGGTCGTCCCTTACACAACCTTTACCGTTCCCCCGTGCTCAGCTGACGAAGAGTGGAGTCATAGTAATAGGACCCCACACTTGGGGTGTCCTTGCGAGGGTTTCTTCATGAACCGTCACATTCCCGGAATCGCCCTGCTGGTCGGTGCCCTGGCCATCAGCGCGCCCGCTGTCGCCCACGGCGGCCATGGCCATGGCGGTTGGTATGGCCCCGGCCCGCTGCTGGGTGCGGCCGTGGTTGGCGCCGTGGTCGGGGCGACGGTTTATGGCGGGCGTGACCGTACCGTGTACGTCGAGCGCCAGCCGGTCTACTACGGGCCGCCACCCGTGTACGTGCAACCACCGCCACCGCCGGTGTACTACCAGCCGTACTACGTGCCAGCACCACCGCCCCCGGGCTACCGCACCTACTACGGCCCGCCACCGGTGTATTACGGCCCGCCGCGCTGGTAAATGTTGATGGAACCAATGACCACTATCGAGGAAGTTAATTTCAAACCGCACCGGCTGCTGCGTAAGGTAGGGCCATGTTTACAGGAGGTCCACATGGCCACTATCCAGATCATGTCCGTTGTTGGCAGTGCCGTCCCCGCTTCGCTGCGTGAGCAGGGCCTGCTCGCATGCTGGTACCTGGTGCGCAACGGCGAAGCCGTAAGCGGCCCGATGCCGACCCGCGCCTCGGCCCAGGCCCTGGTCGAACAGTTGCAACCAGGCACTTTGGCCGCCTGACCCGTATTTGTTGTGCGTTGCTCCCTACGCCCTTCTGGCCCGCCTACCTGGCGGGTCTTTTTTTGCCTGAGCGTTACGCCTGCACCTCCCCACTGCAGGCTATGAACATTGCCAACAACGCGGCCAACTGGTGCTCACGCTGACCGTAGCCCGCGCCAGGCAAGCTGGCCCAGATAGGCGCGGCCTTGGCGATCGCCTGGGCAATGCGGCCAGCCTTGATCAGTGCCAGTGCGCCGCACTCGCTCAGCAACTTGATTGCCGCCAGGTCCTGGGCCTCAGGGGTAAAGCGGCCATTGAAGCCATAGGTGCTCACGATGGCATCCCAGGTACCGGCCAGAATCTGGTACCGCCCAGCCGCAGAACTGTGGATGCCGTAGCTGGGCAACCACACCTTCTGCTTCGGGTGCCCGCTGTAGTCATTGAACAGTTGGCCGCCGACCAGGACGTTGTAGCCATCGTCGCTGGCAGCGATGGTCGAGGTACCTTCGGACCAGGCCAGCATGTCCAGGAACGCGAGCACGTTCGCACCGCCGACAGCGGCAGAATCCAATCGAGCCATGTTGTCTCCATGCAGAAGAAGCCCATACGCATGGGCGTGAACAGAATTTGTCTTGCGGGCCGCCTCACTCACCCTGCTTCCCGCGCAGGCGGGCGAAGCCCTCGCCCTGGACGGTGACCTGCCGGGGAGGATGGCCGCCCCGAATGGTCAGCGCTTCGATCTTGCCTTCCAGGCGCCCTACAGTGATCACCAGTTCATTGCGTTCCTTTGCAAACTGATCGGCCCTGGCCTGCGCTTCCCTTCGGGCATCACGCTCGATATCGAGCAACTCGTTCAGGCGCCGGACCACGCCAATATCAGCGTTGTCCATGGCACGGTCAGCCGCATCCCTGGACAGCCACTTGCGCAGCCAGAGGAATGCACCCAGCAACACGGTGCCTGTTCCGCCCAGCCAGGTGATGGTGCCTGGGCCGAGGTCAGTCGGATCCATGAAAACCTCATAACGAATGGTGATGTCGTAAGCCTGGAGAACAGCTTCTCGGTGGCTTTCCTTGCTTGCATATTTAATTTAGCTCACAGCTAATATCATGACAAGAGGAATTTAGCCTTAAGCATATTTAGCAGCAAGCTAAACACTGGCATGCTTCGCCCCATGGACATCTACGAAATTCGCAAGCACAACCTGGTCAAGCTGATCGGCAACCAGAGAAAGGGATCCTGCGCGGAGCGCTGGGGGATGGCGCCTGCACACCTGAGCCAGATCCTTTCGGACAAGACAGCGAAGAATCTGGGCGATGACGTGGCCCGCCGAATCGAGGGCATCGAAGGCTTGCCGCGGGGGTGGTTCGACGCGATGGCAGCGGGCGAGCAGGCGCAGGCACCGGTCGAGGCTGGCGACAGCAAGCTTTCCGCGGCCGACCTGGTCAAGCAGATGCTTGCCAGAAGCGGCAGAGGCATCCCTGAAGAAACCCGGCAAAGGCTGCTGGCCGCCGCCGAGGAGCCGGCAGATTCGACACTGGTGGCCGCTGAACCTGCTCGGCCAGGCCTGGTGGGCGACGAAGTGTGGATTGCCCACTACGACGTCCGCGCAGCCATGGGTGGCGGGCAGATCCCCCACGACTACCCCGAGATGTTCAAGGATGTTCGCGTCAGCCCAAGCCACCTGCGCGAGCTTGGCGTGGAGTTCAGCGAGCACCACCACCTGAAGATGGTGACCGGTTGGGGCCAGTCGATGGAACCGACCATCAAGCACCGCGACCCGCTGATCGTGGACGTCAGCATCCGCGAGTTCGTCGGCGATGGAGTCTACTTCTTCTCCTGGGGCGACCACATCTACATCAAGCGGCTGCAAATTGCCGACGAAGAGCATTTCGAGATGATTTCCGACAACTCGCGGCACAAGGACCGCATGATTCGCCGGGAAGAGACCTACATCCAGGCCAGGGTGCTGCTGGTGTGGAATGCGCACCTTGTGTAAAGCGAAGCCCACCACCCCGGCGTAATGCTGTCCATTCGCGCAACCGGGGCCGCCTTGCGGCCCTTCGCGGGCAAGCCCGCTCCCACAAGTACGATGCAAGCCTCAAGGAATGCACATTCCTGTGGGAGCGGGCTTGCCCGCGAAGGGCTGCAAGGCAGCCCCAATCGATGTCACATCAGACTTGAGTGAACAGTATTACGTTACCGCAGGCTCTTTCTGACCTTCAGAAAGGTGCCGCCTCCTCGACCTGCTGCTCGCTGTCCTGCTCGACGATAAAGTCGTCGCGCTCCTCCACGCTGCCGCGCTCCCAGCGTACCGTCACGCTCTCGTCGTCGTTGAAGGTCAGTTCCAACTCGGGCGTCTCGGCCAGCAGGCCCATCACCTCCTCCCACTCGGCATCACCGTCGGTATCCAGGCGATGCACCGTCACCCAGCGCTGCGTCTGCGCGAGCGGGTGGTTGATCATCGCTGACACGCGCAAGCTCAGCCGCTCCATTCCGGTCATTTCCTGGCGCTGATGGGGCGTCGACTTCATGTGCTTAGACATATTCTTATCCTGACAGCTGTATATTCGTACAGTATTCAAGGGAAGCTTATCTCACCGCCAAATCAAGCGTAAAGCCCCGCTGCGGAAAATTTTCGCCAACAG
The DNA here is from genome assembly GCF_046557535.1 of Pseudomonas sp. S1(2024). Lineage (NCBI taxonomy): Bacteria > Pseudomonadati > Pseudomonadota > Gammaproteobacteria > Pseudomonadales > Pseudomonadaceae > Pseudomonas > Pseudomonas sp. S1(2024). Next base: position 24,847 of record NZ_JBKGFP010000074.1, read on the forward strand.
GTAATTTGTCGCCCGGCGAAATAATTTTAGCCATAAGCTATTGACGATGATTTAGCGTAAGGCTAAATTCCACTCCAGCAGCCGCCACCGTGCTGCTGCGGCACCAACCGACATTTCCATTCAGGAGTTCCCCCCATGAGCGTAGATATTAGCAACCTCACCATCGCCGTTCCGGTGGCCGAATCGTCGATCAGCACCGTAGCGGTCGAACTCACCGGCAGCGAAGCTATTGCCCTGTACCCGAACTACGTGACAGTGCTCAGCGATGGTTCGGTCCAGTTGTCTGCCCCCACCAAAGGCGCTTCGAGCAAAAGCACCCGCAGGACCCGCTGCGAGTGGTCGGAGCCGGAATACTGGAGCCTGGGCGGCGCCTTGGATCACTGGAATCGCCAGGAAATGACACTGACCAAGGTCAACTGGGCGCAGAAGGTGGTTATCGCGCAGATGCACGTCTACGGGGACGACAGCCCGCCCGTGAAGGTGTTCTGGAAAAAGGGCGACATCACCCTGGGTTTTCGGCGGACCTACAACCAGACTGACCCGATCAACTCGACGGTGCTCAAGGGGGTACCGCTGGGGGCAAAGTTCGAGGTGAGCATCCATGCCACGTCGGCAGGCGTGGTCACCGTTACCGCCAAGTGCAACGGGATGACCGGATCGTCCGGCGATCTGCAGTTCGACAGCACCTGGGCTTCGCAGTTATTCGAGTTCCACGGCGGGGTGTACAACCAGGTGGACTACACCGATACCACGCCCGCCGATGACGGCTCGATCTGCATCATCAGCGACCTATCGTTGATCCATGCCTGAACCCAGGCAGCCGGCGAGACATCCCGATGCCCTGCATCCCAGCGCAGGTTGCATCGGGATGCCGATTGGCGTTGAGCCGCCCCCAAGCGCTACATACAAGCTAAGCTCCACCTTCGGGCGCTTTTTCGATGGCCCCGGCACCATGCATCTACATCGTCGCTCTCGCGATCCATACCACCTGGCCAGATTTGGCCTTGAAGAGGATGCACCCATGGCGACAATCGAGACTCAAGCTCTTGCGCAAGGTCTCTCGCAAGTAGAAAGCAGCTGGCAAAAGTATGTAATTTCCCAAAAAAATACTGAAGGCCTAAGCGGATCCGAACTCAAGGCTGCCCTGAAAGCTAGTGCGCAGGACTATAAAAGGTTTCAGAATCACAGCCAGCAATTTTATGCAGAGGTTCGCAAACGGGTGACTGATGCTGAAAAACTGGAACAAGACAAGCAACTCTACCCTAACTATTACACTTGACGGGTTGATTTGATTTTCTTGTGAACCCAGGTTAGCTCTCAGCATTTCCTGGTAGTGCCCAGCGTATAGCCGGGCATTTCCTTATAGGTTTTGCCCCCTATCTCGAGGCGGTGACAGGGTCTGCAGCGGGAGCGACCTCATCGGCGACTCGACGCGCGCGGCCAACTCCCCAAGCAAGCGCTCGGGCCATAGACTCATTTGGCCGGGAGTCGAAGGCCTCCTCGTGGAGTGCCATGCCGGACCGCGCATAGATACCGATGAACACCTGCGTGCTGCCGGTGCGCGAAAGCCTCACCCGCACATCGATAAAAGTGCCGTCAACAAGGGCTTCCTCGTGAGATCGGTGGTGGAGCGTAGGGTCCGCCCAGGCCCAGTACACATCGCCGCGCGCGCGCATACAGCCCTCCTGCAACCGTTTGGTGGATGGTCATTAATCCAAAAAATAGCCAAGACGAAGCGGTGATCAAGGCTGTCCAACAGGTTTGAAAGCCAACCCGACAATTGGCTGTTTGCTCCCAGATTCCCCCCCCCAAATCACTGCTGCGACATGGCGAACTGGCGAAACTGGAGACAAACGTAATTGGTACAGGATTAAATTTCGTTCACGTTGCGCCCTTTAGTCATAAGGCATTCGACAGCAATTCAGCCATACTCCAGAATGCAGCGGTTTTTTGGGGGAAAACCCTTGCACAGCCAACGACATACCAACTTTTAGTGAGCCTCAACGTGAAAACATCCCTGTCCATCCTCAGCCTGCTGCTGTTGCTCACAGGTACTGCGACCCTTCCGTCGACCGCTGCTGCACAACCCCCGGCCCAGGTTCAACGTGACCCATCCAAGCTGCACCTCGCCTCGGGCAGCGCCCTGCTGATCGACCTGAACACCAACCAGGAGCTGTATTCGAGCCACGCCGACCGCGTGGTGCCGATTGCCTCGGTGACCAAACTGATGACGGCGATGGTAGTGCTGGATGCCAAGCAGCCCATGGATGAGATGCTCACCATGACCATTGCCAACAACCCGGAAATGAAAGGCGTGTATTCGCGTGTGCGGCTGGGCAGCCAGCTCGACCGCCGCGAAACCTTGCTGATTACCCTGATGTCATCGGAAAACCGTGCGGCCAACACCCTGGCCAACCATTACCCTGGCGGCTACCCGGCGTTCATCAAGGCGATGAACGCCAAGGCCCGCAGCCTGGGCATGGCGCACACCCGCTACGTCGAGCCGACCGGCCTGTCGACGCAGAACGTGTCCACGGCCCGTGACCTGGCCAAGCTGCTGATGGCGTCGCGCAAGTACCCGATGCTGAGCGAACTGTCGACCACCCGCGAGAAGACCGTGGCCTTCCGCAAGCCCAACTACACCCTGGGCTTCCGCAACACCGACCACCTGGTGAACAAGAGCAACTGGGACATCAAGCTGACCAAGACCGGCTTCACCAATGAAGCCGGGCACTGCCTGGTGCTGCTGACCCGCATGGACAACCGCCCGGTGGCCATGGTGATCCTCGACGCCTTTGGCAAGTACACCCACTTCGCCGATGCCAGCCGCATGCGTCAGTGGCTGGAAACCGGTGCTGCCAAGCCGGCGCCGGCGGTGGCCATGCAGTACAAGGCAGAGCGGCAGAACAAGGGGCGCCTGGCGGCCGAATGACCGGAGCCGGAATGATGGGGCCTGCACCGGCCCTATCGCCGGCAAGCCAGCTCCCACAGGGACAGCACCAGGCCTGCGAGAGCAACTGCCCTGCGCGGTCCATGTGGGAGCCGGCTTGCCGGCGATGGGCTGCACAGCAGCCCCAAGTTCGTCAGGCCGTGGCGCTGACCATTCCGCCCGCGCTGCTGCCACCCTCTTGCTGCAACAACTCCAGTAACTGCGCCGTGGCCGCCATGATCTGCCCGTTGATAGTGGCAATGCTCGCCTGCTTGGCTCCCACCGCAGCCGCCTTGGCAGCCTCGTCCATTTTGCTGTCCATCAATGCAGCAAGCTGCTTCTGCTCCTCGGCCAGCTGCTTCTGCAAATCCTTGATCAACTGACGCAGCTCGGACACGGCCTGTGACTCCCCACTGCCTTCACTGTCCGTGGATTGCGCCTGGCCAGCCCCGCCAACCTTCATGCTGTCGCTACTGATGCTCAAGGGCCCCAGTGCCTCACCAGCCTGTTTCGCCTGCTCGCGATCGGCAGTTGCGTTCGCACTCAGCGTCTGGGCCGAAACGCCGTTGATTATCAAATTGCTTGCTGTTATCCCGCTCATCTCGGTTCCTTGCCTCGAGTTGGCTTCTTGTCGTACCCCCTATCGGCCACCCCTCACAGTTCTTTAGTCCGCTTAAATTCCCCCCCGACTGGCTCGTTCCAACACATGTACTTGCGCAGGAGCCGGAGCCCCGGCGGGCGTCCAAATTCGACCATTCAGGGAATCGCAGCCATGAGCCAGCCCTCACAGCAGGAAACCATCAAAGATCTGATCGGCGTGGGCTTCGGCCCTTCCAACCTGGCCCTGGCCATCGCCCTGGAGGAACTCGCCGAGTCTCAGGGCCATGCCCTCGACGCGCTGTTCATCGACAAGCAGCAGGACTATCGCTGGCACGGCGAAACCCTGGCCACTCAGAGCGAGCTGCAGATCTCGTTCCTCAAGGACCTGGTGTCGCTGCGCAACCCCACCAGCCCCTACAGCTTCGTCAACTACCTGCACCAGAAGCAGCGCCTGGCCGACTTCATCAACCTCGGCACCTTCTACCCCTGCCGCCTCGAGTACAACGACTACCTGCGCTGGGCCGCCGAGCACTTCGCCACCCAGGCGGTATATGGCGAGGAAGTGCTGCGCATCGAGCCGGACGTGCAGGCCGGCCGGGTCGAGCACCTGCGCCTGGTCTCGCGCGACGCCCAAGGCCGCGAATACAGCCGCCGCACCCGTTCGGTAGTGGTCGGCAGCGGCGGTACGCCAAAAATCCCGGAAAAGTTCGGTGCCTTCAAGGACGACCCGCGGGTATTCCACCACTCCCAGTACCTGAGCAGCCTGAACAAGCTGCCATGCACCACCGGCAAGCCGATGCGCATTGCCGTGATCGGCTCGGGCCAGAGCGCCGCCGAGGCGTTCATCGATCTCAACGACAGCTATCCGTCGGTCAAGGTCGACATGATCCTGCGCGGTTCGGCCCTCAAGCCTGCCGATGACAGCCCGTTCGTCAACGAGATCTTCTCGCCGGACTACACCGACCTGGTCTACAACGAACCGGCCGACCAGCGCAGCAAGCTGCTGGGTGAATACCACAACACCAACTATTCGGTGGTCGACCTCAACCTGATCGAACGCATCTACGGCATCCTCTACCGGCAGAAGGTCGCCCACCAGTACCGCCACAACGTGCTGTGCCGGCGCCAGGTCGAAGCCGTGGTGGCCACCCGCGAAGGCCTGGAGCTGACACTGCGCGACCTCGCCACCGGCCAGCAGCAGACCCACCGCTACGACGCGGTGATACTCGCCACCGGTTACGAGCGCCGCTCGCACCGTGACCTGCTGGCGCCCCTGGCCGACTACCTGGAAGATTTCAGCGTCGACCGCAACTACCGCGTGCTGGCCAGCCCCGACCTGCAGGCCTCGGTGTACCTGCAGGGCTTCTGCGAAAACAGCCACGGCCTGAGTGACACCCTGCTCTCGGTGCTGCCGGCGCGCGCTGCGGAAATTGGCCGCGCGCTGTACCAGGACCTTGCGCAGCTGCACGGCAAGCCGCAACCGGCCGTGGCCCTGACCCGCGCCTGATCCCTTCTGCCTCATACCCTTCAGGCCGACCTTGGCCTGAATCGATTGGGGCCGCTGTGCGGCCATCGCCGGCAAGCCGGGCTCCCACAGGTACAACACTGACCTCAAGGTTGCGCGTTCCCTGTGGGAGCCCGGCTTGCCGGCGATGGGCTGCGCAGCAGCCCCCAAATGACACTGGCGCACAGGCATTGTGCCCTCGGCCTTGAAACATTTGCTTGCATTTAAAACGGCAGGTTTTCGATTCTCATTCGTCCTTATCAATACAGCCCCTCTTTGGCTGGGCACACGCTCGACTCCCCATTGCAGAAGACCGTCAGATGGCCAAATCACCAAAAAAATCCAAATCCAGGCTGTGGTTCCTGGTCCACAGCTGGCTCGCCTTGCCGATCTGGTTCTTTGTCCTGATCGTCTGCTTCACCGGCATGCTCGCGGTGGTCAGCCAGGAAATCGTCTGGCTGGCCGACCCCGCCGTGCGCGCCAACAAGCCCGACGCCGACGCCGAGCGCCTGAGCTTCCAGCAGGTACTGGACGCCCTGCACAAGGCCGAGCCGGACATGGTGGTGGAGCGGCTGATCCAGCCCGACGGTTCGCACTTCGCGGTCAAGGCCAATGTCACCCTGCCTGACGGCACCAGCCCGACGCTGTATGTAAACCCCTACACCGGGGCCATCCAGGGCAAGACCCCGGACTTCAACTTCGAAGCCTTCACCCGCGCCTTGCACGGCTGGTGGCTGGTGCCGTTCACCAGCGGTTTCAGCTGGGGCTGGTACCTGGTGTCGTTGCTCGGGCTGCCCATGCTGGCTTCGCTGGTAACCGGCCTGGTGGTGTACAAGAAGTTCTGGAGGGGCTTCTTCAAGCCAGTGCGCACCGGCCATGGTTCGCGAATTTTCTGGGGCGACCTGCACCGCCTGGCCGGGGTCTGGTCGATCTGGTTCATTGCGGTCATTTCCATCACCGGCACCTGGTTCCTGATCCAGGCAATCCTGGCCGACAACCACATCACCATTTCCAGCCGGCCCATCGTGCCGGTGATCGCCCGTGAGGACGTGCCGCAAACCCCGAATGGCAGCCCGGCAGCGCGCATCGACCTGGATGAAGCGGCACGCATCGCCGGCCTGGCGGTCCCGGGGCTGGAGATCAGCTTCATCTCGCTGCCGGCTACCGCCTACAGCCACATCACCCTGGCCGGACCAGGCTGGTACCCGCTGATGTTCCAGAGCGCCTCGGTGAACCCGTACACGCGTAATGTCGACAGTCAGTTCCTGATCAGCGACCGCTCCGCCCTGGAGTTCGTCACCGAGTCGATGCGCCCGCTGCACACCGGCGATTTCGGCGGCCTGCCGATCAAGCTGGTGTGGTTCTTCTTCGGCCTGGTCCTCACCCTGATGGTGTTCAGCGGTTTGCTGATCTGGACCAAACGCACCGCCCAGGCCACCGCCGCCGCCCTCAAGCGCAGCGAGCGCGCACCGCGCATGGCGCGCCATGAACCCACAGTGGAGATCCGCCCATGAGCCAGGCCCAAGCCGTGACCGTCAGCCCGCTGAAGCAACTGTGGCTGAAGTGGCGTTTTCACTTGAACATCCTGCTGATCCTCATCCCGCTGGGCTTCATGCCCAAGTACTTCGCCGAGGCCAAGCTGTTTCGCGGCGAAGCGGGGCTCGGCGCCAATGTGATCCACGACATCCAGGTCGGCCCCTATACCCTGGACCTGGCCGAGATGCGTGACGAGGCTCCCCGCGCCGATGGCCCGGCCGGCCACTTCAAGGTCTTCAATGCATCGCTGTGCAAGGCCTGCGTCAACGGCGTCAAGGCGGCCTACCTGCGCATCGGCAAACCGCGCAGCCTGCGCGCCGCCGGCACGATTTTCTTCGGCGCGCCGTACAACATGGGCACCTCGTTGCCGATCCCGCCACGCACCAAGCCCGACGCGCAGATCTGGATCACCCTGGAAGGCTGGGACGGCAGCATGCACCAGGCGTCCGTCCCTCTGGCCAAGGCATCGCCAGCCACCGTGGCCTGGCTCGAGAAACAAGGAAGCAAGAAATGAAACACCTGATACGCACCCTCGCCCTGCCCTTGCTGGTGCTGGCCGCCTGCCCGGCACTGGCGCACAACCCGATGTGCGAGTGTGAAGAGCTGGCCGGCGGCCAGGTCAAGTGCACCGGCGGCTTCTCGGACGGCAGCGGCGCCCCCGGAGTTACCCTGGATGTGATCGGCTACGACGAACAGGTGCTGGTCGGCGGCAAGCTCGGTGATGACTCGACCCTGACCTTCAAGCGCCCGGACGGCGAGTTCTACGTGCTGTTCGATGCCGGCCCCGGGCACGTGGTGGAAGTCGACTACGCCGATATAGCCCAGCCATGAGCCGCGCCCAAGTGATTCGCCCGGCCGGCGCCGGGCACGAAACCCTGTACGTGCTGCTGGTCAGCCTGCTGATCGCGGTACTCGCCATCGGTGTGGTGCTGCTGCGCGGCGAACGCGAGGATGAACAGGCCATCGCCAGCCACCAGATAGACGCCCGTCGCGACCTGACCGCCGCCGAGCAAGGCCTGTACACCGACTTGCGGGTGGCCTTCGACGAAATCCAGCTGCTGCGTGAAGAGAACACCGCTGCGCCCAGCGTCCAGGCACTTGCCGAGCAAGGCCTGCCGCCGTTCGTGGTCGATGCCGGCAGCCAGAGCCGCGGCAGCCACCAATGGTCGTGGCTGGAGACCGGGGCCTACCTTGGCCGCAGCCAGGCCCCGGAAGTGGCCGGCAGCCTGCTGCTGATCCTGCCGGCCGACAGCACCGGCCAGGCCGATGTCTGGCTGCGCCGCGACAGCGCCGCCGTGACCCCGGACGACCTTGGCCAGGCCACCCTGATCGCCGCCGGCTGGCAGCAGGTGGTCAGCCATTACGACGCCGGGGTCACCCGTGAACACCGTCATTGAACCCAAGGACTTCCCCATGCTCCGCTCCGCCCTCGCCCTGCTCCTGGCCATTGCCCTGCCGGCACAGGCCCTGGCCGATAACGGCAAGCCCCTGCGTATCGGCATTACCCTGCACCCCTACTACAGCTATGTGAGCAACATCGTCGGCGACAAGGCCGAAGTGGTGCCGCTGATTCCGGCAGGGTTCAACCCCCATGCCTACGAGCCACGGGCCGAGGACATCAAGCGCATCGGCACCCTGGACGTGGTGGTACTGAACGGCGTCGGCCATGACGATTTCGCCGACCGCATGATCGCCGCCAGCGAGAAGCCCGACATAAACACCATAGAGGCCAACCAGAACGTACCCTTGCTGGCGGCCACCGGCATTGCCGCCCGCGGCGCCGGCAAGGTGGTCAACCCGCATACCTTCCTGTCGATCAGCACCACCATCGCCCAGGTCAACAACATCGCCCGCGAACTGGGCAAGCTCGACCCGGACAATGCCAAGCTGTACACGCAAAACGCCCGCGCCTATGCCAAGCGCCTGCGCGCACTGCGTGCCGAAGCACTGGCCAAGGTCACCGAGGCGCCCAGCGCCACCTTCCGGGTCGCCACCATCCATGCCGCCTACGACTACCTGGTGCGCGACTTCGGCCTGGAGGTGACCGCGGTGGTCGAGCCAGCCCATGGCATCGAACCCAGCCCGGCCCAGCTGAAGAAGACCATCGACCAGCTCAAGGCGCTGGACGTGCGGGTGATCTTCTCGGAAATGGACTTCCCGTCGGCCTATGTCGAAACCATCCAGCGTGAATCCGGCGTGCGCCTGTACCCGCTTACGCACATCTCCTACGGCGAATACACCAAGGACAAGTACGAAGTGGAGATGAAGCGCAACCTCGACACCGTGGTCCGCGCCATCCAGGAGAACCGCGCATGACCGCCGCCGCCAACCTGGTGACAGCCTGCGGGCCGCGCATCGAGTTCGCCGGCATCGACCTCACCCTGGGCCGCACCCGCATCCTCGAACAGGTCAGCTTCAACGTCGCCGCCGGCAGCGTGCATGCCATCGTCGGCCCCAACGGCGGCGGCAAGAGTTCACTGATCAAGACCCTGCTCGGGCAGATGCCGCACCAGGGCCAGCTGACCCTGCACTGGCCCAGCGAACGCGAAGTGATCGGCTATGTGCCGCAGGCGCTGGAGTTCGACCGTGGCCTGCCGATGACCGTGGACGACTTCATGGCTGCCATGTGCCAGCGCCGCCCCGCCTTCCTCGGCCTGTCGCGCCGTGTGCAGCCGGCCATCGACGCAGCCCTGGCGCGGGTCGGCATGCTCGACAAGCGCAAACGGCGCATGGGCGCGCTTTCCGGTGGCGAACGCCAACGCGTGCTGCTGGCCCAGGGCCTGATCCCCGAGCCGCAACTGCTGGTGCTGGACGAACCGATGTCGGCCCTGGATGAAGCCGGCATCCAGGTGTTCGAACAACTGCTGCAGGGTTGGCGCCAGGCCGGCACCACCGTGCTGTGGATCGAACATGACCTGGAAGCCGTGATGCGTCTGGCCGACCGAGTTACCGGCCTGAGCCGCCAGGTACTGTTCGACGCCCCGCCCGCCCAGGCCCTGACCCCGGAGCGCCTGCTCGGCCTGTTCTCCGTTCACCCACGTAGCGAGAGCCTTGCCTGATGAGTTTTGAAATCTTTCGGCAAACGGTCCAGGACTGGGCCACTGCCGGCTACCTGCCCGAGGCGCTGACCTACGGCTTCGTGGTCAACGCTTTGCTGGCCGGTTTGATGATCGGCCCGGTGCTGGGCGGCCTGGGTACCCTGGTGGTGGTCAAGCGCTTTGCCTTCTTCTCCGAAGCCGTCGGCCACGCCGCACTGACCGGCGTGGCCATCGGCATCCTGCTGGGCGAGCCCTACACCGGCCCCTACGGCAGCCTGTTCGGCTACTGCCTGCTGTTCGGCATCTTGCTCAACTTCCTGCGCAACCGCACCGGGCTGTCGCCGGACACGCTGATCGGCGTGTTCCTGTCAGTGTCGCTGGCGCTGGGCGCCAGCCTGCTGCTGATGCTGGCGGGCAAGATCAACGTGCACATCCTCGAGAACGTGCTGTTCGGCTCGGTGCTGACCGTCAGCGGCCAGGACCTGGTGGTGCTGGGCATCGTCGCGGTGCTGGTGCTGGCATTGGCCGTGCCGCTGTACAACCGCATCATGCTGGCCAGTTTCAACCCACAGCTGGCAGCCGTGCGCGGGGTGGCGGTGAAAACCCTGGACTACCTGTTCGTGGTACTGGTGACCCTGGTCACCGTGGCCTCGGTGAAGGTGATCGGGGCGATCCTGGTCGGGGCGCTGCTGGTGATCCCCGCTGCCGCCGCACGCCTGGTCAGCCAGTCGCTGAAGGGCTTTTTCTTCCTGTCGGTGCTGATCGCCACGCTGAGCACGCTGCTGGGCATCCTGCTGCCGATCGTTTTCGACCTGCCGGTGCCGTCCGGCGCCGCGATCATCCTGGTCGCGGGCATCTGCTTCGCGCTGGCAGCGCTGGCCCGCGCCCTCGTCCCCCGCCTGCAAGGAAACCCGGCATGAACCTGAAACGCCTGACCCTGGCGCTGGCCCTGGCCGGCCTGCCGTCGCTGTCTTTCGCCACGCAAGTGCTGACCACCCTGCCCGTCACCCACAGCCTGGCCAGCGCCTTGCTCGAGGGCACCAAGGTGCAGCTCAAGCGTGCAGCACCCGCCAACCTGCCTGCCAGCCGCCAGCCTTCCTATTTCAGCGGTCGCGGTGGCGCCAGCCTGCACAAGGCCGCGCAGCAGGCCGACGCGGTGATCGGCGTGCGCTCGATCTGGCGTGACGACCCGCTGTACCCGATGGCCCGGCGTAGCAATATCCGGATCGTCGAAATCGACGCCGCACGGCCAGTGGATGGCGCGCTGCCGGGCATAGCGGTGAGCGGCGACGAGGCCTATGGCGCCTACCCCTGGCTCAACCCGACCAACTTCGGGCGCATGGCCGACGTGGTAGCCAATGACCTGGAGCGGTTGGCGCCGGGCGACAAGGCGCAGATCCAGGGCAACCTGGCCGGGCTCAAACGCCAGTTGCTGGAGCTTTCGGCCAGCAGCCAGACACGCTTGGCCAAGGTCGACAACCTGACGGTGGTGAGCCTGTCGGAACGGCTGGGTTATCTGGCCAGCGGGTTGAACCTGGATGTGGTCGAGCAGCCACTTCCGGCCGAGTGGGATGCGGCTGCGCTGAGGGCGCTGGGGGACAACCTGAAGGCGCAGGACGTAGCGCTGGTGCTGGACCACCGGCAGCCGGAAGCGGCTGTGGCCGAGGTGATCAAGGCGTCCGGGGCGAAGTTGGTGGTGGTGGAGAGTGACCCTGAGGATGCGTTTGCCGGGTTGAAGGCCAGTGTGGATCTGGTGGTTGCCGCCCTGGGCGAAAGCTGATGTTGGCTGTGCCGGCCTCTTCGCGGGCTTGCCCGCTCCCACAGGGATAGCACAGGGCCAGAGAACAGTGAGGTACCTGTGGGAGCGGGCAAGCCCGCGAAGAGGCCGGTGCAAGCAATGGACAGCTAGCGCTTCATGCACCGCTGATAACGCTCATCCACCCGCCCGGCAAACCACGCCGTGGTCAGCTTGCGGGTGATCTTCGGGCTTTTCAGCTGGATCCCCGGCAGCACCGCCCGTGGCACCGGCTTGCCGGCCGCAGCATCAGCAAGGGCGAACACCCCGCTGTACAGCTTGCTGTCCTCGAAGGCCAGACTATCGCCCTGCTCCAGCTGGCTGCGAATCTGCGGGTTGCGCAGGCCCAGCTTTCCTCCCAGTTTGCGTGCCGCCTTTTCAGTGGTCCCGGGCATGATCGAGCCCGGCGCCACCAGGTCGCCATCCAGCGCCAGCGTCGCCCCCGTCGCCTTGCTCAGTGCCGCCTGAAATGCCGCATTGCGGCTGGCGTACCAGCCCGCGTTGAAATCGGCAAAGCGGTACAGCTGGCGATCGTAGTTGGCCGAATAGCCCAGCAAGTGGGCGATACCGAAATACATGCCGCCGCGCCGGGTGAACACTTCCTGGCGAATGCTGCCGTCGTGGCTGTAGGGGTAATCCCGCGCATGCTTTTCGGCAAAGTCGATGCTGACCTGCATCGGCCCACCGGTATGCACCGGGTTCAGCCCGCCCAGCAAGGTCTTGCCCAGCGGTACGCGAGCGATGACTTCGTCGTACAGTTCGCTCAGCTGCTTCTCACTGCGCACCGCCTGCAAACGTTGCTGGTAGCTCTTGCCATTACCCGACGGCGCCTTCAGTGCACCGTCGACCAGCAGCTTGGGGATGTGCAGGCGCGCAGCGCGGCGGTCGATTTCCTCTCGGGCGATACGCCCCAGGTTGGGCACTTGCGGGTCGGCATTGAAGGTCGACTCCTGCTCGGTCACCGCCAGCACCGCGCACAGGTTGCTCTTGCTGGGGGCAATTCGCTGGGCCTCGAACGCCACCTGAATGTCCCGGGCCCAGCCATCGCGGTCCTTGGCCTGGGCGGGTAACAGCCGCAGCAGTTGGGCGCGGACCTTGGCCGGGTCCGTCTCGGGCGCTTCCTCACGACGCCCGGCGCAACCTTGCAGCAGCGCCAGGGCCATCAACCCGGCAGCCAGTAACCGGCCGTTCAGGGCTGTTCACCGACCAGGTAGGTCTTGCTGATGTACCGGAACAGCGGGTGGCTGGCACTACCCATGAGCTCGAACAGAACCATTTCGCGGGTCACCACCTGCGCCCCCGCGGCCCGCATGCGTGCCAGCCCTGCGGCCTTGCTCGCCGGCGTACGGCTATCACAGGCATCCTCGACCACGAACACCTGCTTGCCCAGTGCCAGCAGGCCAAGCACGGTCTGCAGCACACAGACATGGGTTTCCATGCCACAGACAATCACTTGCTCGCGCGTCATCAGACTTGCTGGCAGGCACTCGGCGGCCACACAGGAAAAATGGCTTTTCTCCACCACCTCGGCGGCCGGCGCTGCGGCCAGCAGTTCGGCCAGGGTATGGCCCAGGCCTTTGGGGTACTGCTCGGAAATCACCGTCGGCAGTTCCAGCTCGTTCGTCGCTGCCAGCAGCCATCGGGCCCGCGCGCGGGTGCCTTCAGGGTCGCTCATGGCGCCGATGAGTTTTTCCTGGATGTCGACGACCAGCAGCGTGGCCTTGTGGGGATCGATCAGCATTGTCTGCCTCTTGCCTGGGAAAAGGCCTAGCCTCCCCCAGGCAAGCGGTGACGTCAATCAGGCGGACAGCCGAAGCGGTTGCAGCGACGCGGTCAGCGCAGCGAGCACCCGGTCTTCATGCTCATGGATGAAGAAGTGGCCGCCTGGGAACATCTGCAGCGAGAACGCCCCGAGGGTTTCCTTGCGCCAGGCCTGCAATTGCTCGTCACTGGCGCGGTCCTGCATGCCGCCCAACACGTGCAGCGGGCACTGCAACGCTGGCCGCTGGCGGTAGGCATAGGTACCACACAGCAGGAAGTCGGCGCGCAGGGTGGGCAAGGTCAGGCTCATCAGCTCGGCGTTGGCCAGCACTTCCTCGGGCGTGCCCTGAAGCTCGCGCAACTCGCCGATCAACTCGGCGTCGCTCTTGGGCTCGCGCCAGTTCTTGCCATCGTAGTCCTCGCGGCGGGTCGGCGCTGCGGTACCGCAGGCAAACAGGGCCAGTGGCGCCGGGCAGCCCAGCGCTTGCAGCTCATGGGCCAGCTCGAAGGCCAGCAAGGCGCCCAGGCTATGGCCGAGCAGCGCGTAGGGGGTGCTGGCCGCCAGGCGCTGTTCGGCAGCCAGTTGCCGGGCCAGGGCCTGCATGTCGGTGTGCAGTGGCTCGGCCATGCGAGCACCACGCCCGGGCAGTTCCACCGGGCGTACCTGCAGCCACGTCGGCAGCTTGCGCCGCCAGCGGCTGTAGACCATGGCGCTGGCCCCGGAATACGGCAGGCACAGCAGGTTCAATGCAGTCACTGGGCGGCGGCTTCGGCCATTTTCTGGCGCAGGCTCAGCGGGCGCATGTCGGTCCAGACTTCATCGATGTAGGCCAGGCAGTCCTTCTTCAGGCCGCTCTTGCCTACGGCACGCCAGCCGTTGGGGATGGCTTTGTAATCGGGCCAGATCGAGTATTGCTCTTCGTGGTTGACCACTACCTGGAACTGGATATCGTCGCGGTCGAAAACGGAAGTCATTGCCTGTCTCCTTGAGTGATGGGTGCCGCTGCGCGCCTGGCGCAGGGGGGCTTTCAAGTAGACGTGGCGAGTGGCGAAAAAATTAGTGGGGCTGACGCGGTCTTCAGGTATCCCGCAACAGGTCGTGGGTATCGAGCAAGCGGAAGGCCACCTGCGGGTTGCGCTCCAGCCCACGGCGGATCGCCGCCGGGATCGACTGCCGGGTCTTGCGGCATAGGCCGGGCTGGTCGTCCAGTTCGATGACGATGCCGCGCATGGTTCGCACTTCGTTGAAACCGGGGGCAATGTGCACGCGAATGCCGAGGTTTTCATACATCCGCTGCTGCAGGCGTTGCAGGTCTTCCAGGTCCTTGAGGTTTTCCAGGCGGTCGAGCAGGCGTTTCTCTTCCTGGCGGGTCAGCAGGAGGATGCGCTGAGCGGCCTGCGGGTGATCGACCAGGTGTTCGCGGCCGCAGTCGCAGGCGCCAGGGGGGCAAGGTTGGCGCAGAGGCGGTGTAGTGCTCATGGAGCAATCATAGCCTGTACCGGCCTATTCGCGGGTGAACCCGCTCCTACAGGTCCCGGCTAAAACTTTCCTGCCAGGCAAAAAAAATTCACAAACCTCTAGACCGTCACCCGACTCTTCGCCTATAAATCGCCTAAAGGAAATTTATATTCCTACCAAGAAATATTTCTTCGCCTCCACGCGAAGCCTCTTTTGCCCTTGTGCCCGACCTGCCCCACTCCATCACGAGGCCTATCCGACATGCATCCCGCTCCCGATCACTTCATCCTGCGCGTCAGTTGCCCGGCCGTGTCCGGCATCGTCGCCGCGGTGACCACCTACCTGGCCGAGCACGGTTGCTACATCAGCGAGATGGCGCAGTTCGACGACGAGGACAACGGGCGCTTCTTCATGCGCGCGGTGTTCCGCTACAACACCGGTGTCACGGGTGACACACCGCAGCTGGAAGCCGGCTTTGCCGATGTCGCCCAGCGCTTCGACATGCAGTGGAGCCTGCACAGCAGTGCCCGGCCGATGCGCGTGCTGCTGATGGTGAGCAAGTTCGACCACTGTCTGTCCGACCTGCTGTACCGCCATGCCAAGGGCGAGCTGGACATGCAGATCACCGCCGTGGTCTCCAACCACCTGGACCTGCGCCCGATGGCCGAGCGCCAAGGCATCCGTTTCGTCTACCTGCCGGTCAGCAAGGACACCAAGGCCGAACAGGAAGCCGCGCTGCTGCGCATCGTCGAGGACACCGGCACCGAACTGGTGGTGCTGGCGCGCTACATGCAGATCCTCTCCGACGACCTGTGCCGCCAGCTGTCAGGCCGGGCGATCAACATCCACCATTCGTTCCTGCCCGGTTTCAAAGGCGCCAAGCCTTATCACCAGGCCTACCAGCGCGGGGTGAAGCTGATCGGCGCCACCGCCCACTACGTCACCAGCGACCTGGACGAAGGCCCGATCATCGAGCAGGAAGTGCAGCGTGTGGACCATGCCTACGCACCGGATGACCTGGTAGCCATCGGCCGCGACACCGAGACCATCGCCCTGTCCCGCGCCGTGAAATACCACCTTGAGCATCGGGTGTTCCTGAACCACGACCGCACGGTGATCTTCAAATGAACGCCACTCCCAGTATCAAGCTGATCGACGGCAAGGCCACCGCGACGCGGGTGCTGGCCGAGGTACGCGAGCAGGTGCAAGAGCTGCGCCAGGGCGGCGTGCAACCGGGCCTGGCGGTGGTGCTGGTCGGCGCCGACGCTGCCAGCCAGGTGTACGTGCGCAACAAGGTGCTGCGTGCCGAAGAGGTGGGCATCCGCTCGCTGGAGCATCGCCTGCCCGCAGGCACCAGCCAGGCCGAGCTGCTGACCCTGATCGACCGCCTCAACCGCGACACCGAGGTCAACGGCATTCTCGTGCAACTGCCGTTGCCGGCCCATATCGATGAACACCGCATTCTCCAGGCGATCAGCCCACTGAAGGATGTGGACGGCTTCCACAGCGAGAACGTCGGCGGCCTGGCCCAGGGCCGCGATGTGCTCACCCCGTGCACGCCCAGCGGCTGCATGCGCCTGCTGCGCGATGCCTGTGGCGAACTGCATGGCAAGCATGCGGTGGTGGTCGGCCGCTCGAACATCGTCGGCAAGCCCATGGCCGCCCTGCTGCTGCAGGCCGACTGCACGGTGACCGTGGTGCACTCGCGCAGCCGCGACCTGCAGGCCTTGTGTCGCCAGGCCGACATCCTGGTGGCCGCAGTGGGCAAGCCACGGCTGATCGGTGCCGACTGGCTCAAGCCTGGCGCGGTTGTGATCGATGTCGGTATCAACCGCATCGACGAAGGCGGCCACAGCCGCCTGGTCGGCGATGTCGACTTCGCCGCCGCCCTGCCCCAGGTGGCCGGCATCACCCCGGTGCCCGGCGGGGTCGGCCCGATGACCATCGCCTACCTGATGAAAAACACCCTGCTCGCCCTCGACCTGCAACAACAGGCTGCCCACCAGGAGCGCACCCCATGCCTTTCGCCCTGCTGAAATACGGCCTGAGCGCCGACTACCCGGTAGAGGTCGACCTGCCACCGCCGTGCGAACTCAAGCCACGCTATGACGTGGTGATCATCGGCGGCGGCGGCCACGGCGTGGCCATCGCCTACTACCTGGCCAAGTACCATGGCATCACCAATGTCGCCGTGCTGGAAAAGGCCTACCTGGGCGGCGGCAATACTGCGCGCAACACAGCGGTGATCCGCTCCAACTACCTCACCAGTGAGGGTGTGCGCTTCTACGCAGAATCGGTGCGCATGTTCCAGAACCTGTCGAACGAGTTCGACTTCAACATCATGTATTCCGAACGCGGTCAGCTCACCCTCGCGCACACCGACGCCACCGTGCGCGCCTTCCGCCAGCGCGCCGAGGTCAACAAGCACTTCGGTGGCCGCACGGAAATGATCGACCGCCAGCAGATCCACGAACTGGTGCCAAGCCTGAACCTGGACCCGGGCCACCTGCCAGTGCTGGCCGGCCTGTGGCACATCGACGGCGCCACCGCGCGCCACGACGCAGTGGCCTGGGGCTACGCCAGGCAGGCGGCCAAGCGCGGCGTCGAGATCCACCAGCTGACCGAAGTGCAGGACCTGCTGATCCGCAACGGGCGCATCGAGGCGGTGAAGACCAACCGTGGCACCGTGCAGTGCGGTTGCGTGGTGCAGGCCGTGGCCGGGGCCAGTTCGCTGCTGATGGCCAAGGCCGGCATTCGTGCGCCGATCCACACCTACCCGCTGCAGGCCATGGTCACCCAGCCGTTCAAGCCGTTTCTCGACCCACTGGTGAGCTCCTCGGCGCTGCACTGCTACGTGCAGCAGACCAGCCGCGGCGAGATCGTCTTTGGCGGCGGCTCCGACCCATACCCGCTGTACAACACCCGCTCCACCCTCGACCTCAAGGAGAGCCTGCTGGCACACGCCATCGAGATGTTCCCGTTCATGGCCAACGCCAAGCTGATGCGCCAGTGGGCCGGGATCACCGACATGACCCCGGACTACAGCCCGATCATGGGCCTGTCGCCGGTGCACAACTATTACCTGGACGCCGGCTGGGGCACCTGGGGTTTCAAGGCCACGCCGATCTGCGGCAAGACCATGGCCGAGCTGGTCGCCAGTGGCGGCAAGGTGCCGGAACTGATCGCACCCTTTGCCCTGGAGCGCTTCAGCCGCTTCCAGCAAGTCAACGAAATGGGCGCCACCGCGGCCAGCCACTAAGGAGCGACGACGATGAAGATCCTGACCTGCCCCTTGAACGGCCCGCGCAATATCAGCGAGTTCACCTACGGCGGCGAATTCAGGCACATGCCCGACCCGGCCAGCTGCAGCGATGCGGAATGGGCCGACTATGTGTTCAACAGCGACAACCTTGCCGGCGTGGTGATCGAATGGTGGCTGCACAACGCCTCCAGCTACTGGTTCCTGGCCGAACGCCACACGGTGAGCGACCAGGTGCTGCGCACCTTCGACCCGAAAGAACTGTTCGACCGCCGCGTCGACTTCACCCCCGCCGCCACCCCGGAGATTGCCGGATGAACAGCCACACTCGCCTCCCCGCGCCCATGGGCCTGCTGATCGACCGCGAGCGGCCCCTGCACTTCCAGTTCGACGGCCAGGCCTGCCAGGGCTTTGCCGGTGACAGCATCGCCAGCGCCCTGCTCGGCAGTGGCCGCTGGCTGCTGTCGCGCTCGTTCAAGTACCACCGCCCGCGCGGCCCGCTGAGCATGGCCGGGCAGGATGCCAACACCCTTGTGCAGCTGCCGGACGAGCCCAATGTGCTGGCCGACCTGGAAGCCGCCCGCGATGGCCAGGTAGTCGAAGGGCAGAACTTCAACGGTAGCCTGACGCACGATCGCGACGCCTACCTGGGCAAGTTTTCGCGCTTCATGCCGGTGGGCTTCTATTACCGCTCGTTCTACAAGCCCAAGGGCATGTGGAAGGTGTGGGAGCCGCTGATCCGCAAGAAGGCCGGCCTGGGCGTGCTCGACCTAGGCTTCAGGCCGCAGTATTACGACAAGGCCTATCTGTTCGTCGATCTGGCCGTCATCGGCGCTGGCCCGGCGGGCCTGCGTGCGGCACTGGACGCGGCCAATGCCGGGGCCAAGGTGTTGCTGATCGAGCAACAGCCGGTACTTGGCGGCTCGCTCACCTACGCCCGCTTCGACATTGCCGGCACCCGCGCTACCAGCCTGCGCCAGGAACTGCTGGCTGCCGTCGAGGGCCACCCGAACATCCAGGTGCTGCTGGACGCCACCTGCAACGGCTGGTTCACCGACAACTACCTGCCGGTGATCCAGCACAAACGCCTGTACAAGGTGCGAGCCAGCCGCGGCCTGGTGGCGGCCGGTTCGTTCGACCAGCCAGTTGTGTTCCGCAACAACGACCTGCCGGGGGTCATGCTGACCAGCGCCGTGCAGCGGCTGATGAAGCTGTACGCGGTAAAACCCGGCCAGCGCGCGGTAGTCCTCACCGGCCACGATGACGGCTACCTCGCCGCCCTCGACCTGCAGGAGCAAGGCGTGGCCGTGGCCGCGGTGGTCGACATGCGCGCCGCGCCAGCCGATGCCGCACTGGCCGCAGAACTGAAGCGCCGCAATATACCCGTGCAGCTGGGTAGCACCGTGTACGAAGCCCTGCACGAAGCGGGCATGCGCCACGTGAGTGGCGTGGATATTCGCCCGATCACCGGCCAGGGCAAGGTCGGCCCGCATGGCCTGCGCCTGGCCTGCGACCTGCTGTGCATGTCGGCAGGCTACATGCCGGTGTACCAGTTGCCGTGCCAGGCTGGCGGCAAGCTGGCCTACGATGTGAACCGCGACGAATTCGTCATCAGCAACCTGCCGGCCGGGCTGGATATCGCCGGTTCGGTGAACGGCCGTCACGCACTGGGCAATGTGCTGGCCGACGCCACTCGCGGGGCTGCCGATGCGCTGGCAGCGCTGGGCCTGGAAGCGCCGGTGCAGCCAGTGTTCAGCGCCGAAGCCAAGGTCAACTTCACCTGGCCGATCTTCCCCCACCCCAAGGGCAAGGATTTCGTCGACTTCGATGAAGACCTGCAAGTGCGCGACATCGTCAACGCCACGCGCAGCGGCTACCGCGATGTGCAACTGGTCAAGCGCTTCTCCACGGTCGGCATGGGCCCGTCCCAGGGCCGCCACTCGGCGCTGCCGACCGCTCGCCTGGTGGCCCACGCCACCGGGCGCAGCATCAGCGAAACCGGGGTGACCACCGCCCGTCCACCGTTCCAGGCGGAAAAACTGGCCCACGTCGCCGGCCGCGCCTTCGACCCGTACCGGCAAACGCCCATGCACCGCCGCCACCTGGAAGCCGGGGCGAAGATGATGCCGGCCGGCATCTGGCAGCGCCCGGCCTATTATGGCAAGCCCGAGGACCGCGAACGCTGCATGCAGGAGGAAGCCCGCCATGTGCGCGAGAAGGTCGGCCTGATCGACGTTTCCACCCTCGGTGGCCTGGATGTGCGCGGCCCCGACGCCGCCGAACTGCTGGAGCGCCTTTACACCTTCGGCTTCGCCAAGCTGGCCATCGGCCGCACCCGCTACGCGCTGATGACCAACGAGCATGGCGTGGTGATCGATGACGGCGTGTGCGCCCGGCTGGGCGAGCAGCACTTCTACGTCACCGCCACCACCAGCGGTGTCGACCGCATCTACCAGCAGATGCTGAAGTGGAATGCGCAATGGCGCCTGGATGTGGACGTCACCAACGTCACCGCCGCCCTGGCCGCGGTCAACCTGGCCGGGCCGCTTTCACGCCAGGTGCTGGCCAAGGTGTGTGACGATGTGGACCTGTCGGCCGAGGCCTTCCCTTACCTCGGCGTACGCCAGGGCACAGTGGCCGGCATTGCCGCGCGCATCCTGCGGGTGGGCTTTGTGGGTGAACTGGGCTACGAAGTGCATGTGCCGGCGCGCCACGCCGAGCGCCTGTGGGATACCTTGATGCAGGCTGGCGCGGGGTTGGGCATTCGCCCGTTCGGCGTCGAGACCCAGCGCCTGCTGCGCCTGGAAAAGGGCCACGTGATCATCAGCCAGGACACCGACGGCATGACCCACCCGGCGGAGATCGACATGCAGTGGGCCATCGGCCGCAAGAAGCCATTCTTCGTCGGCAAACGCTCGATCGAGATCCTCGAAGCGCAGCCGCTCAAGCGCAAACTGGTCGGCTTCACCCTGCCCAAGGGCAGCCCGCAGCCGCTGGAGGGGCATCTGGTGCTGGACGGGGCGGACATCAGCGGCAACGTCACATCCTGCGAATACTCGCAAACCCTGGGACAGATCATCGGCCTGGCTTACGCCGGTGCCCATCAGGCCACGCCTGGCACGCACATCCCGATCCGCGTGGAGGGCGGTGTGATGGTCAATGCCAAGGTGGTGCCACTGCCGTTTCACGATCCCGACAACCTGCGCCAGGAGCTCTGAGCCATGACCAGTTTGCAAGCCAAAGCTTTTATTTCACCCGGCCCGCGGGCCGAACTGCTGCATACCTGCGCGTTGACTGACCTGACCGATCTGGCACGGGTCGGGTTTCGAGGGGGCGACAGTGCCGCTTGCCTGCAGGCGCGTGGCTACCGCTTGCCGTCGCTACCCAACCAGGCCGTGCGCCAGGAAGACAGTGGCTGGGTAGCACGCTTGTCGCAGACCGAGTACCTGCTGCTGGGCAGCCTGGCCGACGGCGGTGCACGGGTGGCTGCCGAAGAGGCTGGGGGGGTGCAGGATGCTCGGCGCAACTACCTGCTGCCGCGCCAGGATAGCCATGCCTGGCTGCAGCTCTCGGGAGTGCATTGCAGCGCGGTGATGGCCAAGTTGTGCGGGGTGGACTTGCGCGCCCGGGCGTTTCCCGTTGGGGCGGTGGCGCAGACCTCGGCGGCGCGGATCAACGTGATCGTGCTGAATGTGGGGAGCGATGAGAGGCCGGCCTTGCAGTTGCTGTTTGATCGGGCGTCGCTGGCGTATTTCCGTGAAGCGGTGCTGGATGCCATGGACGAGTTCGATGGTGGGTGGGTCGGGGTAGATGAACTGATGCGTTGACCTGCACCGGCCTCTTCGCGGGTAAACCCGCTCCCACAGGGTAATCACTGGGCTTGGGGGCTCTGGAGTACCTGTGGGAGCGGGCGTGCCCGCGAAGAAGCGCACTCGGTACCGAAGGTCAGAGCTGCACCAAGCGCTCACGCAGGAAGTTCACAAACCCCTGAACCGGCCGCGCCACCTGCCGGTGCTGGGGGTACACCGCCGACAACTGCAGTGCTGGCGGCTGCCACTCATCCAGCACTTTCACCAGTCGCCCATCCGCCAGCGCCTGTCCCACGATGAAGGTTGGCAGATAAGTCACCCCCATCCCGGCAATCGCCGCATCCCTTAGCAGCTCGCCATTGTTAGCCCGCATCCGCCCGACTACCTGGATCGCCTGTACCTTGCCGCCCTGGCGGAACTGCCACTGCACCTGCCGCGAATGACCATACGGCAGGCAATCATGCCCAGCCAGTTGCTCCGGCCTGGCCGGCACGCCCCGAGCCTTCAGGTACGCCGGGCTCGCACAATACACCCGCTCGACACTGGCAATGCGCCGCGCAATCAGGCTGGAATCCTCCAGCGCACCAATCCGTAGCGCCAGGTCATAGCCCTCGCCGATCAGGTCCACTGCGCGGTCGCTCAAATCCACCTCCACATCCACCTGCGGGTGCAACTGCAGGAACTCGGTCAGCAGGCACCCCAGGTGCGCCATGGCGAACGACAGCGGCGCACTCAGACGCAAGGTGCCACGCAAGGCCTGGGCCTGGCCGCTGATGTCGTGCTCCACCTGCTGCACTTCGCCGAGCAGGCGCAACGCCGACTGGTAGTAGTGCTGGCCCAGTGGCGTGGCATCCAGGCGCCGGGTGGAGCGGTTGAGCAGGCGCACGCCCAGGCGCTCCTCAAGCTGCATCAGGCGCCGGCTGACCGATTGCTTGGACATCCCCAGGCGGTCGGCAGCCGCAGTGAAACTGCCAGCTTCCATGACCTGGGCAAAGATCCGCATGTCTTCGTAAGGGTTCATTGTCTCGCTCTTGGTGACAGTCAAACGCTTTATAGCGGCTTTTTCCCATCAACGCATCTCCCTAATCTACGCACAAGTCGCAGCGATGGCCCTGAAGGCCAGGCAAGACGCCCACTACCAACATTCAACAGAAAAGGATTCGCTCATGAACATTGTCCACAAAACCCTTACCGCTTCCCTTCTGGCCCTGTCCGTTTCCAGCGCCTTCGCCGCTGGCAGCCCGGGTATCGAACAGCACACCCAGGCCTTCCTCGAAGCCCTGGAACAAGGCGGCGGCAAGCCACTGGAGCAGCTCAGCCCGAAAGACGCCCGCGCGGTGCTGACCGGTGCCCAGGCCTCGGTAAAGGTCGATCTCTCGGGTATCGAGGTGAAGGAACGCACCATCCAGGCCAATGGCGAGTCGATCAAACTGCAAGTGGTGCGCCCGGCCAACGTGAAGGGTGACCTGCCGGTGTTCATGTTCTTCCACGGTGGCGGCTGGGTGCTCGGCGATTTCCCGACCCACCAGCGGCTGATCCGCGACCTGGTGGTTGGCTCTGGCGCAGTGGCGGTCTACGTCGACTACACCCCATCGCCGGAAGCGCACTACCCGACCGCGATCAACCAGGCCTACGCCGCCACCCGCTGGGTGGCCGAGCATGGCAAGGAAATTGGCGTGGACGGCAAGCGCCTGGCCGTGGCCGGCAACAGCGTCGGCGGCAACATGGCGGCAGTAGTGGCCTTGAAAGCCAAAGAGGCCGGCACCCCGGCCCTGCGTTTCCAGCTGCTGTTGTGGCCGGTGACCGATGCCAGCTTCGAAACTGCGTCGTACAAGCAGTTTGCCGAGGGGCACTTCCTGACCACCGGGATGATGAAGTGGTTCTGGGACAACTACACCACCGATGCCAAGGCGCGGGAACAGATCTACGCCTCGCCGCTGCGGGCCAGCAGTGAACAGCTCAAGGGCCTGCCGCCGGCCCTGGTGCAAACGGCCGAGTTCGACGTGCTGCGCGATGAAGGTGAGGCGTATGCCCGCAAGCTGAATGCCGCTGGCGTGACTGTGACCTCGGTGCGCTACAACGGCATGATCCATGACTACGGGCTGCTCAACCCGCTGCATCAGGTGCCGGCCGTGCAAGCGGCCATGCGCCAGGCCGCCGGCGAGCTGAAAGTGCACCTGCAGTAACCTTATCCACGCATGCGGCAGGGCCTGGTGCCCTGCCGGTTCAGGAGGTCCGTCATGCTCACCGTTCGCAACGCCAAAGACCGCGGCCTGGCCTTTCATGGCTGGCTGAAATCGTTCCACACCTTCTCCTTCGGCCACTACCGCAACCCGGACGAGCAAGGGTTCTCGGACCTGCTGGTGATCAACGACGACCGCGTCATCCCCGGCAAGGGCTTTGGCCAGCACCCGCACCGCGACATGGAGATTTTCTCCTACGTGCTGGAAGGCGCGCTGGAGCACAAGGACACGCTGGGCACCGGCTCGGTGATCCGCCCGGGCGATGTGCAACTGATGAGCGCTGGCCACGGCGTGGCCCACAGCGAGTTCAACCACAGCCAGGTGCAGCCGGTGCACTTCCTGCAGATCTGGATCGTACCGAACGTGCAGGGGGCAACGCCGCGTTACCAGCAACAGCATTTCAGTGCCGAGGAAAAGCGCGGCAAGCTGCGCCTGATCATCTCGCCGGATGGCGCCGAGGGGTCATTGCAGGTACGGCAGAATGCGCGGGTGTATGCCGGCCTGTTCGACGGTGACGAGCGTGCCACCCTGAACTTGCCGGAAAACCGCCATGCCTACGTGCATGTGGCCCGGGGCAGCATCGAGCTCAATGGGCAATTGCTGAATGAAGGGGATGGGGTGCGGGTGAGGCAGGAACAGGTGCTGGAGCTGGGCAACGGGGTGGATGCCGAGGTGCTGGTGTTCGACCTGCGGCCGCATGAATTGCCGGGCATGCCTTGAGTTTCTGCTTCGACAGTAATGGCCCTATCGCCGGCAAGCCAGCTCCCACAGGTACTGCACAGGTCTTCAAGGCAGTGTTTAACCTGTGGGAGCTGGCTTGCCGGCGATAGGGCCAACAGCCATCACTCAGGGCTCAACCCTTCGACGATGATCACCTCAGCCTTCGCCACCCCCTGGCGATGGCTGCAAGCCTCCTGGTACAGCTCGGACCGGTAACACGCCAGCGCCTGCTCGTACGAATCGAACTCGATCACCACGCTACGCTGAGGGGTAGGCCGCCCTTCCATTGCCTCGCTACGCCCGCCACGGGCCAGGAAACGGCCGCCGAATGCCTTGAAGGCAGCCGGGGCGCGCTGGGTGTACTGCTGGTATTGCTCGGGGTCGTTCACGTCCACATGGGCGATCCAATAGGCCTTCATGCGCTGCTCTCCTGTTACGGCGATATTTGTGTATGATGGTATACCATAATAATCATCCCACCACAGTGAGCGTGCAACATGGCTTTCAACAGCATCGAAGAACTTCTCGAGGACTACCGGCAAGGCAAGATGGTCCTGCTGGTGGATGACGAGGACCGGGAAAACGAAGGCGATCTGCTGATCGCCGCCGAGCGTTGCGACGCCCAGGCCATCAACTTCATGGCCCGTGAAGCGCGCGGGCTGATCTGCCTGACGCTGACCGACGATCACTGCCAACGTCTGGGCCTGGAGCAGATGGTGCCGGCCAACGGCAGCGTTTTCAGTACCGCCTTCACCGTGTCGATCGAGGCTGCCACGGGCGTTACCACCGGTATTTCCGCTGCTGATCGGGCACGTACGGTGGCAGCGGCGATGGCCCCCAATGCCCGCCCGGAAGACCTGGTGCAACCCGGCCACATCTTCCCCCTGCGTGCCCGCGAAGGCGGTGTACTGACGCGCGCCGGCCACACCGAAGCCGGCTGCGACCTGGCGCGCCTGGCCGGGTTCACCCCGGCGTCGGTTATCGTCGAAGTACTCAACGATGACGGCACCATGGCCCGCCGCCCGGACCTGGAGGTGTTCGCTGCCCGGCACGGCATCAAGATAGGCACCATCGCCGACCTCATCCACTACCGCCTGAGCACCGAGCAGACCATCAAGCGCATCGGCGAACGCGAGCTGCCGACCGTGCATGGCACCTTCCGCCTGGTCACCTACGAAGACCGCATCGAAGGTGGCGTACACATGGCCATGGTCATGGGCGATATCCGCCGCGAGCAGCCGACCCTGGTGCGAGTGCATGTGATCGACCCGCTGCGCGACCTGGTCGGCGCCGAATACGCCGGCCCCGCCAACTGGACGCTTTGGGCGGCGCTGCAGAAGGTGGCCGAGGAAGGCGCCGGCGTGGTGGTGATCCTGGCCAACCATGAGTCCTCGCAGGCGCTGCTGGAGCGCGTGCCGCAGCTGACCCAGCCGGTGCGGCCTTACCAGCGTGGGCAATCGAAGGTGTACTCGGAGGTGGGTACAGGCGCGCAGATTCTGCAGGATCTGGGCGTGGGCAAGCTGCGCCACCTGGGCCCGCCGCTGAAATACGCGGGGCTGGCGGGGTATGAGCTGGAGGTGGTGCAGAGCATCCCCTTCGAGCCGGACATGGTCGGCTAAAACACCGAAGCAACTGACTTGGCAGGGCCCTGTAGGAGCGGGTTCACCCGCGAATGCGATGGTGAAGCCACCAACGCATTCGCGGGTGAACCCGCT